>NZ_LOPV01000470.1 GCF_001469865.1 Haloferax profundi
CGTCCGCGGTGTCGCTGTCCAACTCACTGATTTCTACGACGTAATGGGTGTCGTGACGACGATTGCAGAGCATCACGATGCTGGTGTTGCGGGTGGCGACAGTGTCTACGTCAACGTCTCAAGTGGGCCTCATGTGGCTGCCGTCGCTGCTGCTGTTGGTTGTATGGCTGTCGGTGCACGGCCCTACAGTGTCACCCCAGAATCGTATTCACACGACCCGGAAGTCTCGCCAGCAAGTGAAGGAGTCAAAACGCAGACTGACCTCCCACTCTATCCGATTGACGGGCCTACACCCGACCAAATCGCTGTTCTCGAATTCCTCAAAGAGAAGGCCGACCAGAACCACTCAGTCCACAAACGAAACATCATCAAGCAGTTCGGTGGAGACGGAGATAAGACGGGTACAGCACACCTCGAGTGCTTGCAAGGGACCGAAACCAAGGCCTGGAGTAGTAAGTACAACAGGCTCGATTCAAAGATTCTCGATGATTTAGAGAATCATGGATACGTCCAGATTGAACAACGAGGCCGGTCGAGTTACGTGAGTATCTCCGCCTCTGGCCGTAACATCCTGGGTGCGTTCGGGCATCTCCTAAGCGACTAATACTGAGGCTCTGTTGAACCCCTCAGTTACTGCTAGTTTGTAGAGGCCGTTCTGCATACAGGGCACGAACCGGTCATCGTAAGACGCCCACCTAGTGATAGGATGGACGCGACTCATGAAGTGTTGAATCAACACACATTCAAAAGACGCGACAGCATGGAACTGTGATGACTGCGGAGGACTCGACTCCCAAGGCGGTTGTTCAGCGACAGGTTGAGGCGTACAATCAGGGTGATATTGATGAGTTCGTCACCTGCTATGACGAGCAGGCGAGTGTCGTGGACCTCGCCCAAAACGAGATCCTCGCCGAGGATAGTACAGAGATTCGTGCTCACTTCGTCGAATTGTTCGACACCGTTCCAGACCTCCAGTGCGAGGTGCGTGATAAATTCCAAGTTGGAGAGTATGTTGCCCTGCATGAACACGTGACTGCGATGGGGGAGTCGAGAGACGCGCTCGCGGTCTATCAGGTTCAGAACGGGCTCATCCAGGGGCTCTGGCTCGGCGAACCGTGAGAGGTCATCGACATCCCATTACACTCTGGGAGGGTGCGTGCTTGATGCCTCCACAGCACAGTTACGCTGAGGGCTGAGCTTGCGACGTGTTGAGAGTTTGTGCTGTTTGCACCCTCAATATCAAGCCCGCCACTTCTATCAGACTAATAGAACTCTCATAGATCAAATACAGACTGTTTTGATTGTCTACTTTGTCTGGACAATAGGAATACACAGTCGCGAAACCCAGGGTACGGCCAGCCATACATTCTGATACCGGTCGCCCCTGGCGATCGGGTATTCAAATGAGCTCCCAATTCAGTACTCTCTCCGCACCCGATAAGCTCGAACCCCTACCGACCGTTGTTGAGGCTGCAGCTAAAGACGAATCAGCAATTGCTGACACGGTTGTCACTGCGGACGAGGCAACCATCACGTTCGTAGAGGATGCAACCCGTGACGACGTCCGGTCTGCTCTCTCAGCACTCGACGTTGAAGGCCTCACTAAAGACGGCCGTCTCGCCGAACTCTCATTCAACCCGGTCCGTCTCGCACGGAACCGATTACGTCTCGACGAGACTCGGGCTGCACACTTCGTTGCGAGATGTGACGTCGTCCCTGTGACGGACTAGCCATAGTTCCACATCCCTGGGTCGTTCTCGCCTGCGGTACCGCTCACCGACTGCTCACACTCACATCTATCCCATGAAACTCACTGTTCAGAAACTCGCTTCCCGACTCGAAGGCTTCGCAATTGCCGCTGTTCCCCGAAGTCAGATGGAAAACCTCGGTGTCCACGATGACGACCACCTTGGAATCGTCAATGCCGACCAGGAGTCTCTCGTCGTCTCGGTTCGGCCGACGGTCGATTGTGACGATGACCGTATCATCGCATTGGATACTCAGACACGAGATATCCTAGACGTTGAGAAGGGTGATACTGTTGCTGTCGAGCCAATCTCCCTCGATGGGGCTCACCATGTGACCGCAGCAGTCCTCGGTGGCGTCCCTGATGACCCAGTGGTTCGTGCAGAGCTCAAGCGCCGGCTGAATGGTCGTGCGGTCCGTGAGGGGTGGTCGTTCCGGATTCCACTTACCACTGGCACTCAAGATTCGGTAGCAATCTCAATCACGGACTGTCCTGGGAGTGACCTCACCGTCATTTCTCGGATTACTGACCTCGAATTTGTAGCGCTGTCCGAGGTCAAGTCTGAGGACGAGGCCAGTGATACTGACAAGATTACGTACGATGACCTCGGTGGGGTTGACGACGCTATCAGCCAGGTGAGGGAGGTCATCGAACGTCCGCTTGCTCGTCCAGAGCTCTACGACCATCTTGGTGCTGAGTCGCCAAGTGGTGTCCTCCTGTACGGCCCGCCGGGGACGGGGAAGACACGACTTGCGAAAGCAGTTGCCAACGAAATTGATGCTCACTTTGAGTCCATCCAGGGACCCGAGGTGTTCTCGAAATGGTTCGGTGAGTCCGAGGCCAATGTTCGAGAAGTCTTCGAGCGTGCTGAACAACATTCCCCAGCGATTGTCTTCATCGATGAGTTGGATGCAATTGCCCAGTCTCGGAGTGGCCGCAAGCGACCTGAAGACCGTGTCGTCACACAGTTGTTGACGCTTCTGGACGGCCTCGATGAGGATGCCAATGTCATAGTGGTCGCAACGACCAACCGTGTTGACGATATCGACCGTGCACTTCGCCGGCCGGGCCGGTTTGACCGGGAAATCGAAGTGAGCTCACCTGACAGAGCAGGTCGGAGAGACATCCTTCGGATTCACACCCGTGACGTGCCCCTGGGTGCTGGTGTTGATATTGACGACCTTGCACGACAGACGGTTGGATTCACCGGTGCTGACCTTGCTGAGCTAGTTACGGAGGCCACCCGGGTGACGAGTCGCCGTGCCGAGGACGATGCAGACCTGTCTGTCGATACTGCGTTTTCGGCACTTCGTGTCACGAACGTCGATTTCGAACAGGCGCTCGAGCGGGTTGAGCCATCGGCGATGCGTGAATACAGGGTAACGCTTCCGGATGTCGGCTTTGATGACGTCGGTGGCCAGACCGAAGCCAAGCATCTCTTGGAGCGAGCAGTTGTGTGGCCAGCCCAGCATGCTGAAACGTTTGAGACCTTTGGGTTGACTCCCCCCAGTGGCGTCCTCCTGTACGGACCGCCGGGGACGGGGAAGACACGCCTGGCGACTGCCGTCGCGAACGCTGCCGATGCGACGTTTCTGTCGGTCAAAGGGCCGGAGTTGATGGGCGAGTCGGTCGGAGAGACCGTTGGCCGCATCGAGGAGCTGTTCGAGCGGGCTCAGGAGAATGCACCCTGTGTTGTGTTCTTTGACGAGGTTGATGCCCTTGCCACCACTCGAGGGTCTGGGAGTGCTGCTCAGGACTCTATTGTCGGCCAGTTACTCGCCGAACTTGATGGGGCTGAAGCGAATGATGATGTGTTCGTGCTTGCTGCAACAAATCGGCTGGACGCATTAGACGATGCACTCGTCCGCCCGGGGCGATTTGAGCATGCAGTTGAGGTTGGCCTCCCAGACGAGGCTGCCCGTGCGGAGATTCTTCGCATTCACTCCCAGGACGTTCCGTTAGCTTCAGATGTTGACCTCGATGAGGTGGCTGCTGTTACCGTAGGGTTCACCGGTGCAGACCTTGCTGCCGTCTGTCGTGAGGCAACAATGCGTGCTGTGGACGCCAGAATTAGCAGTGAGATTCAGGACCCAGAGGAATCCCAGCCCAAGGATGTTGTCACACACGACGAATTCCTCGCCAGCGTTGATTCGGTTTCGCCAACTGTAGCGGAATCCCAGGGTGAGCAGCTGGGGCACCACCCGTCGATGTTCTCATAATCAAATCACATCATCAAGTGTCGGTAAAATCGTGATTTGATTCAGGAATGCTTAGACCTGCGTTGGGTGGAATACTGGTTGTCGGATAGATGGCGACAATCCCTTCGTCACATCATCGAAAACGCCACGCTCAACTTGGATATCCCAGAATTCTTTTAAATAGTCTGAGGAGTATTCGAACGGCTCGAACCCTGAATCCTTCAGGTCTGACGGTATATTCAACTTCTTAAGCGGTGGTGTGCAGACCTGCTTCTTGATCCTGCGGAAACCCGACGGGGATGATATCTCAGAACCTGTGAGCCCATTCCAGAGCTCATTTTCTGTCTTCAAGACGGAGGATATCCAGTGGAGTTCGTTGGCAAGGTAGGGTTCCGAATAACCGCTGCTATCCGAATCTGAGACCCCACTGTTTCCGGAGAAAACGTTCTGACGCTCAGCCGAGTAATCCAAGCGACTCAATCTCGTCGCTCACGACCTGAATCGCCTCCCGTGCATAGTCCACCTTCTTCGCACCCGTGATGACTATCTTCCCCGACCCAAACAGCAAGATGACCACTTTCGGCTCGTCGATCCGATAGACAAGACCGGGGAATTGCTCAGGCTCATATTCGACATTTTCCAGTCCAAGACCAATCGCAAGTGCGTTCAGATTGAGATTCGTTCCGAGGTCTGCACTCGAGACGATGTTCTGTACCGTCGCCTCTTCACGGTCATCGATTGGAATGCCAAGGCTACCGAGTTCCTCGAACACCTGTTCTAATGCACGGTTGACCCCGTCGACGCTACTCGCACCGGTGCACACGATTTTGCCAGACCGGAAAATCAGATTCGCTGCTCTCGGGTCTTGGGTCCGATAGACGAGTCCAGGGAAGTTATCGGGGTTGAACTCCGCTCCGGCGACGTCGTTCGAGAGCGACTCCAAATCCAACTCCTGACCGACAGCGCTCGATGCAACCACGTTTTGAATCTCGAGAGAATCGAGGCGTGCTTCTTTGGACATTATATTTGTATTTTAAATACGACTACTTAAGCGATTGTGCGAATCAAGAGTTTCTCGGAGGGCAACGAAACGTGGGGATACAGTTGCTGAGATCTGCTGAAATCCTCTGTAGCAGATAGTTTGTTGAAGCCGTGTTGAATACAACGTGCATTGGGCCGAGAGAGTAGAGTGCGAGAGTCGCTTCAAACACTCCTATGAGAACCCCCGGAACGAACTCGGACTAGACCTACACAGTGAGAGTACATTTCGTCTGTCTCTAGTTTGTTTTGAAGGTGTAGATCTGAGTGGGGAAGAGAGAGTACATTTCGTCTGTCTCAATCCTACGGAAGAGGGATAGAAGAGTTTTCCAGTAGTATTCCGGCCCCACGGAATAGACACACGAGACTAACGAAGTGGGGTTTTATTACGAAAAATTCAAGCCGAAATCCTCGCCCTTCAGGGTGTTACAAGAACGCTCTGCGTTCTTGTCGCCCGCGGGATATAATCTGGAGACTGGGAGGAAGCAGACCAACAGTATTCAACCGCTGTCGATGGCATAGACGAGGTTCCAACGCAATCTATAAGCCGTCTAACCATGATAGTATACATAGATGGTAAAGAGTACCCGTCACGCGAAATACGAACTCTACTACCACATAGTGTTCGTGCCGAAGTCGGGCAGAATATCCGATTCCGCTGACCTCGCGGAACAGGGTTCCGCTCAGTATCGGCGTTCGCACTTGACGGGGAAGACGAAGGAACGTCTCGAAACCATCTTCGCGGAAATCTGTGAGGACAAAGGCCTCGAACTGGCCGAGTCCGAGGTCATGCCCGACCACGTACACCTGTTCATCGGGAGTCCACCCAAGAACGCTCCGTCACTCATCGTCAACTGGGTGAAGGGCATCTCGGCGCGGAAGTATAACCAGCGGTACGACGACCGCGTGAA
>NZ_LOPV01000471.1 GCF_001469865.1 Haloferax profundi
ATCGGCCTCTTCGGCCTGCTCACCCGGCGCAACGCGCTGTTGTTCCTGATGTCGGTCGAACTGATGCTGAACGCGGCCAACATCAATCTCGTCGCGTTCTCCTACTACTGGGGCAACGTGACGGGCCAGACGTTCGGTCTGTTCACGATGGCACTCGCCGCCGCCGAAGTCGCGGTCGGTATCGGCATCATCCTGGTGCTGTACCGCAACTTCGACGACGTGGACGTCACGAAGGCAACAACGATGAGGTGGTAAACGTATGGCAACTATTCTCGAATTCGCTCCGGCCATCGTCCTCCTCCCGTTCCTCTCGTTCCTGATCGCACTCGGGGCGGGTCGGTACATGCCGAAGGGAGGTGCCCTGGCGGGCATCGGCGCGACGGCAGGGTCGTTCCTGCTCGCAGTCGCGACGTTCTTCGCCGTCAGCGGCGGACAGACGTACAACCAGACAATCTACACGTGGGCGGAAGGCCTCGACGCGATCAACCTCACGTTCGGCCTGCTCATCGACCCGCTGTCGGCGATGATGCTCGTCATCGTGACGCTCATCGCGTTCCTCGTCCACGTCTTCAGTCTCGGCTACATGAACGACGAAGGCGAGACGGGCCTGCCGCGCTACTACGCCGGTCTCGGCCTGTTCACCGCCTCCATGCTCGGGTTCGTCGTCGCCGACAACCTGCTCATGGCGTTCATGTTCTTCGAGCTCGTGGGACTGTGTTCCTACCTGCTCATCGGCTTCTGGTTCCGCCAGGACGGCCCGCCGAGTGCAGCGAAGAAGGCATTCTTGGTCACCCGCTTCGGTGACTACTTCTTCCTCATCGGCGTCGTCGCAGTCTTCGCGACGTTCGGCTCGGCGGCCTTCGCCGGCCCCGACGCCTTCCCGGTGCTCGCAGAAGAAGCACTCGCTGGTGAACACTCGGTCAACACGTTCCTCGGCATGGGCGAACAGGCGTGGTTCACCGTCGTCGGCCTCCTCGTTCTCGGAGGCGTCGTCGGGAAGTCCGCGCAGTTCCCCCTGCACACGTGGCTTCCGGACGCGATGGAAGGTCCGACCCCGGTCTCCGCGCTCATCCACGCAGCGACGATGGTCGCAGCCGGTGTCTACCTCGTCGCCCGGATGTACGGCTTTTACGCACTGACGCCGACGACGCTCGCTATCATCGCTCTCATCGGTGGCTTCACCGCCCTCTTTGCGGCGACGATGGGTGTCGTCAAGAAGGAAATCAAGCAGGTGCTGGCGTACTCGACTATCAGCCAGTACGGCTACATGATGCTCGGCCTCGGGGCCGGTGGCTACGTCGCCGCGACGTTCCACCTCATGACCCACGCCTTCTTCAAGGCGCTCTTGTTCCTCGGCGCCGGGTCGGTCATCATCGCGATGCACCACAACGAGAACATGTGGGACATGGGTGGTCTGAAAGACAAGATGCCCGTGACCTACTACGCGTTCCTCTCTGGGTCGCTCGCGCTCGCGGGTATCGTCCCGTTCGCCGGCTTCTGGTCGAAAGACGAAGTGCTGTACGAGACGCTCATCCACGGACTCGGCGGGAGTCCGATTCTGCTCGTCGCGTACGCGATGGGTCTGCTCGCCGTCTTCTTCACCGGCTTCTACACCTTCCGGATGGTGTTCCTCACCTTCCACGGTGAGCCCCGGTCCGACACGGCACGGGACCCCCACGGCGTCCGCTGGAACGTCAAGGCACCGCTCGCCGTCCTCGGCGTGCTCGCCGCGACGGCCGGCCTCGTCAACATGGTTCCTGTCGAGAAGCTCTTCGGTATCAAGGGAATCGACTTCCTGCACCAGTTCCTCGACGGAAGCTTCGACTCGCTGAACGCGCACCACTACGCCGAGCTCATCCCGTACAGTTCGGGATACATCGGCGGTGAGGCGGGGACAGTCGCGATTGGCGCGGCCGTCTCGCTCGGCCTCGCACTCGCTGGTGCCGGTCTCGCATACGTGCTGTACAACGTCCCCGACCCCGTCGAACACACGGACAAGCTCGGGAGCATCAAGACCGTACTGTACAACAACTACTACCAGGACGAGTACCAGGTTTGGCTCGCGACGAGCGTCGTCCAGCCAATCTCGCGCGCTCTCGATAAGTTCGACCAGGGTGTCGTCGACGGCGTCGTCAACGGCGTCTCCAGCGTCAGCCTGTTCGCAGGGTCGCGTATGAAGCGTATCCAGTCCGGTGTGGTGAGCAACTACGCCGCGCTCCTCACGCTCGGACTGACGGCGCTGCTTCTCGGTCTCGGCCTGTACGGAGGTTGGTTCGCATGATAATCGAAGCGCTCATCGCAGTCACGTTCCTCGCCGCGCTGGTCACGTTCGTCCTGCCGGACCGCTATGCCGGCAAGGCGGCCTTCGCGCTGAGTCTGGTTCCCGTCCTCGGGAGCCTCGTTATGTGGCAACAGTACGACGCGAGCGGGAACGCCTTACTCGGCGGGAACATCGCGTTCGAGACAGACGTCGTCTGGCTCCAACTCGGCCAGTACGACCTCCACTGGATGGTCGGCGTCGACGGAATTAGCCTTCCGCTCGTCGTCCTCACGACCATCCTCACCACGCTCGCTATCGTGAGCTCGTGGACGCCCATCGCGGAGCGCCAGTCCCAGTTCTACGGACTGATGCTCCTGATGGAGGCGAACCTGCTCGGCGTCTTCACGGCGCTCGACTTCTTCGTCTGGTTCGTCTTCTGGGAGGCTGTCCTCGTCCCGATGTACTTCCTCATCGGTGTCTGGGGCGGCCCCCGCCGCAAGTACGCGGCTATCAAGTTCTTCGTCTACACGAACATCGCGTCGCTCGTGATGTTCATCGGGTTCATCTCGCTCGTGTTCGGCCTCGGCGACTCTATCTCGTCGCTGCGCCTGCCCGAGATTGCCCAGGCGTTGCAGGCTGGCCAACTCAGCGGCTTCGCCGGTCTCTCGGCGAGTGCGCTGGCGTCCGTCGCGTTCGTCGCGATGTTCCTCGGATTCGCGGTCAAGGTCCCGGTCGTCCCGTTCCACACGTGGCTTCCGGACGCTCACGTCGAAGCACCCACGCCGGCGTCGGTCATGCTGGCTGGGGTGCTCCTGAAGATGGGTACGTACGCCCTGCTCCGGTTCAACTTCACGATGCTCCCGGAGACGGCGCGAAGCTTCGCGCTGCCAATCGCGCTTGTCGCCGTGGCGAGCGTCATCTACGGCGCACTCCTCGCGCTGGCACAACAGGACCTCAAGCGCATCGTCGCGTACTCCTCCGTGTCGTCGATGGGGTACGTCATCCTCGGTCTCATCGCCTACACCACCTACGGTGTCGGTGGTGCGACCTTCCAGATGGTCGCCCACGGTCTCATCTCCGGACTGATGTTCATGGCCGTCGGTGTCATCTACAACACGACGCACACGCGCATGGTCACGGACATGTCCGGGATGGCCGACAAGATGCCCGTCACGGCGGGTATCTTCGTCGCCGGTGCGTTCGGGTACATGGGCCTCCCGCTCATGGCCGGATTCGCCGCCGAGTTCTTCATCTTCAAGGGCGCGTTCGAGTCCACGGTGATGGCGGCGATGCCGCTGTTCACCGGCGTGGCGATGTTCGGTATCGTCATCGTCGCGGGCTACCTGCTGTTCGCGATGCAGCGGACGCTGTTCGGGCCGTTCCAGTTCGACGGTGACTACGAGATTACCGAAGCGCCGTTCCACGACGTGGCGCCGCTCGCGGTGCTCTTGCTGCTCACCATCGTTCTCGGTGTCTCGCCCGACATCTTCTTCACCATGATTCAGGACGCGGTCAATCCGATTCTCGAACTGGGAGGTGCGTTCTAAATGACGCCACTGCAGACACTCCCCGACTGGACGGCGATGGCACCAGCCATCGTGCTCGGTCTCACGGGACTCCTCCTGCTCGTCATCGACACTATCGACCCGGACACGTCGAACAACGGACTCCTCGCCGGTGTGGCGACGCTCGGGTCGCTGGGCGCCGGCGGTATCGCCGGATGGTTCCTCATCGCAGGGACTGGCATGGAGCAGACTGGCGGCGCAATCTCGCTGTACGGCGACGCAATCGTCGTCGACGGGATGAGCCTGTTCTTCACGCTCATCTTCACGAGTGTCGCCGCGATGGTCTCTGTCGCTTCGTACGACTACCTCGCCGACCGGCGCTATCAGGGTGAGTTCTACTCGCTCGTCCTCTTCGCCGCGACGGGGATGACGCTGATGGCGATGTCGAACTCGCTGGCGACGGTGTTCGTCAGCCTCGAACTCGCCTCGCTGCCGTCGTACGCGCTCGTCGCGTTCCTCAAGAAGAACCGCGGCAGCGTCGAAGCGGGACTGAAGTACTTCCTCATCGGCGCACTGTCGTCGGCGGTGTTCGCGTTCGGTATCAGCCTCGTGTTCGCTGTCACCGGGTCGCTTATCCTCCCGGACGTCGCGGCCAACCTGGCTAACGCCGACGAACTCGTCGGTGTGCTCGGACTCGGCGTGCTGATGATTGCCGGTGGGTTCGCCTTCAAGACCGCCTCCGTCCCGTTCCACTTCTGGGCGCCGGAGGCGTACGAAGGTGCACCCGCTCCCG
Source organism: Haloferax profundi (assembly GCF_001469865.1). GTDB lineage: Archaea > Halobacteriota > Halobacteria > Halobacteriales > Haloferacaceae > Haloferax > Haloferax profundi. The sequence continues at coordinate 4,559 of NZ_LOPV01000471.1, forward strand.
TCAGTGCGTTCCTCTCGTCGGCGTCGAAGGCCGCCGGTTTCGCCGTCGCCTTCCGCGTCTTCACGGTCGCGTTCCCGCTCGACACCGTCACCGCACTCGGTGGCGGCAGCGTGGACTGGTCGCTCCTGTTCGCGGTGCTCGCCGTCGTCACGATGACGGTCGGTAACTTCGCGGCCGCGACCCAAGAGAACGTCAAGCGCATGCTCGCGTACTCCTCGGTTGGACACGCAGGCTACGCGCTCATCGGCCTCGCGGCCATCACCGTCGACGGTGGCGCCGCCAACGGCGACGTCCTCGGCGCGAGTATGGCCCACCTGCTCGTCTACGGCTTCATGAACACGGGCGCGTTCCTGTTCATCGCCATGGCCGAGAAGTGGGGCATCGGTCGCACGTTCGAAGACTACAACGGACTCGCGACGAAGGTGCCCATCGCCGCCACGGCGATGACCATCTTCATGTTCTCGCTGGCAGGGCTCCCACCGTTCGGTGGCTTCGTCTCGAAGTACGCCCTGTTCTACTCGGCTATCGAGTCCGGCTTCTGGTGGCTCGCCGCCGTCGGCGCAGTGAACAGCGCACTGTCGCTGTTCTACTACAGTCGCGTCGTCAAAGCGATGTGGATCGAAGAGCCGTCGAAGCCGCTCGAAATCGGAAGCCAGCCGGTCGGTCTGTACGTCGCGGTGGTCTTCGCCGCCGTCGGTACGGTCCTCCTCCTGCCCGGCTTCCAGCCCGTCATCGAGACGGCACAGACCGTCGCTGCGGCGCTCTTCTGAGCGCGCTGACGGCCTGAAAAAACCGCTTTCTTATTCGACCCGCAGCAGTTCAGAGAGTGCCGACGCCAGTTCTTCGGACCGCCGAAGCGTGAGACCGTCGGTCGTGACGAAGACGCCGTTGGACGCGACAGTGACGCGCGTCAGGTATCCGTGTTCGAACGCGCGAACCGTGTAGCGGTAGTTCCCGAGTTCGGACCCTCGGTAAGCGGTGCGGGCCTGAAACCCGTCGGTCTCGTGTTCGACGAATCCAGTCAAGTCGGCGTCTGCTTCGAGGTCGGAACGGAGATAGATCTGCTCACACCGGTCGTGGGTAAAGTACGTGATACTTCTGAGGTCGTCGCCGACGACAGTTCGGCAGGTTCGGACGATCGATTCGGCGCGAGATTCGGGGACGAGTTGTGATTCGAGTTCCATCCTATTGTGTGCCATGGCGTGACATAACATAATATCATCGCCGAATCGGATGACGGTAGGGTTTTGCGGCCGGATGACGACCCTGTTAGTATGGTACGTCGCCTGGTTCTCGGGTGCGGGGGCCTCGAAGGGTCATTCGTCGAGACACTGGCCGACAGGCCGGGGTCGGTCGTGGTCGTCACCGACAGGAAGGGCCGTGCCGACGACTTCCGTGCCGACGGCGTCGCAGCGACGGCAGGCGACCCGAACGACCCGACGAACTACCCGGAACACACCGACGTGGTCATCGTCGGAGGCGACTCGACAGACGAGAACCGCGACGTGGCACGGACGGCACGCGACCACTTTCCCGACGCGTCACTCGTCGTCTATCTCGGAACAGACGGCAGCGAGTCTGCCCGTGCGGAAATCGAACGCGTCGCCGACGAGACCATCGACCCGACCCGACTCGTCGCTGACCGCATCTACGACGCCGTCGGGTCGTCGCACAGTGAACGACTCAACCGCTTGATGCGGGTCCTCCGGAGTCTCGACGGGCGACTCGCAATCGTCATGCACGACAACCCGGACCCCGACGCCATCGCGTCGGGGCTAGCCCTCCAAGCGATTTCGAAACGGGCGAACGTCGAGTCCGACGTGTGTTACTTCGGCGACATCTCTCATCAGGAGAACCGTGCGTTGGTGAACCTCCTCGACCTCAACCTTCGCGTGCTCGACGGCACCCCGGAACCGGACGAGTACGCCGGGTTCGCCCTCGTCGACCACTCACGCCCCGGCGTCAACGACCGCCTGCCCGCGGACACGACGGTAGATATCGTCGTCGACCACCACCCGCCGCGAGCACCGGTCGAAGCGAGGTACGTCGACCTCAGGAGTGGCGTCGGTGCGACGAGTACGCTCCTCACCGAGTACCTCCGGCGACTCGGCATCGTCCCCAGCACACAGGTCGCAACCGCGCTCTTGTTCGGGATACAGGTCGACACCAACGACTTCACTCGCGAGGTGTCGACTGCCGACTTCGAGGCCGCCGCGTACCTCTTTCCCCACGTCGACACCGACCTCTTGGCACGGGTCGAGACGCCGAGTATGACCTCCGATACGATGGAGACACTCGCACGCAGCATCGCCAACAGGGACGTTCGTGGCGAGGTTCTCACGTCGAACGTCGGCGACATCCGCGAGCGAGACGCGTTGGCGCAGGCGGCCGACTACCTCCTCGGGATGGATGGCGTCGACGTGAGCGTCGTCTACGGGTTGATGGACGGAACCGTGTACGTCTCTGGGCGCGCACACGGCGGGCGCGTCGACCTCGGAGAGATGTTCCGCGACGCACTCGGCCCGATTGGGAGCGCCGGCGGACACGCAGACATGGCCGGGGCGCAGATTCCGCTCGGTATCTTGGACGACGTGGGTGACGACTCACGGGAGTCCCTCGCGACTATCGTCACGGACATCGTCGCCGGTCGCCTCTTCGAGACGCTCGAACACGCACCGTCGACGCCGCGTCTGGACGTGGACGTCACGTTCGAATACCCACTGGACAAGTGACCACGTTCTCCCGTGAGGAACCGCTGAACGACACGCCGAACGGTGCCTCGGTACAGTTTCTCCCACCACGTTTTTGCCGACGGTCGCCCTACCTCGGAGGGATGAGTACCAAAGCGACCGTCAAGGAGTACATGACGCGCGAGGTCCAGACCGTCTCTCCGAGTAACACGGTCGCAGACGTGGCCCGTCGTATCGCCGAGAGCGACGGCCACAACGGCTTTCCCGTCTGTGAAGGCCGCAAGGTCGAAGGCTTCGTCACGGCACGTGATATTCTCCTCGCGGACGACGACGAACCAATCGAGACGGTGATGGCGACAGACCTCGTCGTCGCCCACCCCGAGATGGACGTGAACGACGCTGCCCGAGTCATCCTTCGGTCGGGTATCCAGAAACTGCCCGTCGTCGACGACGCGGGCAATCTCGTGGGTATCATCTCGAACACGGACGTGATTCGAAGCCAAATCGAGCGTGCGACGCCGGAGAAAGTCGGGAAACTGATGCGGACGCTCGAACAGATTCACGGAATCACCGTCCACCAGGAACGACGGACGGTCACCATCTCGACCCTCATTCCGACGCAAGCGCGCGTCTACGCCGACGAGTTAGAAGGGAGAACCTACGAACTCGAACGTGGTCTCGCAGAACCACTGGTCGTCATCGACAACAACGGCACGCTTCTCTTGGCCGACGGCCACCACCGCGCGCTGGCGGCGGACCGCATCGACATGGAAGAGATGGACGCCTACGTCATCGTCATCGACGACCCCGTGGAACTCGGGATGCAACGCACCGCCGAGAACGAAGGCCTGCACACTATCGACGACATCGACATCGTCGACTACGCCCGACACCCACTCGTCGAGTCGACTCGGCGACTCCAATGAGCACCCCCGCCGCACCAAACGCGGCACGGGAGACGCCAGTTCCCCGGACTGTCGACCACGACGAACGCACCGTCCCGCCGGTCATCGAGGTTTCGACGCTCACCAAACGATACGGAGACGTGACCGCCGTCGACGACGTCTCGTTTTCGGTCGAACAGGGAACGATTCTCGGCGTTCTGGGTCCCAACGGGGCGGGGAAGACGACGATGCTGAAGGCGATGCTCGGACTCCTCGTCCCCTCGGACGGAACCGTCCGCGTCTGCGGTATCGACGTTCACGCCCACCCGGCGCGGGCGTACCGACGCCTCGGTGCCACACTGGAGGGCGCACGGAACGTCTACTGGCGATTGACGGTCCGTGAGAACCTCGCATTCTTCGGTGGTCTCGCGGGCGAGAACGCGAGCGACCCGGCAGTCCGCGCACGCCACGATACCCTCTTGGACCAACTTGGCCTCCTCGACAGGGCCGACGACGTGGTGAACGAACTCTCGCGGGGGATGAAACAGAAAGTCGCCCTGGCGTGTGCCCTCGCCCGCGACGTGGACGTCGCGTTCCTCGACGAACCGACGCTCGGTCTCGACGTGGAGAGTTCGGTCGACTTACGCCGCGAACTTCGGCGACTGGCCGACGACCGGGGACTCACTGTCGTCCTCACCAGCCACGACATGAGCGTCGTCGAAGACCTGTGTGACCGCGTCCTCGTCGTGAACCACGGCCGTCTCGTCGCCGACGACGACGTGACGTCGCTCGTGGAACTGTTCCGGACGAGTGCGGTCCGGGTCGTCGTCGATGGGCCACTCTCGGCCGCGACGGAACGAACCATTCAGAGTGACTACACCGTCGAATCGTGGGAGACAGACGGCGACCGGACGCGCGTCCTCGTCGCACTCGAAGACGCGAACGACCTGCCCGCGTTGGCCGCGCGGTTCGTCGCGGATGGGGGACGCCTCGTCTCGGTGAACACGGTCGAACCCGACCTGACAGAAGCGTTCTTGCAGTTGACCGGCGGCGAAGACCGATGAGAACCGCCTCGACGCGCGAGATGGTGATTCTCCTCCGTGAGGTGGCGCAGAAACAGTACATCTTGCTCCGGCGCTACCCTGTGAACACGGTCGGCGGCCTACTCGCCATCTACGTGTTCTTCGCGCTCATCTTCTTCGGCGGACGTGCCGTCGCCGGCCCGGCGTTCGACGACTCGCTCGACTCGCTCATCGTCGGGTACTTCCTCGTGACGATGGCCTTCTCGGCGTATCAAGACCTCGCGGGAAACGTCATGACCGAAGCCCAGTGGGGCACCCTCGAACAACTCTACATGGCACCGCTCGGATTCGGTCGCGTCATGGCTGCCAAGACGGTCGTAAACGTGGCGTTTAGCTTCCTCTGGGGCGGTGCCACGCTCGTGTTGATGCTCGTGACGACCGGTCGCACGCTCGCTATCGACCTGCTTACCGTGATTCCCGTCGGCATCTTCGCGCTCGCCTCGGTGGTCGGCGTCGGGTTCGTGATGGCTGGTCTGGCACTCCTCTACAAGCGCGTCAACAGCATCTTCGGACTGCTCCAGTTCGGGTTCATCGGCCTCGCCGCCGCACCCGTCGAACAAGCACCGTTGCTCAAAGTGCTCCCACTCGCACAGGGGAGTTTCATGCTCCAGCGGGCGATGACCGGCGGCGTCAGGCTCTGGGAGTTCCCGCTGGCCGATATCGGCGTCCTCGTCGCTGTCGGGGTCGGATACGCTGTCGTTGGCTACGCCGTCTTCAGCGTCCTCACGCGCCGTGCGCGACAACGTGGTGTCCTCGGACACTACTGAACGTATAAAAACCGTCTCACCGCGAGAATGCTCGACGCTGGCGGCGTCCAGTCAGGGTTCGTCGACGTCGTACTCGTCTTTCCACTCGTCGAGCGTCGCTCGGGCGGCGTCTTCGTCGTCGAACCGACGACTCTCGTAGCCACGTCCCTCCGGTGACTGGTGGAGTCGGTCGTATCTGACGTGCCACCCGTTCGGCCCGCGCCGAAGGCGAAGGGTCGCGTGACCGTCGCTCCGTTCCCACTCCACGATACGCTCGTCGTTGCGGACTTCCGTCCAACTCATACGCTGGCCACGTGCTCGGGGCCGAAGTCAGTACCCATCTGCGAGTGTCGGAACCTTCGCTGGTTCGACACCGGCAGGTCTCGTCTCGACGCCGCAGGCGGGGCACACAGCGTAGCCGAGGCGGTCGTAGGGGACCTCGGGAGACGGCTTTTCTAGCCCGCAGTTGTTGCACGTGAAGTACGATACCCACTCGAAGGCCATACTGGGCCAAACGAGTGTCAGTGTATTAATTAATCACAGCTTACTGTACGTTTGACGCCAGTATCGGAGTGGTTTTCTGTCGACCATCCAAGACGCAGATAATGACTGTCGACAACCCGCGTCGGGCCCTCGGCGTGGTCTTCTTCATCGTCTTCGTCGACCTCCTCGGGTTCGGAATCCTCATCCCAGTGATTCCGTTGTACGCACTCTCGTTCGGTGCGACGGAGTTCGTCGGGAGTCTGCTCATCGCGTCGTACTCAGCGATGCAGTTCCTCGCTGCTCCCCTGTTAGGTCGCCTCTCAGACGCCCATGGTCGGCGACCGGTCCTCTTGCTCTCTCTCACCGGGAGCGTCATCGCGTGGACGCTGTTCGGCATCGCGGGGTCGCTCGCAGTGCTCTTCGCCGCGCGGATGCTCGCCGGGACGATGGGTGGCAACATCGCCACCGCACAGGCGTACATCGCGGACATCACGCCGCCAGAAGACCGGGCCAAGGGACTCGGACTCCTCGGGGCCGCGTTCGGTCTCGGATTCGTCTTCGGTCCCGCACTCGGCGGGTTCTTCGCCAGCGACACCGTCGTGGCCGTCGCCCGCGACGTACTTCCTGCGATAGTTCCCGTCTCGGAGTTCTCGCTGCCCAGTTTCGCCGCCGCAGTCATCACGGGGACCAACCTCGTCGTGGCGTTCTTCGTCCTCCCCGAGTCGCGTCCGCCGGAAGAGCGCGAACCGGCGGCAGACAAGCCGTCGCGTATCGACCAACTCCTGACGGCGCTTCGGACCCACGGCCTCGGCGCACTCGTCGCCTCGTTCTTCCTCGTCTCGTTCGCCTTCTCGGCGCTGGAGAGTCAGTTCATCTTCCTCACGAACGACCAGTACGGGTACGGCGCGACGGAGAACGCGATTATCCTCACCTACGTCGGTGTGGTGCTCGCCATCGTCCAAGGTGGTCTGGTCGGCCCGCTGACCGACCGATTCGGTGAGTACCGCTTGGCCGTCGGCGGGACTGCGATTCAGGTCTTCACACTCGCGGCGGTGCCGTTTTCGCCGGTGTTCGGGTCGTACCTGCCCAGCGTCGGGACACTGCTCCCAATCGGGCCCGCCCTTCCACCGGGCGTCATCGCACTCCTGGTCGTGATGACACCGTTGTCGTTCGGAAACGCCCTCACGAACGTCTCGTTGAACACGCTGGTCTCGCGTTCCGCGAGCGACGACGAGCAAGGCGGTGCCTTCGGTCTCACGCAGAGTGCCGGCAGTCTCGCGCGGACGTTCGGCCCGGCGCTCGCAGGCGGCCTCTACACGGGTCTCGCCTTCTGGGCGCCGTTCGTCGCCGGTGGGTTGCTGATGATTCCGATTCTGCTCTTGTTGGGGCAACTGGACCGAGAGGTCATCGCGGCGACGACGGCGTAAAAATCGAGTGAGTGGTCTTCGGGCGGTTCTCAGGCCGGTGTCGGGCCTTCCGGTGCGGGGGTGTCGTCTTCGGTACGGAAGTTAGACACGAGGTCCAGCGACTCGTCTGCGCTTCCGAGGAGGAACAGCGAGTAGTACCGGAAGAACGTCACCACGGGCATCTGGACGAGTGCACTCACTGCGATTGCAGTGAGGACGAACAGGAGTCCGAGGGCACCGAACAGCGCCAACCCAGCCGTGGAGAACGCGCTGACGCCTGCTGCCGAGAGCGCGAGGAAGATACCACCGCCGACGATGGCGAACGGTATCGCGACGACGAGCAAGACGAGGGCGGCGGCGATGCCGACGGCGATGCTCGCGAGGATACCGAGGACGAACCTGACGACGATGTAGAGGCCGAACTCGGAGAACTCGGCGCGGAACACCGGAACCACGCGCCGCCACGAGTCGATGACCTGCTTGTCTTCGGCAATCATCGTCGGGACGACGAAGTCGGTGGTCAACTGGAGGGCGATGGCGAGCACCAAGAACACCAGGATGGCGAGGAAGACGAGCGGTATCGCCAGCAGGAACACCGACCCGTCGAGGCTGATACCGCCGAGGACGACTGCTGCGAGTGGAAGGCCAAGCAGCAGTAAGACGGCGAGGACGAGGCCAATCTGGAACACGAACAATCTGGCTCCGAGGCCGAGGCGTTCGCGGAACGGTTTGCGGATACGCACGTCTTTCGAGACGACACCGTCGACGAAGACGAACTGCATCACCGAGCCGATAAACGACCAGATGAGGCCGAGCGTGATGCCGATGGCCGCTAGGACGACGACGGCGGCGAAGACGTTCCCCGGTGTGACGAATCCCGGAAGGGAGTCGATTGGAACGTTGGTCGGCGGCGTGCCGTCTGCGGGGAAGGTTACCCCGGTGTTTCCGGCGTTTCCGGCACCGCCACCACCGCTTCCGATTCCACCGACGAAGAGGGCGATGAGTGCGAGGCGCGCCCATCGACCCGCGTCGAACGGGAGGAGGAGCGACCCCGTGGCGTCACGGGCGTCGTCGAGGGCGTCGATTGCTTTCCAACTCATGTGTGGACGTTCGACGCCTCACCGGATAAAGGTGTTCGAGTTTTTATGTGAGTGTCCTGTCGGTTGTGAGGCAACGGCCGTTCAGTCGGCTGAATTTCCGTCGTTGGAGAACGAGACGTTCACTCTGTGGCTGCGGCGAGTGGGTCGAGAGAGTCGGCTCAGCGGTACGATTTCTGGTCGGGTGTACCGACACGAACCGCAGTCGACACCCTCAGGGGTGACGAGTTTGAACGTCGGGGCAGTATGGTTGGTGTCGAGACTGCGGTGCGGCTCGTCGGTGGTCTCGTGTTGTTGCTCGGGAACGCGTTCTTCGTCGTCTCGGAGTTCGCGATGACCCGCGTCCCACAGTTCGACCAGTCGGCGTTCGAGGGGTCGCGAGGACTCGAACGCGCCTGGAAGATGACGGAGCGATTAGAGGTGTATCTCTCTGGATGCCAAGTGGGCATCACTATCTCCAGTGTCGGCCTCGGCGTCGTGGCCGAACCGGCCGTCGCCGCCGTCTTCGCGGCACTCCTCGGCGGCGGCGGTGCAGGCGGGCACACGTCGCTGTCGGTCATCCTGTCGCTGTCGCTCATCAACCTCGCCCACGTCGTCCTCGGTGAGCAGGTGCCGACGTACCTCGGGGTCGAACGGTCCCGATTCGTCGCCAAGTACACCGCTCCCGTCCTCTACGGGTGGACGAAACTCATGTACCCCGTCATCGTCGTGGCCGACTGGTTGGCAAAGCGGTTGCTCGCCCTCGGCGGTGTCGAAATCACCCGTTCGTGGCAAGAGGCCGAAATCGACGACGACGAACACACTGGCACCGACGGAGAGCGACTGAGTCGGGGAGAGGTTCGCAGTCAGATGGGCGACATCCTCGCTCGCGGGTCGCTTCCCGAAGACCGGCGCGAAGAAGTCCTCAACGCCCTCCGAATCGGGTCCATACCCGTTCGACAGGTGATGGTTCCGGCAGAAGACGTGGTCGAACTCAGGACTGCCGCACCGACCGACGAGAACCTCGACAGGATTCGAACGAACCCGCAGCACTCGCGGTTCCCCCTCGTCGGCGACACGTTGCACGACGTTCGGGGAGTCGTCTACGCACCGACGGTGCTCGCGAACATCGACCGCCTCCGGTCGGGCGACCGAACACTCGAAGCT
>NZ_LOPV01000472.1 GCF_001469865.1 Haloferax profundi
TGGAACGGCGGGGAGTGCCTCCAAGGGCGCTGTCGAACGATACATCGCTGAACAGGAGGGTGACGACGCATGAAGCGCGTCAACACCTTCGAGGTCGTGCCACAGACCGAGAACGACAAAGAGTGCCTCCTACGGCTACTCGACGCCTCCGCCTCCCTGTGGAACGAACTGACCTACGAACGTCGTCAGAACTACTTCGGTGACGGCGACGTGTGGGTCACTTCCGAATACCGTGGAAAGTACAACGGTGTTGTCGGAAGCGCGACTGTCCAACAAGTCACGCGAAAGAACAGCGAAGCGTGGCGGTCGTTCTTCGCGCTCAAAGAGAAAGGCGAGTACGCCAACCCACCGTCGTACTGGGGCAACGAGGAGGACGGGCGCGAATTCCGTACCTACATTCGATGCAACCAGTACACGATTCAGTGGGGCAAGCGTAGCCGTCTCGAAATCCCTGTCGGGCAAGAACTGAAAGGCGAATACGGACTCGGCTACCACGAACGACTCAGCCTCGAAGTCCGAGGCAACCCGAAGTGGGACGGCAAACAGGGTCGTCTGGAACTTGAGTACAATGAGGTTAGCGACACGTTCAGGGCTTTCCAACCAGTCACCGTACCTGATTCTCGACTGGATTCACCATTGGCTTCTCACGAAGCCGCCCTCGACGTTGGCGCGAACAATCTCGTCGCCTGTTCCACGACTACTGGGGACCAGTACCTCTACGACGGTCGGGAGTTGTTCAGACGGTTCCGCGAGACGACAGACGAAATCGCCCGCCTACAGTCGAAACTCCAAGAGGGTCGCCACTCCTCGAAACGGATTCGACGGCTGTACCGACAGCGAACCCGCCGTCGTGACCACGCACAGAACGCACTGGTGCGCGACCTCGTTGAACGACTGTACGACGAGGGCGTGGCGACGGTGTACGTGGGCGACCTGACAGACGTGC
>NZ_LOPV01000473.1 GCF_001469865.1 Haloferax profundi
GTCGCATTGGTCGGTCAGGGTGAACGAGAAGACACACAACTTCTGGGCGTTCAAGAAATTCACCCACCGTCTCGCGTGTGTCTGTGAGGAGTATGGTATCTCCCTCGAAGTCAAGTCGGAAGCGTGGACGAGTCAGACGTGTCCTGAGTGTGGCGACCACGAAGAGACGGTTCGCCACGGGGATACACTGGCGTGTCCGTGTGGCTTCGAGGGACACGCCGACCTCACAGCGTCAGAGACGTTCCTTCGAGAAAACAGCAATTGCGAAATCAGGCCGATGGCACGGCCCGTGCGATTCGAGTGGGACGACCACGACTGGTCGGGGAAAC
>NZ_LOPV01000474.1 GCF_001469865.1 Haloferax profundi
GCCTCCGTGGGTCGGTAGCCGAACCCCCAGCGGAGGAATCCTCGCACTTTAGGGCGAGGAGGATGTCAACAACCGGAAGAGATCCTCGAACGTGACGAGGAAATCGAACAATACCGGTACGCTCTCCAAGACGTTCTCTTCGGGCGTGACCCAGAGAACATCATGCTCTATGGAAAGGCTGGACTCGGGAAGACAGCCGTCACCAAATACATGATGGACGCACTTGAGGACGAAGCGGAAAAGCGTGAACAAGCCGACGATCTGTACGTCCACGAACAGAACTGTAACGGAAAGACACTGTTCATGATCGTCCGACAACTCGTGAACAGTCTCCTCCCAGAAACTGCGAGTAAGTTCCCGAAGCGTGGCCTTGGGACTGGGGATGCTTTCGAGGAACTGTACAACCAGTTAGACCGACTCGGTGGCACACACCTAGTGATCTTCGACGAAATTGACCACCTCAACGATGTGAATACGCTTCTCTATGAACTCCCGCGAGCCTACTCGAACAACAAGATATCTCAGTCACGCGTTGGTGTCATCGGGATCAGCAACAACTACACGTTTAGACAGTCCCTCTCAGCGAAGGTCAAAGATACCTTGATGGAGAACGAAATCTCGTTCAGTCCGTACAATGCCGAAGAACTCCGGGCGATTCTCCAGAACAGGGCAGATCGAGCGTTCGTTGATGGCGCGTGTGACGAGTCCGCAATCGCGAGGGCCGCTGCAATAGCTGCTAAGGACATGGGGAACGCACGACAAGCCATCGACCTTCTTCGCGTTGGTGCGAACGTCGCCGAGAAAAATGGGGACACTCGCGTTGAGGATGACCACATCAGGGATGCACAAGAACTCGTCCAACGGGGGCGATTAAGAAATCGTATCCGAGACCAGACGCAGCACGCACAATACATTCTTGAGACGATCGCACTTCTCGAAAGAGAGGAGAAAACACCTGCTCGGTCGAAGACCATCAAAACCCACTACGAACAGGTTGCAGACTCGTGGGGGTCTGACCCGCTGACTACGCTGAAAAGCGTTCAAGACCACCTATCCGACCTACATATGCTTGGCTTTCTCCGTCGAGATGGTCAGAACCGAGGAGAGAGCGGTGGCCGCTACTATGAGTACGAGCTTGATCTTGACCCAGATATCATTCTCGAAACGCGTGAAGAAATTGAGACAGTATAGTCACCGTGGGCGCATGTTTGTGGCACGTTTCTGAAGTCTGTTCAGCCTCCCGATGAAGACAGACGAAACGTACTCTCTGTCACTCTGATTCGGACCCCCTCAGACTAGTAAGGAAGACAGACGAAATGTACTCTCTCACTATGAGTCTACAGATGAGCAAGCCGAGTGTCTCGGGGTCGTACGGGAATCAAAGACTCCTATGATTCGAGGCAATTTACTCTGTCTCGACGCTCCACGCGTCATGGTCCATGGTGGCATCTGTTTGTTCGTCACCGTCATACCCATTGAAATCCGCAAACGTTCCACTCCGTTGTTGGACAACTCGGACTCGGATACTTCCATCTTCTTCGAGATGCCACTGGAGTTGGTCACCATCCTCAATCCCCAGTTCCCGACGAATGCGTGCTGGGATATTCGCTTGGTTTCCAGAGACCTTGCTTTCGGCGTCTGCTGGATTGTTACTCATGGGTGGATACTAGACACTCTTGGTCAAAATCCTAGTGCGGACATTGTGTAAATGGAAGACCGTTTTAGATATATTTGTCCTCCATCTCTTCCAGAAGACCCCAGACCGACTCTGTTGAAACCCTCAGTTACTGGTAGTTTGTTGGAGCCGTGCTGAATACAGCGCGCAAGTCGGTCACGCGGTCGAATGAGTACGTCGGCGATGCCTCCGCTACACAAGAGCCGTTTTCCCGTTTGGTTGCTCCAGTACGTCTGGTAATCTCACCGGTCAGTCCCGTTATCACTGTAAGTTGGTATGTAGCGACCGTTGTGAATCATATGGGAGCCATTTAATCGATAGACAAACTGGCCGAGTCCTCACACTGCGACGAACACGTGTGTGTTACCCCAGACAGACATGATTTTAGAATGTCATAGATGTGAGACATATTTAACTGGTAAAGATATAAATCATGTCCTGACATTCTGCTCTTCGTAACTTTTCGCCACCCATACGGGTTCTCAGCAGAGGGTTGGGTTCTGTGTGCGGTTTGAAGGGTTATACACTGTGACACACATGTCGAACCACAATAACTCTCCCACAGACGGAACCGACGAGACAGGCGCCGAACACACTGGTCCCAAACTTTCGCGGCGCTCCGCGCTTCGTAGCCTCGCGGGTGCGGGCCTACTCGGTCTGGTCGGCCTCCCGGCGATGGCCGGGTCAGCGAGTGCATCTTCGTCCTCATTCCTACACAGCGGTTCGTGCTCGAGAATCACCGGCGTCGGAGTGGGCCGCAACGGAACGTTCACGCCCGTCGACGCGCCCGCGATGGTCTCTCCATATCACGAGAGTGGTAACCCCCCGTGGGGCAGTGTCTTCAGCGCTGACGCCCAGCACGTGTGGTACTGCCCATCCGGGACGTGTGATCTTTATCAACCCGCAGACGAACGAATCCGCCTTGAGCAGACGTTCGACCTCGATATGGTGCCGAGTACAGCGACGCTCTCCGTCGCCGCGGACAACACAGCTGAGATCTATCTGAACGGCACTTTCGTACGCACTGTCGGATACTACCCACCGATAGTCGGGCAGGACGTCGTTCCCTTCCTACAGACCGGCGAGAACACTCTCGAGATACGCGCGTGGAACGACCCAATGTACGGTGACACACCTGCGGCAATCATCTTCGAGATGAAGGCACCTCTCCCACCGCAGAGCTGTGAATCAACCACTATCGACGTCAACATCGACATCAAGCCCGACAGTGACGACAATTCCATCAACCCGAACTCGAAGGGAGTCACCCCCGTCGTGGTCTACTCGACCGACGATTTCGACGCGACGACGCTTGACGTCTCTTCACTCGCCTTTGGCCCTGGCGGTGCGAGCGCGGCCCACGGCGGCCACGTCGATGACGTCGATGGAGACGGCCTGATGGACCTCGTGCTACACTTCCCGACTCAAGACGCTGGCTTCGCCGACGGCGACACTGAGGCAAACTTGGTCGGGCAGACCAACGATGGCACGGACGTTGTCGGGACCGACGCGATCAAAACTGTCGGCGGCAAAGGTAAGGACAGAGGCCGCGCTCGCTGAGGATTCGTACACTTACTGAGCGGTTAGTTCAGCGTCGGTAAGATGGAATAAACGAGGTCGCCGTGACCGACACACCCTCTGTCTGTGTCACGCTATTCCTATCAATCTCTGAGGGGTTCAACAGAGCCTCCTGACCCAATTCCCTTCTCGAACAACATCGGTTTCTTAACCAACAAGAAACCAAGTGGCTCAAATTTGTTGGTTAATCACTTTGTCCCTCGATCTGCTCGATGAGCGTTTGACTCGTTCGGCTAATTCGCTTGAGACGCTCACGAATCACGTCTGCATCATCGCGCTCCCACGTTGCGAGGTAGAACACCGAACCACTCATATCGAGGCCGAACTGCCTCCCAACAACGTATGCTACCGCTTCTGCCTCGACCTCACGCTTCGACCGTTCGGTATCATCATCGATGCCGACGTGGAGAAGCGCATGAGCGTACTCGTGGACTAACGTCGATACCATAGCTGCGTCACTATCCCGACAGAGGATCTCGACAATTGGGAAGCCACCGTCTGGTGATTCTCGGCACACGCCTTTCGAAGCACCGTAGTTCCACTCTTCATCCGGAACAAGTTCCACCTCGACACCTACAGCCTTAGCAGCGTCCAACACGGCCGGAAGAAGTTTGTCTGCGTTACCCTCTGCACTCGTATCGAGACCTGGGAGATCCTCACCATCTGTCTGCGAGATGTCGAATATTGGTGCTGGCCGGAAGCCAACCAAGCCCTTCGACCACTCTTTGGGTGACGTCTCGTCGTAGCCACAGTTGGTGTTGGAGTGGTAGCTCGGTGAATTCCCACATTCAGGGCATTGCTTTGCGATGATGGGTGCCCAAATCCAAATCGCGCTCTCGCCTTCCTTGACGTGCCGATCGAATTCGTTCTGCCACGTTCGGTAGCCCGCGACTCTCGTTGCGTTTGGGCACTGCTGTTTAATCAAGAGCGTGTTGCGGTAGGAGTAATCGTGGAACTGCCGTTGGACGTCAAGCCACGCTTGGAACTCGGCACTCGCTTGTGCAACGTCGACGGATTCGACAAGGTCGTCGATCCACTGTTCGATGGTACTGTGCATCTCGTCACGTCGGGTGTCGGAGTCGTTGAACGACACCGCTGCGTAGTCAGTCGTCGCCATGAATTTTCTCGCGAGCATCCCAATTTGGAATGCCCCGCACCCCTCTGGGGGGCGAAAAAAACTCTCTCGAGCGAAATGGGACTGGTCAGTGACGGCTAAACCCACCTTACAACCATAGAAAATGGCGTCTGAACGAACTAGCGCGACGCAGGTGGGATGTAGACACTGGATTCGCCCATGACTTCCTCAAGGTGGTTCCGAGCGCGGTGCGTGAAGTAACACTCGTAACAGCAGTACCCACAAACGTCCCCAGTATCGTACTCCGCGACGAAGGGGCC
>NZ_LOPV01000475.1 GCF_001469865.1 Haloferax profundi
CGACCCCATCCAGACGTCGTCTTCACACTCAGCACAAGTTGACGAGTGAAGGTTGTCCGGCGTCGGAGGTTGATACTGTGTCTGGCTACCGTACTCGGTTGGTCCCTCCGGCCAGACCCCCTGCTTCTCCCAAAACGAGCGCACGTGGCCGAGCCCGTGACGGACCGTCGCTCGGACGGTCAGGTGGTCGACGTCGCGACCGCTGTCGTCCCACCCGTTATCCGTCCAGAACTCGCCGAACTGTGCACCACGATGGAGTCCGTTCCAATCGAGGCCGACGATGTCGGCCGGTGGGTCGCCTGTCAACGTCGGTTGCGTCAACTGGTCGATAACCGCGAGTTGTTTGGGTGGACTGCCTCCAAGGATGTGGACTCGACGGTCTCGCCAATCCACTGGATCTGAGAAGTCGTGTGCTAAGGTATCCGCGTACCCACGCGAATAGCCAACGACGATATCGTCTGGAATCTCTTCAAGTGCCGCTTTGCATTTCGGGACGATGACGAACTCCGTGTCGGGGACGCGTTTTTGGAGGTCTCGCACTGCTCGAACGTACGACTGGGCTTCGGCACAATCGTAGGCGTCACCGATGATACCGACGTCGGGTTTGTGTTCGAGGACTCGCTCCGTGTAACGGTCGAGATCTGGATTTCTGAAATCGTTATCGAGCATGCCAACTGGCAGCTTGAGATTGAGGAATTGCTGTTGTTGGTAGCTGCAGTCCTCTCGAAAGCCGGTAAGGAAGCCGAGGTTCAACGCGTCGATGGCAAATGGCACGCGATGAAGGAACGCTACGTACTCCGCCTGGCGGGCGTTGGCGTAGGACTCTGTTGCGCTGTCGCTGCTCGCTTCTGAGATGTCGTGAATGGACACAGAGAGTCACCTGCGGGACTCTGCCGCCCCGCACCTCTCAGGGGCGAAAGAATACTGCCGCAGGGTGTTTTAACCAACAAATTTGAATCGGCCCCCACTCTGTTGGTTAATCTTCGAACAAGCAGCGGGCGGCCGTCTGGGTGCCGGTGGGCGTTTGCTGATTTTCGTTGATATTGAGGCACTGTTGTTCTCGACAACAACATTTATGCTGATGTGGTGTATAACAACATTAGATGACCGGGAATGGCGCGAAACGAATCATCGATCAAACGATCGACTACCCGGAATCGGATCGATTCGCGCATATCTCGGTTTGGTCCGTTCCCGAGTCAGAAGCCTACCCCGAGGGAATCAAGTACAGCATGCACTACGGGAATAAGGCGGGAGACACGATTCTCCGTTACGACAACGCCCATCCGGAGACAAAAGGCCACGAACGTCACGTTGGCGAGGACATCGACGGCGACTACGAGTATCCCGGCAGTTACGTCGAGGTCCTGCAGCGATTTCGACGCGAGGTGAACGAATATGAGCAAGACTGAACCAGCCAATGATGGACCGAACGACCGCCGGACGCTGACCGTTCGGGTCGGCACACCTGACAATGCTTTCGATGCGGTTGAAGCACAGCTCGCAGCCCTTGAAGCGGGCGATGAACCGGAGCCACTCTATGAGGTTGTCCTCCAGCGGGAGGAAGATCTTCAACGATTGCTGTCAGCAAGAAACGTCCAGCTCCTGCAAACCATTGCTCGTGAAGAGCCACAGAGTATTCGTGAAGCTGCACGACTCGTCGGTCGGGACGTCCGGCAGGTTCACGACAACCTCTCGGAGCTCGAAACACTCGGACTAGTCGAGTTCGAGCAGGTTGGTCGCTCGAAGAAGCCGACGGTGTGGTACGATGATATCAATATCGAACTCCCGGTTGCGATCACTGATACAGAACCAGTTGATGATAGCGCCAAGGCCTGAGATATCTGTTTGTCCCTCACCGATACGATTCATTCTTCCTGTGTCCGAATCTCCTATGCTTGGTGTTCGAGCCGCCGGAGAATCCGAACGCGCTGTTGATTCGCGTTCTCGTAGGTGACATAGGCTCAAAGCGTCGCCATGTCGTGGATGGTCACGATAGCTGCGTCGATGAGGTGGGTGGTCGGTACTTCAAAGATTCGAGGCAGGATTCCACGGGTCACCCGACCCGTTGAGGAATGCCGACAACAGATCATATAAAAGCTATTAACTAACTACACTACTCTTTTGAAGGTAGAGTGGACGACTACCTGAGACGCACAGCTATCACTCGCCTCTCCGTGAGCGACGAGCAAGCCGACGTGCTTGAAGCCACGATTAGTGACTGGAAACATGGGGCCACCCTTGCCTCCCAATTCGGATGGCAAGAAAACGAGGGCTCAAAATACGGGCTCCAGAAACTCGCCTACGACGACGTACGCGAAGAGACTCGTCTCGGGAGTCAACACGCGATACTCGCCACTCACCAAGCCGCAAGCGCACTCACGGGCGTCAGAGAACTCAAAGACAACGGCCGCAAGGTTTCCTGCCCAGAGTTCACGAGTCCAACCATCAAGTACGATGCAAACACGCTGACGCTCTTTGACGACAACACGGTCTCGCTCACCACAATCGAGAATCGAGTCCGGTGCGAACTCGTTCTCCCGAAGGATGACGACGGCTACCAGTACCAGTTCTTGAACGACGACGCGTGGAGCGTTACAGAAAGCACACTCACCGCTCGTGACGGCGACTACTTCTTACACCTCGGGTTCCGAAAACCAAACCCGTTCGATAAAGACGAGTCTCCTGCCGAGGACAGAACAGTTCTCGGAGTGGACTTAGGCATCGAACACCTCGCCGTCACCAGCACTGCTCACTTCGAGTCCGGGACGAAACTGGTTCACGACCACGAGCAATTCGAGCAGGTCCGTGGTGGACTCCAACAGACCGGAACGCAGTCGGCTCACCGAACACTGGTTGGCCGAGACGACCGCGAAGAACGCTACTCGCGGGACAAACTCCACCGAGTCTCAAACGCGATTATCGAGGAAGCCGTTGGATACGAGTGTAGTCACATCGTGTTCGAGGACTTATCGTACATCCGTGACGGGATGCCGAACGCGAAGAAGTTCCACCAGTGGGCGCATCAGAAGCTCATCTCGTTCGTGACATACAAAGCCGAAGCACTCGGTATTCGTATCGAGTTCGTTGACGCGGCGTACACGAGTCAGCGATGTAGTGAGTGTGGTCATACAAGCCGTGGGAATAGGCCTGTGCAAGCACACTTCGAGTGTACGAAATGCGGAAAAACACTTCACGCGGATTATAATGCGGCAAAGAACATTGGGTGGCGGTTTGTCCGTCGTGGGCTAAATGACTCACGGCGGACGGGCAACAGTCAACTTGCCCTGAAGTCAGGGACAGTGAGGCCGAATCGGGGATTCATCCCGTACTCAGTACCGAGTTAGACGCCGAGAACACTGACAAGCCCCGGGTCACCCGACCCGGGGTTGTTGACGACGCTGCTCCGGTGTCAGACCGGTAGATGTTGTTGATTCGGCTGAGTCGTTCTGCATCGAGTTTTACCTCCAGCTATCTTGCCCGAAAACCAGCTCTCTGAGCGCCCTATTCTGTCTCGTCGTCGGGCTGAATCTGCCGAACGTCCTCGGCGAGGGCGTGCAGATACGCCCGCAGCGTGTCCATGTCCTCGCGAGCCTCTGCAAGCGTTTGTGCTTTGACTTTGGCCGTCAGCTCGTCTTGGTCTCTCGTCGCCGTTCCACGCTTCAGTTTCACCGTCAGTGAAACGCCGACGTCACTGCGCTCGACGTATTCCGTCTGGGTTGCTTCCTCTCGATTCGATTCCGTTGCTGTTGGGTTGTCGTCACTCATTGGTCTACTGCGAGGGTTCTCTGTCCCCCGCACCCCTCTGGGGGTGAAAAAATTCACTCG
>NZ_LOPV01000476.1 GCF_001469865.1 Haloferax profundi
AAGTCAGTAGGTCCGTCATCTTCTTAACCAACAAAAGCGGGGAATGGCTGGGCTTTGTTGGTTAAGTCCATAGTGCCTGTTTGTCTATCGATTCCAGGCTTAGTAGTGGACGTCCGCCGAGATAATCCACATCTGCTCGTCGGACTCAAGGACACGATCAAGCTGGTCGCGATGGCGAATCGCACTGCCGTACTCATCGTACAAGAAGAGCGACGGCCCCCGGTACGCCCCGAGGTTGTAGCAAGCGTGCCGGACCAACTCCTCGTCACGCATGATTGCCTCGGTGTTGAGGTCCTGAATGCCTTCCCGGACTCGCTCAAGGTTCCGTTCGAACTCCTGTTTTGTCTCCTCCCAGCCACGTTCAAGCAATTCTTGGCCACTGTCTGAATCGATTGGTTGCGCTATGGGCAGTTCTCCCCAGCGTGCTTTCCCAGCGACGCTCGTCGAATCGTCGTCGAACGTCACATAGTAGTCGAAAACAGCCCCGTATTCGGGCGAAGTTCCCACGAGTCGGTCGAAGACACTTCGCCCCACTGCGAGTGCTTCGTCTGTCGTCGATGCCTCTACGAGCGCGTAGATTATCTGGTGCATTCGTTGGTCCCTCACTGGCGCTCTGAGTCGCTCTCCAACTGTCTCACGACTCAACTGCGCCGGCACCCATCGCCGGCGCATACAAAACTAGCAGATGCGACATGCCCGTTGAGTAGACACGGTAGGGAAAACGCTGAAACAAGGTTGTCAATCCAATTCTTGGGGTGAATCACGGGGCTCGCTGGTACACTTCCTGAATCGAATTTGAGTGAGCCCTGATTGTTGGGACCGAGACCTCGGCCACTTGCGCAACTTCGACTTGCGTGAGCTGGAACGCTTCACCCAGACACGC
>NZ_LOPV01000477.1 GCF_001469865.1 Haloferax profundi
CCGCGGTGGGTAGTTCTCCCCAGCGTGCTTTCCCAGCGACGCTCGTCGAATCGTCGTCGAAGGTCACATAGTAGTCGAAAACAGCCCCATATTCGGGCGAAGCTCCCACGAGTCGGTCGAAGACGCTTCGTCCCACTGCGAGTGCTTCGTCTGTTGTCGATGCCCCTACGAGCGCATAGATTATCTGATGCATTCTTTGGTACCTCGCTGGCGCTCTGAGTCGTTCTCTAACTGTCTCACGACCCATTGCGCCGGCACCCATCGCCGGCGCACACAAAACTAACAGATGCGACATGCCCGTTGAGTAGACACGGTATGGAAAACGCTGAGACAAAGTTGCCAATCCAATTCTCGATTTGGTTCACGGGTGTCGTTGATGCACTTCCTGAATCGAATTTGAATGTGCCCTGATTGTTGGAACCGAGACGTCCGCCACTTGCGCAACTTCGACTTGTGTGAGCCGGAACGCTTCCCCCAGAGACGCACGATACAGGCACGCCCCTGCAAACCCCGACGGCTTGAGACCCGTCGTGACACCCAATGCCTCCGACGCCTCAGCCAAATCCAGCGCCTGCTGTCGAACCGGATCAGGGACAGCAAGTTCGGATGCGAGTCGCGGGACGAAATCACGAGGGCGAACAGGCTGTGTTGGCAGCCCAAGTTCCGTATTCAACGTCTTGTAGGCGTTTAC
This sequence comes from Haloferax profundi, assembly GCF_001469865.1. GTDB lineage: Archaea > Halobacteriota > Halobacteria > Halobacteriales > Haloferacaceae > Haloferax > Haloferax profundi. The sequence goes on from NZ_LOPV01000477.1 coordinate 692, forward strand.
CACCCGCTGGTTCTCCACACGCGCTAAGCCAGCAACCTCCTCGAGCGTTCGCAGAAGCCCGTTGCATCGACAAACTCCATAGATACTTGCTGCTGCCATCGACTCGACTGACCGGCCACGAAGGAGATCTTCGTTCTGGGCACTGCGGAAGAGTCGACACGCCTGGTCACGAATCGAATCGGAGAATCCGAGCGCGCCTGCAATCCGGCGTACTTCGCCCAATCCCAGTGCAAGGTTTCGCTCTGCTTTCGACTGGAATCGTCCACGGGACTGTTCACGACGCATCCGAGCAACCTGCTGCCGTTTCTTCCCGGAGAGTGTTCGTCCACCAGCGTCTCGCTTGTAACCGATTTCTGATGAGAGGCCACGGTCGTGCCGGGTCGGTGTCAACGGAGCGCCCGTTCTCCGTTGGCTCTCCTCGTCTCTCTCAGTGATTCGCCACTCTGGACCGTGGTCGATTTGATACTCGTCGATGACGAGTCCACACTCCTCGCAAAGAGTTTCGAGCGTGTTCGTTCTCACAAAGCCGCCGCAATCTGGGCAGACGTTGTTCGTGCTAGCCGATACATCCTCGTCGAAGCCAGTTTCGTAGATATCTCTCGTTGCCATTGGTCATCAGCGAGGTATTCTTTCTGC
>NZ_LOPV01000478.1 GCF_001469865.1 Haloferax profundi
CAAAAACAACTCACAGACATCGAAGACTCAGACAGGGAATTTGGACATGTACCTCAGCAACGTGTGAGCGGCGCGTATATTGACACCAACCGAATGGATACGATTGCCGACGTCTAGGCCCTATGTCCGTAGGATTGTCTGTCTGGTCCTACGGTGCAGCAAACTCCCAACGGACAGAAACCAGCCAATCGCGTGCCAAAGACAGCCCCAATCCCCTGCCCCCGGGGCTGTCGACGTGAACGGCGAGCCCACAACTATCCCCTTTCCACAGATTCGTACAGAGAGCCTACCAAAGCAGAGCAAGGAAGTCACTCGTCTCTTCTGTGACCGATACGGACTGTCGAGGTCCGAAACGAGAATGGCAGGTCAACACGAGATGTTGACCGTACCAATGGTGTGCCCCTGATAACGGCAAGTGTCAATTCTATTTGATTACTAAAAGAGTTATTATCTACTGTCCCGGCTTGGATGTGCAGTCGGTCAATTCGGAAGTTCGCGTCTGCCACTGTCTACACACGCCCAGCAAGGGAAGTCATCATCCAACATCTCACAGTCGCAATCATCAGGAGTCGCATCGTTTTCCACCCCAGTTTCCGGTTGTTCGTTAGTGACCACACCGCCGTCTGCGACCATCTGCATTTCCTCGACAGCATCGAGGACCGGACGTCGAATCGCAACTGCGACACGGTGTTTGCACGGGCCAGCGTACTTCTCGTCCGCTGGGCAGTCACACGCTTCCGGTACGCCGTTGACGATTCGTACGTTGTATTCGTGGTTCTCGGGGTCGGCATGGCTCGCGTTGCGGACGAGCACATCCCCGTCGAATAACGAGAATTCGAATGCTTCGTACTGGGCTCGTTTCAGGACACGCTTCGTTGGGTCGAGTCTTGCTAGTAGGAGTTCAGACATGGTTTTTCGAAGCGCCCAGAAGAGAGCGCCTCGCCCATCGAGGCGCTAAGAAAGTGACGTCACCAGGTGTTCTGCCGAGTTAGCATTCATCGAGTCTGCTGAAATCCCCAGTTGCTGTCAGAAGTCGCGTGACACAGATAGGGGGTGAGTTCAGCATGACGGAGCAGTATTATTCACAGACAGGACTCTGAACCTCCTGTCCAGCCGAGGTGCATCTCTACTACTGTCTTAACGTACTGTTCTCGTCAAAATAAGTTCAATAATGTTACTTGATCGGGGGGTCGTTATTTTGTATGGCTTCTGGGCGCTACCCGCGTATCACAGTTACTGAAGGCCCTCAACCCAGCGAGGTGCCATTCCATCTTAACGTCGAGAAGCTACGCGATTTCTCACCCAATGCACCTGCTCAAATTCGGGGGTCATTTGAGAATTATTCCTCGGAAGAGCAGACGGTTGGCTTTGGCGCAATCCAGCCGTACTCCAATATCTGGAGTGAAGACGAAGGATGGCTTGTTCTCATTCCGAGTGACCGCGAGACGCAGAAACACGTCTTCGGAACGACCGAACAGATCATTCCTGATCGCCCTGTCGAGGGATGCTGGCAGACGAATCTTGTTCACTTCGTTCGTCCTGACGTGATTAGATGGCAGTCACTCAATGCGGGAGAGTGCATTCAGAGCGAATACACGGTACTGCATTACCCGGAACGCGAAATATTGGAGGCAACGATGGATAAGTGGGTGAGCGGTCGGCCCGAAGATATGGGCTGTCTTCCCGCAGGGGAACACCGGTTTGCCGAATCATTTGTGCCGAAGGTTAGGGCGGACACGTCGTGGGAAGAGTTTGAGTGGAGTTACACACTGACGATTGAAGAATAGATCCTCTCTATCTCCCGACTCGGATAGTCGGCCTCCGAAAGTTTCTGTGGCCGACTTGCGCTCTCTTCACCACGATCGCAGAGACTTCACCGAATACTGTCAGAAACGGCGTGCAACACTCAGAGAGTGAGTTCAGCAAACTTCAGTGACACCATCAAATTTGGTAGCAAACTTTACCCAGTAGTATGTTCTACCGAAGAATATGGCCACGTCGGTAAAGATGGACGACGACACCAAATCCCGTCTCGAACGGTTACAAGCCGAGATTCGGCTCAAGACGGGAAAGCGAGTGACGCAACAGGAAATCCTGGCACGGCTCGTTGAGCATGCCATTGAGTCCAAGGCAGACCTCATCGACTCGTTCCGCGAGAAACGTGTCCCCCTTGCAGAATCCGAGCGCGAGAAGTTCCACGATGGGATGGTCTCCTCGGGGGTTACGACGACCGAGGAAGACATCGACGACGTGCTGTATGGATGAGCGTCTTCGTCGATACTGGTGTGTTTTTTGCGCATCACGATACGGATGCCGACCGGCACGACCAAGCCGTCAGTGCATTCGACGAACTGTTCGATGGAGAGTTCGGACAACCATACACGAATGACTATGTTTTCGACGAGACTGTGACGCTTACACGGGCTCGAACGGGTTCGTTCGAGGCTGCAGAGACTGTTGCCAGTCGCATTCTCGGCGAAGAGCCGTTTCCTCAGGTTTTCGAGATGATCCACGTCGAACCAGATGATGTTCGGGCGTCGCTAGAGACGTTTCGTCGATACAACGATCACGACCTCAGTTTCACTGACGCGACGATAGTCACGCTGTGTGAGTCACGTGATATCGATGCTGTGTTGAGCTTTGACACAGATTTCGATGGACTCGTTGACCGTATCGAACCAGGATACTAATGGCCTACCTGGAATGCCTTTTCCAACTCATCCAGAAGTTGGTAGAACCGTCGTACTGAACTTAGCGGGTGAGTTCAGCACAGCATCAACAATCATTCAGAGATGTTCTGTGAGGAAATTGCGAATCAGGAGTGTACGCGCTCTGTTCTACCAACAAACCTACAATCGAAACTGAAGTAGTGAGAATGTGCTACCGAATACCTCCGTTAAGTTGGCTCTCCTTGGAATTGCTATCTTAGCGGCAGGCGTCGGTGCTGTGATTTGGGCAAGGTATATTCTATCCTGGCTACGCAATTCGCGGAACTGAAACCTTCTACACTTGGTGAGGTGATGCTGGCTATGATGACCGACCTGCGCCCTGTATTCAGCACGCCCACAGAGACCTCACCGAACGCTGTCAGTAGTGGCGTGACACAGACAGAGGGTGAGTCAATCACCGAACGTTGGTGAAATAATAGAATGCCCCGAGTGTGAGGCCCATGGCTACTGCCTGAATCAGGACAGATTCTCCGAGCAAGGCACCCACACCGAGGTAAGTGACAAATGCGACGATACCCATAATAACGGCGTATTTCACCCGAGGCAAACTCCTGAGCCATTCGTCAATACGCCGGTAGAGGTTCGCCATTGTGAATGTATGTTCACTGTCATTGTTCAAAATCTTGTTGCAAGACTTGCGCCCTGTATTCAGCACGTCCGCAGAGACCTCCCCAATCACTGTCAGTAGTGGTGTGCTACACTCAGAAGGTATCTGACGATACGAGTGGGGGAAGATACTTTTTGAAAGGGACGGAACTCGGCGTATGAACCGTCGTGCCCTCCTTGCCTCGCTCGCTACCGGTTGGGCCGCCTCGACGTCCGGGTGTCTATACAGTCTCGCGGGGACCCAGAACGAGTCGTTCCAACTTGGCTACGTCGCAGTTCACAACTCCACTGAGAACGCTCATCAGATCACGATTCGAGTGATGCGGAATGGAACGAACGTTCACCGTTCGACACACGATGTCGCCGGACAGGACGGAGCCATCGTCGAGAGCGCGATTCCGGAGTGCGATTGGGGGAGCACCCCTGGCCGATACGAAGTCGCTGTTCGCATCGATGGTGGTGACTGGGCCACCGAGTCGTTCCAGGGGTATGACACAGATGGTGGTGACTGCTCGGTTGCACTCGCCGAGGGCAGACTCCGTGAAGGAGAACGCCTCGACCTCGGCTACCGCCGAGCGTGTGATTACGACAATCCCCCTGATGGCCTCTGTTCGTTTGACTCGTGATACACTCGCGCCCTGAGTTCATCACGCCCGCAGAAACCTCACCAAACGCTGTCAGAAGTCGCGTGACACATATAGAGGATAGATGCAGCACGCAATCATCGTTCGATTCACTCCGACTCGACTGAAACAGCCGGTGATGGTCGCTGCATATCTTCCGAAGACGGCGTTCGGTACATCCACTATAGAACGGGCTACGGCCAGTCGTCGGGCAATTCGTCCTGATGGTTGTGCATCAATCTGAGAAGCGGCTCGATCTCCCCGAACCGAGGGCCGCGTGTGATAACCCCGGAATCACGATCCCAGTCAATGAATCCCGCGTCGGCCAGTTTTGGGAGGTGTATATGGTAGAGTTCCAGTTGTAAGTGTTCGAGCGCGTCGTCGTTCCCATCCGCGATAGACTCCGAGGTGATGTCGTCCTCGTCCTGTGAGTTCTGTTGGGCAACAGTCATGAGAATGCGGCGGCGGTACACGTGTCTGAGAGCATCGAACAGTTCACTCAACGAGTCTCCAGCCTCAACGCTTTTTTTTGCTGACATCTGTGGATGGCTCCTGTTGCGAAACGCGTCACGTGGTTATCCCTTCCGCGGATTCGATGCGCGTACGTCGCAGCATCGAATACACTGTGGGGCTTGACCAGCATCACCCTGCCTTTTGGGCATACAACCCTTATTTATGCCGTGGGACGTCACCCTCCAAAGCGGTGAGGGTCTGGCCGAGAATCCGGCGGTGTCCACGCCGGAGGCGAGAGGCGATCGCCTGTTGTGAGATTCCGAGTTCCTCTCCCAGTTCGGCCATCGTCACGTCGCGCGGCGAGTTGAAGTAGCCCCGTTCGTAGGCCAGCACCAGCGCCTCCAGTTGGGAATCGGTGAGTGCGGCCTCGGTGGCAGTCTCGACCGGTGTCAGCGCGTGCAGGGCCGTCAGCGTCACCGGGATGTCGCGGTCCCGACACCGCTGCTGAAACGTGGCGATATCGCTTCGGTGGTCTCCGCGAATCTCGAAGGTCCACTGGTCGTCCGTCCCGATCGCCGTGATGAGCGGTATCTCCGTCTCGCCGAGCGTGCTGAGTATTCCTTCGTACTCTGGGTCCCACTCGACGCGCAGGAGGTATTCGTCATCGACGGAGTCTATCAATCGAATGGTCTTCACGCCGGGATGGGTTGAAAAGGCTGCCTCCACGTCGTCGATATCGACGCCCCGGACCCAAAAGTACGGGATGATTACGCCCTCGCGTGGGATGACGCGCTCCAGTTCGACCGTCACGCCCGGTACAGACGCAAAAATCGACCCCAGGGGAAACTCGTCGGGCGGGACCGTAAACGTCGCCTCGGTAGCCATAGCCGAACCATCGGCCCGCGTCGAAAAAGACCTGTGCACCGATGCGGGCCTGTCTCTGAGAGGGGTATCCACCGATAATCGTGTGCTCTCGGCTCGTGACCGACTCGCGCCCTCTATTCAGCACGACCACTGTAAGCTACCCAGTCCCTGTCAGAACTCGTGTGCAACACTCAGAGGATGAGTTCAGCAGACCACCATCGTTTCTTCCAGTCATTTGGGAACCGAACCAACCTTTCGTATGATGGTTAGTACCCGAAAGTCTTTGTCAACTGTTTGTAAATTGCTCTTATGGTTGATTTGTCCCTCTTCTCAATTGCTCTACTGTGGCTTACGATTGTGACAGCAGTTTACGCTGGTGCGTATCTGGCCCTTCAGATGTATTTCGGACAAGAAAATCCGTCCACCGGATTAGGGAAGCGAAACCAATAGTGAACGTGTGCGGCTACTGGCTAAGTTGTCCTACTGTATGTAGCACCGAGGTCAGGAATACTGCGTGACCGACTCGCGCTCTGTATTCAGCACGCCCGCAGAAACCTATCAGCTACTGGGGGACTCAACAGAACCAGTAGTACGAATCAATTAGGTCGTGGCTGCGCGCACAGCGTCGGCGGTGACGCCGTCGCCGGCGCGAGCACGGAGCGGTGGGTGGGGAGGTGGGGTCTGGGTCTGGTGGATCCACAAAAAGAAAACAGCGCCTGCAACGCCTACTCAGCCCACCACGCCTCGCGCTCTGGGAACGAAATCTCCGACCATCCCGTCGCAGCCACTGAGACACGCCCACCGTACCAGCTCTTCGCGACGTTCCGCATCGTCACACGCTCGCCTTCTCTGACAATCGTTTTTCCACTTTTTGCCCAGATAGTGAACTTTGTTCTCCCCGTCTCGTCCTCGATGAGTCCCACCTGCTGAATCGCCGAATTCGACGACTCCCAGAGCTGGGTCACCGTTCCAGAGATAGACACCTCTCGACGACTCACCTCACTGACTGCCGCAATTGGAATCACACGTCCTGGCGCCTGTTGCAACTCTTCGAACACACCGACCACCGCGCTCATCATTGATTTCCCGTCTGCGACTTCTTCGGCCAACCGATGGCTAATCGCCGACCGCGAGCACCCACCGAGTTTCGTCTGTAATCGCGCTGCCTCCCGGTTCACTTCACCTAACTGTTCCACCGTCAGTTGCTCACGCGGGTCCGGCTCATCCGGGTCGGCCCACCGATTGACACACCCAGCGCGCTTCTTGAACTCTCTCGTTGCTTCGACGCTCATCCGTTCCACCGTCGTCACCGTCCGCTGTTCACGATTCGACGTCTGCCTCCGGTCCCACCGAGCTTTCGTCTGTTCAATCTCCCAATCGCGTGCTTCCATCCGCTCTTCTTCTGCGAGGGTCAGTCCTCGGCCAACCGCTTCTGGGTTATTCAGGTCAACTTTGGCTTGGATTTCGAGTTCAACCGTCGGGTGGAGTTCAGGCGTCTCATCAACCACGTCGTCGACGACTGCTCGGGGGTGTTCGGAGTGCGAAACTTCATTACCGATTTGCTTCTTAGTACTCATTGCTGTATACCTGAAGGCGCCTACTCAGCGTCTTCTTCCGACACCACGACTCTCCAGCCGTGGCTCTCTCACCGACAACAACCAACTCATTCTGCGCACGCCTTTCGCGCCTTCACGCGCACCTCCGGGGCGCGGAAGGCGTGCGCTCGACGATGGGACAACATCCAGCACCGCGCGCCAGACTGCCCGGAGCGAGCGGCCAGCACACAAGCCGGTTTCGCGTCCGACGACCGAGTCTGCGAGGGCGTCGTGACCGACGGCGCGCTTGGTGCTGGCGCACCGGGAAGGTGCGAGTGACGCGAGACGCGACTACCAGGAGCGACTCGTCGCGAACAGCGAGCAACGCGAGTCGTGAGCACGGAGGGCAAAGGGCGGCGAGCGGGGCGTGCCGTATCGGTTCGCCCGCTTAGTTGGGCTCAGCGCTTAGAGGAACAAACTCAGACAGACAGGAACGATGTGCGAAAGCAGATTATTAGGTCGCAAATACCACGTAGCGACGCACGTTGAGTTCCCCATTTCAAGAGTAATTCCATGGCGGTCCTCGTGACCCCCAGACTTGTACCAGCGGACAGTCCAACTTAGGTTTCATCGAGCAGTGCGATACCCCGTTCGACGACAGCATCCGTGATGAAGAGACTCGTCTCGGCTTGGAGTGCTCGCATCAGCTTGGCAGCTTCGGATTTCGCAAGTTCTCCGCGGGAGTAGGCAAGCACAATGATCCCAATCGAACCATGTACTTCGACATCACGAGCGTTCGCAGCGTCTCGTGCTGCAAGGTCGTCAGTCAGAAGCACTGCTGTTCGCTCAGATGCAACTGCGAGCGCTGCCGTTTCACCGGGGTCCAAATCAACGTCATGTCCGGTCACGTCGGCCTCAACGAGCTCGTATTCGATGGATTCGAGTGCGGGTGGAATCGTACCGGCTTCCAGTTCCTGGTAGACAGTCTGCGGAATCAGTACCTCGTCGATAACCGAGAGCAACTCTAGTACGCCAATTTCATCTAAGTGGATGATGGGGCCAGTATCAGCAACCGCAAGAATCACGCACTCAGTCCCCAGCGGACGTCATCTTCAACGGTCTGTAATTCGCGCTCCGCACGCTTGACGCGGTCTCGACCGACGAGATCGATAGCCGTCTCTCGATCAATTTCGTCGTTCACATATCGTGAGAGGACAAGGTCTACCCAGAGGTCTTCGACACCGCGTTCCAACGCTTGTTCGAGGATCTCCGACTCGGGGATTCCCCGGGCTTCGGCGATTTCTTGCACCCGTTCGGTGAGATCCGTGGCCATGAATAGTCGATTGCGCTGTGGCGACTTAAACGTCCGTACAGTCACGCTTCGGAAATGTACCTGCCCACGGAGAAGCATGACTCTGGCGTGGCATCCCTTCTTCAACCTGTTCGTCTGCTGCAATGAGGACTGCCTCGTCGTCAGTGTAATCGGCATGTACTGTTCGTCGATGAAAGTGCGGGGTTGTACTCTGTTGAAATCACCAATCACTGATAGTTTGTTGGGACCGTGCTGAATACAGAGCGCGAGTCGGTCACCACCACTCAAGAGGCAGCGGTTCTCGTATCCCGAGACCTACCTGACAAATATATAACTACTTGGCCCGAAGTATAGGTTAGGTGACTAGAACTATGACCTCGATCGTCTCGACCAGACACGAACAGCCCATGACTGCCTACCTCGCGATATGGAATGGAGAGAACTCGGAGACAGACTCAGTCTCCGATTCATTCGTGGCCTACGAACCAAGCGCTCCTGACGGTGAAGTACACGGACCTGACGCTCTCGAAGCACACGTCCGTGAACTTCGGACCGCTTTCCCTGACTTCACAATCACCCCTGAAGCCCTACTTGAAGACCCCGAGACGGTCATGACCGAGTGGAGGGCAACAGGGACGCATGAAGGAGAATTCAATGGTCTCCCCCCGACCGGGCGCACGTTCGAGCACAAGGGGATGTCGAAGTTCGTCATCGCGGACGGTAAGATACAGGAGGAGCGGATGTACTACGACCCTCGGGAGATAGCCCAGCAACTCGGCTTCCTCGAGGAGTAGGAACGCTATTTCTTTTGACATGCAGTCATTCTTGCCGTTCTACGTGTTCACTCTGTGCGACACGTGTGCTGAACTCACCCTCTGTCTGTGTCACGCGGTTCGTATCACAGCCTGAGGAGTTCAACAGAACACAGTGATATGGTCGTCTTAACCAACAGAATCGAGATGGTGTTGTCACCTGTTGGTTAAGGTTGCCGATTGTAGAGCTGCCGCACCGGCTTCACACTGAACACGTCGGTCGACTCAACAGGAACGCTGTGACTACGGTCGGTCGCGTGCGAATCAGTCTGCGAAAGTCGGTTGATTAATTCACTGCGTACAGATTCCCGGCTGACTGTCGTCTCGTGCCACCCGAGACGCTCGTCGTAATGACGTTTGTAGAACGCCTCTGCAAGGGGATCTACTGCGATGAACTGCGTCCGTTTTGTTCCCCACACGTTCGATGAGACGTACTCCGCACCAACGTCCTCGTGAGTAAGTTCGACGAGGACACACTCGACGAACGCGACAATCGAAATGTGGTGGCGGTCGTTTGGGACAGTCAGCCGAAGGTTTGACCACGGAGAGTGGGACTGTTTCGGGTTGTTCAGCGGCCTCTCGATGCTACGTGCGTGTTGCTGTTGCTCAGAATGCATACGTTGTCTCCAGGGCACACCGATTGCCCCGTCACCCCTGACGGGGCTACAAAACAGAGACGGCTATCAGATGCTACTCGGAGTTCCCGCTGAACAAGCGTCTTGTTCGGCCGAGTAGCGACGTGTTGTCTGAGTTGTCTTCGGTGCCACCGGTTCGTTGTCCTTGTCCACGATCGTCCTCGTCGCTCTGACCCGAAGGCTCGGCAGTGAGGACCTCAACCTTGGCCTCGAGTTCTGCGATACGCTCGTCTTTCTGTTCAATCGTCGCCTCGAGTTCGCTTACACGGGTAGACAGCAACTGGTTCTTCTCGATGAGATAGGCGCTCTGACGGTCGGGTTCGGCGGTATCCACGTCACGGCTCTCAGGTTCCGTTTCAAGCTTCGATTGCGTTGATTCGTCCCTTGGACTGGGGTCGTAGTACTCCGATGTCGCCTCAACCGCCCGCTCAATCGTCTTCTCACCATATGTCGACCCATCGGCGTAGTGGACTTCGTCCCACTTCGCTCGAAGGAGTCCCGATTGTCGGAATAGCGTGTCCATCTGTGCCGTGTCTCCACCGGTCCAAAACGCCAGCAAACAACTCAGCGCCATGTCCGCCTCCGAGTTGCTGTCGTAGCCAGCGGTGTTCCCGTTCCACAGGCGTTCGAACTTCGAGCCGTTCGAGGCGTTCTTTGCTTTCTTCAGTAACTCGTCGTCTTCGAGTGCCACGTCGGGTGTGGTTTTGGCGCCCTCCCTGACGCTCGTATGTTCGTCACGTTCGGGTTCTTCTTCCTCGGAGTGTAGTTGGACATATTCGCGATGGATCGCTTCGAGTGCGTCCTGTCGCCTCTTGACTTGTCCGGACGTGTCGTCGACGCGGTCGCCGGTGACGGTGAAGAAGCGAGCGGTGTCGTACAATTCGATATGTCCACGTCGGTTCCGGCCTTCGGGGAGTTCTCCTTTGATGAGCACGTGATAGCCCGTTCCCGATGGTGAGATTTCCGTGTAGGAGTCAAGTCGCTCGATGATGTCTTGTGCATCGTCGTCGATGTCGCCGGTTTCTGGATCCCGGCAATCGTCCAAGTCGACGCCGACGATTGGATCCTCGGCGGTGAACACGAAGCCGATTCCATCAGCTCGGGTCGCTTCGACAAACGAGCGTGCTGTTTCGAAATCTGACCATGTGTATGGGTCCGTCGACGATGCGAATGAGCCCTCGCCAGGGACCACTGGAATCTTCGTTTGCTTCCCGTCTCGTTTCTCGCTTCGCCAGCAGACCCACTGGTCTCGTTCGACGAGTTCTGGTGGGAGATTCTTCTGTGTCACGAATGTGGTAGTTTCTTTCGTCATTGGTTCAGTTCCTTGGTGGCCGCGCCCCTTTTGGCGCCAGAAAAAATCTCCCCGCGTTCGCTTCGCTCACTTGCACCGGCATACCCCCCATCTATACTAGTTGCTTTTTGCGATGCGAAATTGCTAAAACCACGGATAGAAGCGCTATATCGCAATCTTATCGCATATATCGCATTCTTTGAGATGGGCGTCTCTGATATCGCATAGCGATATTGGGGGGAACACCGCCACGTCTTGCGGTTTTGCTGATTTTCCTGTAT
>NZ_LOPV01000479.1 GCF_001469865.1 Haloferax profundi
GCTGTGTTTGTCGTAACACCCGCGCTGAATGCGGTGCAAGCGGAATAGAAGCGCTGTACCGTGCGATTTCGCTATTCACTAATTTCCTCCGAATCGCGGAGTGAAATCCCCAAATAGTAGACTGTCGACTCACCATTTGGGTGCCTCGTTTCCCGTTCAAATTCTATCTGATTGCTGAGACGGCGGCCAAACCAATTCTTCGAATCGACGGTTGCGTTCCGTTTCTCAGCCCACGTTTTGTACTGCTCATACACGTCTGCTGACTTGACTGCATTCCCTTCATCGACCACTAAACACTCCTTCGCAAACTGTTCGGCGACGAGGTTGGGATCATCTCTCCAACCCACATCAAGATCGGGAACAGTCGCATCACCAGTCTCCTCGGATTCGGTTGGCTGTTGGTCGTTAGCAGAGACAACCGACGTATCGAGAAGGGTCTCAAGTGGCTTTGTAGAGGTGTTCTCATAGATGACCGGTTCGTCATTGTCACGGAGAATGACGATTGCATAGCTGTCTGTGCCGTACGTCGGGTTCGTCAACTCCGCTGCAGGGATGAACGGCTTCTTGATTGTCACCCAATCAGCCTCGAGTGCGTCCTTCGATTCGTAGACGTGAATCTCGCCACGCTCATAGACGAGATACTCCTCCACCGGGTGGTCGTAGCTGTAAGTTGCAGGCACACGGTTCTTGCTGACTTCGTCCCACGAAGCAAGACGGAGATGTTCTGTGCCACTGCCATCGCAGAGAACGATTGAACCACCTTCTCGGGTCCACACAGAACGTCTTGTATCATCCTCTCCGCTTGGAGGCCGGACTGCCGTTACACCACCCTCTTCGGTCGCACCTCCGTTGAACGTCAACGGCGAGTCGTGCGTATAGAACCGCGTCTCACCGTTCGCGAGCTGGCGAACTGGAGGCGAGAGGACTCGGTCGAGCCGCTCGGCCCAGTAGGTCTCTGTCTCACCTGGTCGAACCACAAAGAGCGGAACTGCGTTCTCTTCTTGGGCCTTCTGGAGGTTCGTGAGTACCTTCGCTGGGTTCTTCGGGGTTGTCGTCTCGGCCTCAATTGCGAGCGGAGCTTCGAGGTCTGGATGGGTAGCTCTCGCGTCCGGTTTCTCACTGCCGTCTTGGGTGAGAATCGAGACGGTAAAGCCCAACGGCGACAACGCTTGTTCGATTTCGAGGAGTGCATCGTCGTGGTCGCGTCCACCGGCAGAGCGCACATCACCCGTATTGGGTTCGGCTACGGATTCACCCGCCTCTGTAAGTCGGACGATGAGTTCGTCGGCGTCGATATCGACCGTGGTGTCGAGCAAGCGTGAGCGCTTGCGAATCTCGGTGAGTTCCTCGTAAGCGGGTGGCTCTGCCTCGACTCGCTCGTACAACTCCCGGAGTGTCTCGTCAACCGTCTCGACGCCGACCCACTC
>NZ_LOPV01000480.1 GCF_001469865.1 Haloferax profundi
ACGCCGTTGCGGAGTTGCACACTTCGGACGGTCTTCGCGATAGCGACGTCCAGATCATCGGTGTGGACATCAAGCAACTCACCTAATTCATCGGGCGTCCTCGCCGTTGGATCGCTTGTGTCTCGCGGAACACCGAATTCTTGCTGCGTCCGTTCATGTACGCGAGAGAGCGCATCTTGTAATCGCTGTTCTTCATGTGCTGAAAGCGGCGACTCACTCTCGGGATGCCCCGCAGGAATCGGGAGTGGTTCGATGTTGAACGGATACGGACCCGTCTTGCCGAACGTCGGGCTCGGCAGCTGGGCAATCCACTCACCTCGTGGGAGCGACCCGATCCGATTGGCGAATTCTTCGGGGGATAACTCCTCGAAGGCCATCGCATTCGCCAACTCGCGATCGACCTTGATCTTCCCGACGAGCAAGGTCCCGATGTTGTTGAGCAAGTTGAGATAGAGGCGTCGGCCACCCTCGGCTTGCATCTGTTCGGGGAACTGCATCGCCAGTCCAACCGAGAGCCTGAAGCTGCGGCCTTTCTCAAGGAGATTGTTGAGGATCGGAGAGGCGGCCACAGACGCTGCCTCGTCGATCATGAGGTTGATTACGTAGTCATCGGGGCGTTGGGTCAGGTCGTCCTCGTGGGTCCGCAGTGCGTCTTCTAACATCGTAAGGATGAGTCCGGTCAGGATTTTCGCCGACTCGTCGCTTAGCCCCCCAAGGTCGAACAGAATGACCTGGTTACTATCGAGGATATCTCTGAAATCGAATTGCTGAGCGGTGTTATCAAAAATTCGCCGAAGGTTGGGGTTCAGCGTGACGTACCCGAGGCGATTGGTCAGCCCATCAAGGACGTTCGAGAATGTGGTCTGATCCATCGAGACTCTCCGACGGAGTTCACGCCGAGCAGCAACGTCGGTCGTCTTTGGGAGGGCGTCCTCGTTCGGATGTGGTGGGCCGGCCGCTCTGAGTTGGTCCGAGACGTGTTCGAGTTGTTCGTGACCGAAGTAATCTGTATGTTCTCGGTACGTGCCATTCTCACGGCCGTATTCCTCGTCGAACAGTGCAGTGATGAGTGACTGGATGAGGATTGGAGTGGTGGTTGCGCTCCGAACGACGTCTTTCCCCACGACGAGTTCGAGGATTTGCTGGTACTGGTCGGCCTTGCGCTTGACCGCGTCTATCCGTCGTACGCCACGCGAGAGCGCCGGTCGAAGGTCGAAAAACGAAAACCCAGGCAAGATGTCGGGGACTGGGAAATACAGCACGTTCTCCTCGAGATCGTCCATCCCGAAGCGCCGCCCATGGGCTCGCATGTAGTTTGCTGCCAACCCGTCGCCCTTGTGGTCGAGGACGATGACTGGGCCATCGGTGTTAGAATACGCCGAAAGGATGTCGTTGAGCAGGGCTTTTGATTTCCCGCCACCCGTGGTTGCGGCTCGAAGATAGTGTGTGACCAGCGAAGAGGGTGGGATGCACACTGGGTTGTCTTCGGACGTGCCGTTTTCATCGACGGGGTACCCAATCGTCATCCCCTCGCGCAACCTCGCCATGTGGTCGTGGTGTGGCAAAGGCAGCGAACTCTGACTCTCCTGTTCAGAGCGCGTTCGTCGTGCGCCTTCGATGCTCAGCTCGTTACCAGACGGGATGGTGATGAACTGCGCGAGTTCGTGGCCATTACAAATGAAATGTGGTGTGGTTTGCCCTCGTTTCGTCTCGAGGTCACGATTGAGCAGTCGGTCGAACGTGTTGCGTGCGTGTTTCCGTTTCGTGGTTTCACGACGGCCATTATCTCGAAGGCGTTCACGCTCCACCTCGTAGAACTCCCCACCAATCGAGTCGAAAACCGTTTTCAGGTCATCGAGTTGGGCATCGACCACCGATTCATCTGTGTCGGTCGGCGGAACGGTGACTGCCCGGAGATTGACAGTGAATGTTCGACGTGGGTTCTTGTCACCGAGTTCTTCGAGCCGTTGGGCTGTAGCGTCGCTCAGGTGCTGTTGTTTCTCAGCCAGC
>NZ_LOPV01000481.1 GCF_001469865.1 Haloferax profundi
GGTGAAGATGGTGCTGATGGCCTTGTCTATCCAGGTGTCCGTCTGGTTCTGGAGGTTGAGCTTCCGATTCTCGGCTTTGGGTGACCAATCGGGCTTACGCTGAAAGAGGACCTGGAACGCGATTGGGGCTTCGACGTCGGCGAGTTCGTCGACGAGTGAAACGAGCGGGAGTGGCAAAGTATCGTCTGCGAGCGGTGACTCGGGTTCGTCCCGAGTGAGCAGCATCATCCAGTCTTCCTTCCGCATACTCGATCCCTTCCACCGCACACCTCGTGGCGAAATATCGTCACGGCTCAACTCGTCCGAGACGAGTTTCGACTCAACGTCGAAAGACTCCCGCGAGAGATCGAACGATGATGGGTAGATCCGTGTGAGCCGTTCTTCGAGTGTGTCGAGATGTGTATCGGAACCGTAGTAGAACTCAACCGGTTCATCAGTCCCTTCACTCAAAACGAGGAACTCAAACGTCGGTAGCGGACTCGAATACAGCGGATTCAGCCGCTGTAAGAACGAGGGCTGCTCGGCTGTGAGCTTGTGCAGACTCTCAAGCGCGGGGGGAATCCTGTTGGTCTGGAGTGACTCAGAGGTCTGGGTGACTCGAATGTACTCACGGGTCATTCGAGGATACCTCTCCGAGTGGAGTCTACGGCAGCGTGACTGTCTGGGTGGTACGGCTGGCTGACTGGATTAGTTGTCGTCATTGTCGCGAATACGAAAGATCTCAAGCAGGCGGTCCTGTGCGTCGATACATTTGTCTCGAAATACCCGGTCGTGGGGTAACCGTGCGATAATGTAGGCGGTACTCACGGTCGGTGTGAGTGCTGTGAGGAGTGATGTCGTGAGCGTCGGTAGTGAGGCTGGGGGACCGACGACAACGGCTGTGAGTGCAAGTATGAATCCATACCGCGTCGGGAACTCCCATAACTCACGTCGGGGTTCCCAGACCATCCGCACGAGGTCTAATCTGAGTGCGTCTTTGATCTGGTAGGCGATGCCCAGCGACCCTACGAACCAGAGGATTTGCGCTCCGAATCGTCGCCCGGTGGGTGCGTCGCCAACCGCGACGAGGATGAGCACAACTGCACCGTACAG
>NZ_LOPV01000482.1 GCF_001469865.1 Haloferax profundi
CGCACCACCGCTTTCGGTCGCTGCAGACCTCCCCGTCAGTGACCTCATCGACCGTCTCCAAGAAGAGAACCAGGAACTGGCGATGGTTCGCGACCCGGACACCGACGAAGTTATCGGCCTCGTGACTGCCTCGGACGCGTTCGAGTCGATTACGGGGCAGTTGTACGACCCGTTGGACCTCGGCGCATAAGGACGCGACTATCCATCTGTCGGCCCCACTCGCACGCCGGCCCGGACCGCCCACGCTTTTCTGCCGGCCTGCGTACCGACTGTCATGACCCCCTTCGAACGACGCACCCGCGCGTGTCAGGACCGATTGGCAGACGTCGGGGCGGAGGCCGTCGTCTCGTTCCCCAGTCGGAATCTCCTCTACCTCGCTGGATTCGACGAGGAACCCGCCGAGCGTCACCTCTTCTTGTTCGTCCCCCGCGAGGGCACACCGGTGTTTCTCGTCCCCGACCTCTACGAGACGCAGGTCCGCGCCGAGTCGTGGGTCGCGAACGTCGAGACGTGGAGCGACGACGACGACCCGGTCGCCGCCGTCGAAGAGGTCGTCACCGACCTCGAACTCGGGTCGGGTCGTATCCTCGTCGACGACACGATGTGGGCGCGATTCACACAGGACCTTCGGACCGTCCTCCCGGACGCCGAATTCGGCCTCGCGAGCGAAGTCGTCGCACCGCTTCGAGCGACCAAAGACGACGCGGAACTCGACGCGCTTCGCCGTGCAGGAGCAGTCGCAGACCGCGTCGTCGAACGTCTCCGCGACATGGGCGAGCGATGTCTCGGCATGACGGAGACGGAACTCGCCGGCGAAATCGAGCAGTTGCTCGCCGAAGAAGGCGGTGAAGGCGTCGCCTTCGGCCCCATCGTCGGGTCGGGACCGAACGGGGCGATGCCGCACCACACCTACGGCGACCGAATCATCGAGGCGGGCGACCCCGTCGTCCTCGACTTCGGGACGCGCGTGGACCACTACCCGAGTGACCAGACGCGAACACTCGTCTTCGGCGGCGACCCACCCACCGAGTTCGAGAGGGTCCACGAACTCGTCCAAGAGGCCCGCACTGCCGCCTTCGAGACGGTCGAACCGGGCGTCACCGCGGGCGACGTGGACCGGGCGGCCCGCGAGGTCATCGAAGACGCAGGCTACGGCGACCGATTCATCCACCGAACCGGACACGGTGTCGGCCTCGACGTCCACGAAGACCCATACATCGTCGCCGGCAGCGACCGAAAACTCGAGGTCGGGAACGTCTTCAGCATCGAACCCGGTATCTACCTCCCGGACGAGTTTGGGGTCAGAATCGAGGACCTCGTCGTCGTCACCGACGACGGCGCGGAACTCCTGAACGACACCGACCGCGGGTGGAACTGTTAATTACCTGACTTTCGAGTGTGGCGTATGGTCTCCCGCGAAAATCTCGTCACGCTCGGGTTCGTTCTGGCCGCCTTCCCTGTCGCCTTCGCGGTTCAGGAGGTGACTGGACGATTCCTGTACTCCTACGCAACGGTCATCGTCGTCGGCGTCGTCGTTCCGACGGCTATCAACGAGTATCTGAACCACCAGCGTGCCGACTCGTGAGCGGCGACTACCCGGGGTCGGTCTCGAAACCTACTGAAAAGAAAACCTCGTCTACGGTCGTAGTGCTTACTCGTCGTCTTCGTCGGCCTCGCCCGAAGGCGTGATGTCGCCGATGATGGCATCGACGTCTGCGTGTTCGTAGAGCAGGCCGCGCATGCGCTCGACGGTGCGTTCGTCGCGGGTGCGCCCCGTGCTGACGATGTCTTCTGCGCGGTCGGTCACAGAGAGGGTGTCGCCGTTGACGAGGAGGACGGGGACGCCCTTCTGTTCGGCCTTGCCGATGACGGCACCGACTGGGCGGTGACCACCGGTGAGGATGATACACTTGACACCCGGCGCTTCGAGGGCAGCACGCTGGATGTTCGCGCGGTCACCACCCGTGATGACGGCAGCGTTCTTCGTGCGGCGGAAGTAGCGAAGCGCCGCGTCGCCACCCATCGCGCCGACGAGGAATCGCTCGACGAAGGCGTCGGTGGGCGCGTCGGTTGCGAGTTCGCCGCCGAGTTCGTCTGCGAGTTCTTGGACCGTGACGCCGGCGAGGTCCTTCTCGGTCGGAACGACGCCGAGGACGGGAACGCCGCGCGCTTCGAGGAAGGGCGCGACTTCGGTCTCCAGTTCGTCGTACGACGCGTCGCTCACGCGGTTGAAGACGACGCCAGTGAGTCGGTCGCTCCCGATGTCTTCGATTGCGGCGACGACGTCGTCGAGGTCACTCGGGTGCTGGTAGTCGGCGACGAGGATGACCTGCGCGTCGAGGAGTTCGGCGATGTCGGCGTCCGTGAGGTCGACGATGCCACCGGTGCGGTACGAGCCACCGCCCTCGATGAACATCAGGTCTTTGCCCTCCGAGATGTCCTCGAAGTGGTGCGAGATGACTTCAGAGAGTTCTTCGCTGTTCTCCTTGCCGCGGATGGCACCCTGGATGAACGTCGGGGAGTAGACGACGGGTTCGAGTTGGTGCATCTCGGCGTCGACGTCGAGCAGTTCGCGCGCCAGCATCGGGTCTTCGTCGAGGGTCTTGCCGGTGCTGGATTGCAGGCGCGTCCCTTTCGGCTTCATGTAGCCGACGTCCAGTCCGCGCTCCTTGGCGAGGAGGCCAAGCGCGAGCGTGATAGCGGTCTTCCCGGTGCTTTCTCCGGTCGAGGTGACGAGTACCGTGTTCATTGTTGAATGTTTGGTTGGTGAAGTGTTTAAAGTTCGTCCGGGTCCACGGTCAGGCGAACGTCCACGGCCTGAACGCCGTCGGGGAGTGCGACGAGCGGGTTGATGTCGAGTTCGAGGATGGCCGGGAAGTCCGTGACGAGTTGCGAGAGACGCTGGATAGTCTCGGTGATGCCACCGATGTCGACTGGGTCGGCACCACGGGCACCACGGAGCATCGGTGCGGCGTCGATTTCCTTCGTCATCGCTTCGGCCTCAGACTCGGCGACGGGCGCGACGCGGAACGTCGTGTCTTCGAGAATCTCGACGAAGATGCCCCCGAGACCGAACATCATGAGCGGACCGAACTGCGGGTCGCGGTTCATGCCGACGATGGTCTCGACGCCGTCGTCGAGGTTCACCATCTCTTGGACCTGTACGCCGAGGATGTTGGCGTCAGGCTGGTAGTTCTTGGCTCGGGTGATGAGGTCCTCGTACGCGTCGTAAACGTCCTCGTTGGAGACGCCGACTTTGACGCCGCCGATGTCGGACTTGTGGAGGATGTCGGGGCTGACGATTTTCATCACGACGTTGCCGTCGATTTCTTCGGCGACGCTGAGTGCGTCGGCCGGGTCGTCGACGATTTCGCCCTGCGGCGTCTCGATGCCGTAGGCGTCGAGTAGTTCCATCGCCTCGACGCCGCGGCGTGTCTCGTCGCGCTCTTTGACCGTCTCCAGAATCTCACGGGCACGCTCGCGGTCCACGTCGAACTCGGTGGGTGCGTCGTACTCGCGCTTGCGGATGTCGGCGTACTCCGCGAGTGCTTCGAGAGCGTCCACGGCGCGCGAGGGGTCGAAGTAGTTCGGGATACCGGCGTCTTTCATCAGGTCGGACGCGGGTTCGACTCGTTCGCCACCCATGAAACAGGCCGCGATTGGCTTGTCGTGTTTCTGCTGGAGTTCGACGGTGTCCTCGGCGAGTTGCTCGTAGTCGAGGACGGCCGTCGGGGCCGTGAGGACGATTGCACTCCCGACGTTCTCGTCGGCGAGGGCCACGTCGAGTGCGTTCTCGAAGCGCTCGTTGTCGGCGTCGCCGACGATGTCGACGGGGTTGTAGATGTTCCCCTCTGGCGGGAGCGTCTCGGAGAAGTTCGAAAGCGTCTCGTCGGTGAAGTCGGCCATCTCGAGGTCGGACTCACCGATGGCGTCGGTCGTCATGACGCCGGGGCCACCGGCGTTCGTGATGACGGCCACGTCTTTGTTCTCGGGAAGCGGTTGGTCGCCCAGCACGCGCGCGGTGTCGAAGAGGTGCTGGACGGACTCGGCGCGGATGACGCCGGCTTGTTCCAGACCCGCCTCGTAGGCCGCGTCGGACCCGGCAATCGTCCCGGTGTGCGAGGATGCCGCCTGCGCACCGGCGTCGGTCTTGCCGGACTTGACGAGGACGATAGGCGTGTCCTTGGTCACGTCGCGGGCGGAGTCGATGAACTCACGGCCCGCACTGATGCCTTCGAGGTAGCCGATGATGACTTCCGTGTCGGGGTCGTCGTTCCACGCCTCGATGAAGTCGGCCTCGTCGAGGACCGCCTTGTTGCCGAGTGAGACGATGTCCTTGAAGCCGATGTCTTCGTCGTTGGCCCAGTCGATGACGGCCGTGATGAACGCGCCCGACTGACTCATGAACGACATGTTGCCGTCGAGGGCCATGTCGGGTCCGAACGTCGCGTTCATCCCGACGTCCGTGTTCATGATACCCAGACTGTTGGGTCCGACGACGTTCATGTCGTACTTCTCTGCGATTTCACGGAGTTCCTGCTCGCGGGCGGCACCTTCGCTGCCCGTCTCGCCGAACCCGGCCGTGATGACTACAGCGTTCTCGATTCCTGCCTCGCCGGCGGACTTCATCGCGGGAAGGACCACCTTCGGAGGGACGACGATGACTGCGAGGTCGGCACCCGTCTCCCCGACGTCAGCGTAACACTCGAAGCCGAACAGTTCGTCGTACTTGGGGTTGACCGGGACGACGTCCCCATCGAAGTCCTCGATGAGGTTGTCCATGATAGCCCGGCCAATGGCCCCTTCGCGGTCGGTCGCGCCGACCACTGCGATACGGCTCGGCGCGAACAGCTCGGATAACTCTCCCATCACGTGTTGATACCCAGCATTGACTGATAAATTCGGGGGTGTGACCGCTCTCACGGCCTTTGGTGGCACGCTACAGTAGCGTAATTAATGAGGATGGTTCGTGGTTCGTTCACCGCAATCTGGACCCAAATTGCTGTCGCTCGGTTTCGATAGGCCCCCCTGGATTCCCCCCAAACGTCTATAGGAACACCCCGAAAATTCCGGGGCATGTCGTCCGCTACTGACACGAAGCCCCTCCACCAGACGGTGGGCGCCCGAATTGCCGTCGCCCTGTTCTTACTCCTGACGTTCGCCTACGCGGTGCTCGTCGCCCAACAAATCCTCCTGTGGGTCTTTCTGGTCGTCGCGACTGTCGTGTTGTGGTACGCTGCGAGACTCGTCGTCGCGATGGAACAGATTGCGACGGCGCTCAGTCGACTCGCAGACACGCAGACGGACGCGAACTTCGCACTCGAGGAGTGAAATACTGCGACTTTCCCTCGACTGGTGAGGGTCAGATTAAACCGCGCCCATCCTCTCCGAACCATAGACTATCACTTCGACCGATAATCTCTGGGAAAACCTCGCCCACGGTGCGCTTGCAGACGGTTTGTCCGTTTTCACCGATTGTCGAGTAAACCGGAGCGTATCGATTACGTGAGAGTTTTATACGAACTTCGGAACCGCTTAACTAACTATTGATGGTGCTATGTTATCTACGCGATGTATCCGTTACAAGTCACACTGACCGACTCACTCGTACAGTTGACGAACGAAGTGATTGCGTTCCTCCCACGACTGCTGGGCGCGGTTCTCATCCTACTCGTCGGGTGGTTCGTCGCACGAATCGCCGGGCGTGTCATCACCGGCCTGGCGGACCGGGTCGAAATCGACAAGGCAGTGCTCGCGACGCCGATTGGGAACATCCTCGGTGGAACAGAAGCAGCAGTATCGCGGGCGTTCGGGACACTCGGACGATGGTTCGTCTACGCGCTGACCATCCTCGCTGCTGCCGACGTACTGGCAGTCGACCTGTTCTCCGAGTGGATTTCGACTGCTGCCTCGTACGCGCCGGCGTTCGTGGCCGGGTTGCTCGTCATCGTCCTCGGGTTCGTCGTCGCTGACTTCATCGGCGACGCCATCACGCGCACCCGTGCGGCAACCGAGACGCCCTACACCAGCATCTTCGCCGTCGGGACCCGAGTGTTCCTGTACTTCACTGCCGTCGTCATCGGCCTGAGCACGATGGGTATCGACGTGGCCATCCTCTTCACCATCGCGCAGGCGTTCGCGTGGGGCCTCGCCGCGGCACTCGCTATCGGTGTCGGTGGTGCAATCGCCTTCGGCGCGCGCGACTACGTCGCCGCCAACGTAGAACGCTGGATGGGTTCGGCCCGGTCCGTCGCCGCGTCGCCAGTCACCCCGATGGGCGGTGACAGCGACTCACCCGAGGGAACGTCTCCCGCCGACGACTGAACGACCCCCGGTTCGATTTTTCCACCCGGAAGTGGCGACGATTCAGACACAATCGTGAGTGCTCACTGTCCCTTCAGACTGTCGCCGCCAACGGCAATCGTACCAATTTGTAAATGTAATCGGTTTAGTCGATTTTTTGGCGCGACGAAACCTGTAGTGGCCGAATTTTAGGCTCTCCGAATTTAGGCCAACCGAATTCTATCTAAAATATGATAATACTTATCCGGTTCGGACAAGTACGACTGATATGGACCAATTTGGCGCCCTCACGTTCGTCTTTATTGCAGGGCTCATCACGGCAATCGCGACCGGAATCGGTGCGCTTCCGTTCTTCTTCGTCTCGGACGTCAGCGACCGCTGGAACGTGGCGCTGTGGGGCATCGCATCCGGGATTATGGTCTCCGCGTCGCTGTTCGGCCTCATCTTCGAGGGCCTCGCCAACGGGACGCCCCTCCAACTGGGAATCGGCCTGCTGGCCGGCGTCGTCCTCGTCGTCGTCGCCCACCACATCATCGAGGGAGCGGAAGTCAACCCGAAGAAGTACGAAGAGGCAGACTTCCGAAAACTGCTGTTGATTCTCGGTATCCTCACCGTCCACAGTTTCCCGGAGGGTGTCGCCGTTGGCGTCTCGTTCGCCGACCTCGGCCTCGACGGTGGCGTCCAACTGTTCGGGTTCGCCGTCCCCATCCTCGCACTGTTCATGACCATCGCAATCTCGATTCACAACGTCCCCGAGGGACTCGCAATCTCCATCCCGCTTCGGTCGATGAACGTGCCAAACTGGAAACTCGTCTGGTGGGCCATCTTCTCCAGTCTCCCGCAACCCATCGGCGCGGTCATCGCGTTCTACTTCGTCCGTATCGCCCGCGAGTTCCTCCCGTTCGGGTTCGGGTTCGCGGCGGGTGCGATGGTGTTCCTCGTCCTCACGGAGTTCATCCCCGAGGCACTCGAACTCGGTGAGCGTCTCCCCCGCGGCGGGAAGGTGGAACTGCTCGCTGGACTCGCCGCCGGGTTCGCCATCATGATTCCGCTGGCGTTCATCTGACGAGGGACGTTCGTCTCTCGTCGACGGGTTCTGTCGCTGTTGGTCCTGGACCAGCAGTGAAAAACGTGTGAGTCGGCTGCGCTGGAAACTCGCTTAGTGCGAGTGACCGAGGGCTTCGGAGAGTTCGATGCCGAAGCGGTCCTCGAAGAGGTCTTCCATCTTCTCGTTGAGTTCGGCGATGTCGGCCGGTGCGCCACCTTCGCTGTGGTGGGCGACGACGTGGGCCTGCTGTGCGAACGCCTGCACGACGATGTCGCCGACGACGCTCGTCGGGTCTTCGCCCTGCTCTGCGAAGATGTCGACGAGGCCAGCGGGAAGTTCGATGTCTTCGGAGTCACCGTTCGGTCCTTCGATGGTGTACGTCTCGGTTTCGACCATGCTCCCACGTGTGTTCGGACGCGGGTTAAGACTTGAGTTTACGGGCGTCGAGTACGCCCTGGCGACTCACTGAACCGACGGGTGAGAACTCCCGCAGCGAACCCGTCAGTCAGTCTGCGGAATCGCCATCGTCCCCACCGCGAAGAACGCGACGGCGAGGACAGCGAGAATCGCGAGGTTGAGGACCCAGTCGCCGCCCGAGTAGGTGAGCGCTCGGACCCCGCGGGCGAAGTACGTCAGCGGCGAGAGGTTCAACGCCGGTTGGAACCACGACGGAAGCAAGTCGGGCGTCACGAACGTCTCCGAGAGGAACAACAACGGGAGGGCGATTGCGTTGCTCGCGGCGATGACGCCATCTTGCGAGTCGGCGAGACTCCCGATGAGTGCGCCGAGGCCACAGAAGAGCGTCACGCCGAGTGCGATGAACGCGACGAGTGCGAGTGTCGACGCCGACAGCGGAATCGACGCGCCCGTGACGAGGAGCGACAGCACGAGGAGCAGCAGGGCCGCGAGGCCGATGACGACGACGTTGACGAGTGCGTGTGCGAGAAGCCACTCGCCACGGGTGAGGGGCGTCGTCGCCAACTTCTCGAAGCGGTTGCCGTCGCGGTGGCGAGCGATGGTACTGCCGACTCGCGAGAGCGGCGTAAAGAGGACGACGACGGCGAGGTAGCCAGCGATGTAGTACTCTTTGGGTTCGGCGAACAGGCCGCCGCCAGTCGGTTGGGTCTGCACGAGTGCGCCGAAGATGACGACGATGATGGCCGGGAAGAAGAACGTGAAGAAGACGGCCGTCCGTCGTCGGAGGAACGAGTGCCACGAGGCGACGAACTCCGAGCGGACGCGTTCGACGGTGCTCATGGCTCACCTCCGACTGCGGCGGCAGCAGCAGGCCGCGCCCCTTCGAACTGTTCGCCCGTGAGCGAGAGGTAGACCTCTTCGAGACCGGGTTGCTTCCACACGAGTGACTCGTAGACGACGCCCGCCTCGTCGAGGGCGTCGACCGCATCGCTAATCTGGCGCGGACCGACGCCGTAGACGGTGAGTCCGTCGTCGGTTACGTCGCCGGTGAGCGATGCGGGGAGCGACACGCTTTCGAGGTCCGCGTCGCCAGCAGTTCTCACGACGAGTCTGCTCTCGCCGCCGTACTCGGCGACGAGTTGGTCAGGTCGGCCGACTGTGACGAGTTGGCCCTCGTTGAGTAACCCGACGCGGTCGGCGAGGCGTTCGACCTCTTCCATCGAGTGACTGGTCAAGAACACCGTCGTCCCGCGGTCTGCTAAGTCGTCGATGAGTGTCCAGAGCGCTCGTCGGCCGGCGGGGTCGATACCGGTCGTGGGTTCGTCCAGAAAGAGCACGTCGGGGTCGTTCACGAGTGTCAGGGCGATACAGGCACGTCGCTGTTGGCCGCCCGAGAGGTTCTCGTACCACGTGTCGCCCGTGTCGGCGAGTCCGACTTCGGCGAGGACGTCGTCTGGGTCGCGGGCACCGTCGTAGAGGCCAGCGTAGTACGACACGAGTTCGTGCGCAGTCAATCGACCTGCCGGCCGGAAGTCCTGCGGGAGAAGACCGAGTCGCTGTCGGTCGACGTCCACTGGCGGACTCCCCAGAACCGATGCTGACCCGCCGTCGGGTGTGGTCGTGCCCGTGAGAGCGCGAATCAGCGTCGTCTTCCCCGCGCCGTTCGGACCGATGAGACCGAAGACCTCTCCCTCGGCGACTGACAGGGAGACGCCCGAAAGCGCCTCCACGTCGCCGTAAGACTTCGTGAGGCCGTCGGCGACGAGTACCTCGTCCATGTCGTACCCGACGGACCGGTCAGGTGGTAAGGGATTCGGAATCGGCGTTGGGTTCGACGCCCGTCGAGTGCCGGGCGACCCGGAAGAAGCCTCACTCCCGATGCACACCACTACGACGACATCGACGTCTGTACGAGTGGAAGCACGCGAATCAGTGGGACGACGAGGATGCTGAATCGTCTGCGAGTCGCCTGACCTCGGTGAGTTGCAGACTCAGGCCTCGTCACCGACGTTGACGCGGCGGCCAGTCGTCGCCGACTCGTACGCCGCCTCTGTGAGCGCCGTGACGTGGAGGGCGTCTTCCGCGGGGATGGCGAGGTCAGCCTCGTCGCGGGCGGCGTCTACGAAGTTTCGGAGTTTCTTCTCGGTCAACGTCTCGAAGTCGGGGACCGGTGGTGTCGCACGGTAGGTCGTTCCCCCCTCTGTCACCTCGATGGTCTCGCCGTCGAACGTGACCATTCCCTCGGTGCCGATGATGCGGAGCGATTCGCCCGGTTCGGGGATGCTCGGTCCGTCACCCGACACGGCGACGCTGGCCGTGAGTCGCTCGCCGTCTCTGTCCAGCACCACGGCGAGGGCCGAGTTCACGTCGACATCGTAGCCCCGGTGGTCGACGGCGGCAGCGACGGTGACTGGTTTCGAGCGCGTGACCCAGAGCATCGCGTCGAGCAAGTGCGACCCGGAGTCGTAGAGTTGGCCGCCGCCGGAGAGCGTCGGGTCGCCGCGCCACTCGTCTTTCGTCCACTGAATCCACTCCTGTTCGAGGTGGCAGACGACCATGTGTGGGTCGCCGATGCGTCCGGAGTCGACGAGGCGGCGGAGTTCGTGGAACCGCGGGTCGAAGTGACGCTGATACCCCACGGCGAGCGTGAGATTGTTCTCTTCGGCACGGTGGATGAGCGAGCGTGCGCCGCCGAGGTCGGTCACCATCGGCTTTTCGAGGTGGACGTGGATTCCGGCGTCGAGTGCGGCGAGCGCTTGGTCGAAGTGCTTCGTGTGCGGGGAGGCGATTGTCACCGCGTCGAGGAACTCGCCGTCGACGAGTTCGTCTACCGATTCGTACGTAGGAACGTCGAACTCGTCGGCGAAACGCTCTCGTACGTCTTCGACCGGGTCGACGCCGGCGACGATACTCACGCCGTCCATCTCGTCGAAGAGGCGACACTCCATGATACCGAGGTTTCCGAGACCGATTCCGGCGACTCTAAACATGGATTACATGTCGCGGGCGGGCGGCAAAAGCGTGCGGGCGACCCACAAGTGATATTCTACCGTCACGAGTGGGGCGAGTATGGACGACGCATCCATCCAACGGTTCGGCCTCGCCCTCACCGTCGCCGGAGCGACGTTTCACCTCCAAGCGGTCGCACAGTACCCACAGACAGGGTGGGCGACGTTCGGCGGGGTCCTGTTGTTCGTGGGACTGGCCGCGACGGCGTCACCGTTCGTCTCGCTGTCGTCCGGTGATGCGTCGTCTGGCGAAGAGCAAGCGGACACCGACGACTGATCGAACACTTCGCCGCAACTCGCACCCTTTAGTCGCCGGCCAACGTGTCACCGCGTATGAGCCTCGACTATCGACGACTCGGTTCGACAGGGACCCGCGTCTCGGAGTTGTGTTTCGGGACGTGGCGATTCGGGCGACGAACCGGCGGCGTACTGGAGACCGACGAAGCAGACGCCCACGAACTCCTCGACGCCTTCGAGGAACACGGCGGGAACTTCATCGACACCGCGAACGTCTACGGCGACCCAAACGGCACCTCCGAGGAGTACATCGGCAACTGGCTTGCAGAGCGTGACCGCGAGGACTACGTCGTCGCCTCGAAAGTCTACTTCCCGTTCGACGAAGAGAATCCGAACAGTCGCGGCCTCTCGCGGACGCACATCCGTAACCAAATCGAGGGGACGCTGGACCGCCTCGGCACGGACTATCTCGACCTCTACTACATCCACCGCTGGGACGACGAGACGCCTATCGAGGAGACGTTGCAGACGCTCAACGCACTCGTCGAAGAAGGGAAAGTGAACTACCTCGGTGCGTCGACGATGGCGTCGTGGCAACTCACGAAGGCGCTCTGGAAGTCCGACGTGCACGACTACGCCCGGTTCGACGTGACTCAACCACTGTTCCACGCGGGGTACTACGAGGACGTGAAAGACTACCTCGACGTGTGCGGCGACCAGGAGATTGCGGTCTGTCCGTACTCACCACTCGCAGGCGGGTTCCTCACCGGGAAGTACGAACGCGCCGACCCGGACAATCCAAAGGAGTACGTCGCGCCCGACGGGTCCCGCGGGTCGTTCGACGAACGCTTCGACAAGTTCTACCTCTCCGAACGTGGCTGGCACGTCCTCGACGAAGTGCGCGCCGTCGCCGACGAAGTCGACGCCAGTCCCGCACAGGTCGCCCTCCGGTGGCTTATGGACTACCCGGAGGCGACTGTCGTCCCCATCGTCGGCGCACGGACACCCGAGCAACTCCGTGAGAACGTCGGCGCGGCGGACGTGGACCTCTCGGCGGACCAGTGGGAGCGCATCATGAACGCCCGCTACGACGAGGAAGGGCGGCGCTGGGGGCACTGAGCGGGCGAGACTGCGCTCTTCTCACGCAATCCCGAGGTCCCGTA
The DNA here is from genome assembly GCF_001469865.1 of Haloferax profundi. Taxonomy (GTDB): domain Archaea; phylum Halobacteriota; class Halobacteria; order Halobacteriales; family Haloferacaceae; genus Haloferax; species Haloferax profundi. The sequence goes on from NZ_LOPV01000482.1 coordinate 12,177, forward strand.
GGTAGTCGCACACGACGTGCGCGTAGAGGACGACGGCGACGAACGCGGCGAGTGATGTGGCAACAGACAGTGCCAACCCACCGACTGCGACGCCTCCGACGAGGTGGTGACTCAAGAGTCGCTTGCGATTGAAGTCGGTCCCGAAGTCGGTGAATAGCTTCTCCTGTTCGAAGAGACCGACCCGCGGATTCGTCACGGCGAGTCTGAGGTGTCGCCAATCCCCGCGTTCGACGCGGGCGATGACGAAGTGGTCGAGGTCCACGAAGACGCTCACCAGCACCGCGACGGCGACGAGCAGTGGCACTCCACCCGGTGGCCCGAGTGCCAGCGCGGCGACTGTCCCGACGACGGCACCCACGACGGCGTGTTCCAGCGACTTCACGACTCAGGCGGTGTCACGCGCCGACGTGCGGCCGGACTCGCCGGAGAATCTCGTCCGGGTCGTACTCGTCTTCGGACTTGTCCCAGACGCGTTCGCCGTCGACGGCGACGGTGAGGACGCCGTGGTCACCCGTTACGAGTGCGACGCGGTCCAGTTGCTGGCCGAACTGTTGGAGCAGGGTGTGCTGTATCTCCTCTGCGCGTTCGAGGAAACCACACGGGACGCAGTACTCGATTTCGACGTCTGTCATACGTCGGCATAGCGGGCGGACGAGTAAAAACGAGGTGGCGAAAACGAACGCGCCGGTGCGAATCGCTACGTGCTAAATCCGGGTCGCCACCGAAGCAAGACGACGGTGACGAGGAAGACGAGCGTCGAGAGGTCGTACGAGAACGTCGTCACGGTCAGCGCCAGCGCCGTCCCACTCCCGAAGACGCTCGTCGCGAGCGACGTGAGAATTGGCCACGAACACGAGACGCACGAAAAGAGGCCGACGATGCCGGAGACTGCCGCGCCCGCCGCTTCGACGACGGTGTCGTAGACGAGGAACGCGAGGGCGGCGTAGCCAATCACGCGCGCCGGCATCAGGATGAGGTTGAACAGGTCGCCGCCGTAGACCAGTGCCGGCCCCCATCCGGGTGGAAGGAACGCGACGCGGAGGCCGTCGGTTCCGCCCGGAACTGGGGAGGTGATGAGACCACCCGCGACGGCCAAGAGCGCGAAGTAGGCGACGCCGACGACTGCGGCCTTACGTTTCGTCGCCGCCGACGCAGCGGAGACTCTGGTGTCGAACAGGACCCAGAGGCCGAC
>NZ_LOPV01000483.1 GCF_001469865.1 Haloferax profundi
GATAACAGAGTAGACAGCAAGAGCGTACCACTTCGGTGGATTCCACTCGCCAGCCCAGCCCGTGGGGTCGTTGCGCTCACGCTCAGCAATGTGGGCGAAGTAGACTATTCCGAAAAGACCGGTGAACGCCCACGCGAGTGTGGATATGGACGTGTAGCGTACTGCAGTGATCGTTGTAATCGACTGGTCGAACCACTGCATACCCGTGTCTGGGGAAACAAACAGAGTACCGACGACTGCAGCAATCGGGGGGATGAGGAGAAGTGTCCCGACGAGAAGGAGTGCGAGAACCCCCAAGCGACGGGCGAAGAGGAAACGTGCTGTTGGGTCGCTGAGGTAGTCGCGGATAGTGTTAGGCAGGTCTCGGGCTTTGCCGCGAAGTGAGGTGGGTGGCTGTGGCTGCTCTGCTGCACGCTTCTTTCGGACGTCTTTGCGCCACCCAT
>NZ_LOPV01000484.1 GCF_001469865.1 Haloferax profundi
TCACAACGGCGACAGAGGACTACGTGGTTCTCGGCAGTGAAGACGTTCACCTCTAACAGAGCAATGATGAATGTGTCAAGGTCATTTCCATCAACTTCCCTTCCACAAGCTTCACAGTGCGAGCTCTCCCGGCCGAGAGCTTTCAGATATGTGCCCGCCATATCGTAATCCGGCTGGGGGGTGGCGTCTTTCATAATTAGTACTGGTTCGACGGACGCTCCGAAGACATCTCGATGAGTTGTGCTTCTTCCTCTAGTGCGGTTACTTTGACCGGGAAGGTTCCCTCATCCTCAACCGAAACGAGGGCATGACTATACCCGCGGTCTCGGTCGCCAGGTTTTGCGTTACGGATGAACTCTGCCTCACGAGACGTCAACCCGAGCTTCGTGCGATTCTCTTCGGACAGGCCGGGAAGCCGGTAGAGAATCTTCATCGAACAGTTGTTAGCGATGGTCTCCGCTCGTGGATGGACGAAGAAGTCCTTGAGTTCCTGGGTGATGAGGTGGATGCTCAAGTCATAGTGACGAGAGTGTCTCGTAGCACGGTCAAGCCACTGCAGACTCCCCTCGTGTTCCATGAGATAATGCGCCTCGTCGACGGCGAGGATGACGCGCTTTTCCGTCTCCTTGGCCCGCTGGTAGACGTTGTCGAAGAGCAACTGCATCATCAACGCAATTTCACGGTCCGCTTCACCTTGCTGGAGGTCGAGGTAGACAACCTTCTCACCGGAAATGTTGACCTCTGTTTCCCCAGCGAGGTTCGAGAATTCGCCATTGCCCATGAATGGGCGCATCGCCATTCGAAGGTCGGCAGCGCGTTCCTGCCATTTCTCGACTTCCAATT
>NZ_LOPV01000485.1 GCF_001469865.1 Haloferax profundi
TGGGTCAGCCGCGTCTGTATCGACCGAGTCGAGGAACGCTGCTGCGTCCTCTGCAATCTCGGCGAGAATCGAAATCACATCGCGAATCGTCGGACTCGCATTACCGTGTGTCGAGGGGTCTGACGTGATTCCATTGCGGCGATAAGCTTCTCGAACAGTGGTCCCAAGGACAGCGCGTTCTTTCTTGTCGAGGCCGTTGCCGACGTGAGCGAAGAACGTATCGAAGAAGCCCATGACGCTACTGAAGCGCTGACTGAATGGGTCGATGTCAGGGACGTCACGCAGGACATGTGCTGGTGTCTCCCTGATTTCGAGTGGGTTCAATCCTCGTGACCCACCAACCACGATGTGTTCGCCATCGAGGGCATCGGAGAGACTGCGGAAGCCCTCCAGTGGGTCGATCATGATGAGGATCGTGTCGGGATCCTTTGCGAGTTGGCGCAGATTCAAGAGTTTCGTCCCGAACGATTTTCCTGACCCAATCTTCGCTGCGGTGAGGATATTGTAGCCGTTCTGCCGGTCGAATCGGTCCATGACAACCGGGGCGTCGGTCGTGGCGTGGTAGCCGACAAGTACACCACTTTCTTCGATAAGAGTACTCGCAGAGAAGGGGAACAACGCACCAGCGGCTTTGCCCAACATCGGTGTTGTCTGTCGGAGCGTGTCCTTCGCAATCGGACTGTTGCTCACAAGGCCCTCGTCCTGAGTGTAGTCAACCGACTTTGTGACCAGACGCTTCTTCATCAACTCCGACTGGAGTCGGGTGGTTGTCTCTTTGACCTCCTTGTTCGTATCCCCACGAATAGTGAGGTAGACCGCGACTTCGAAGACCCGCTGTGAGCCATCGGTGAGTTGGGCAAGGACCTCTTTGTGCTCTTGGAGTCGGCGTTGGGTCGCCCCCAGTGACGCACCGCCACGCTGTTCTTTCTCTCGCCTTGTTGCATCGAGATCCGTGATTGCACGCTCGAATTGCTTGATTGCCTGCTCCGACTCACGAGGACTGGCGTGAATGGAGATATCGATGTCAGCACTCGGGTGTGTCGTGAGCATATCGAGTAACCCGGGCGTTGCCGCTGCTGGGAAGTCTGCGAAGAACAGTGTCTTCGCCCAGCGGTCACCCGTCTGTGTGATGTCGGATTCGAGTTTGATGCTAGAGGGCGCAACGTTTTGGGCATGCACTCGAATCTGGTCGCCCTCAGTGTCGTTGGCTTCGAGACTGGTGAACCGCTCGATGAGGGTTTTGAGCATTTTCAGAACCTCCCCGTGTCGTCACCAGTCACGACGGGAATCGAACGGACCCGCTCATTTCGTTGGCCCTCACTCGGTCCGTAGTGGGTGCGTTCGCCACTCCAGTACTCTTCGAGCAGTGCCGAGAGTTCGTCGGCCGAAACACGTTCAGCGTCACAGCCTTCGAGGTCACGGATACCGCTCTCGAGCGCACGGAGGCGACGTCCCAGTTCTTCTTTTTGTCGCTCGCGGATCTCCTCGTGTGTGAGCTGAGTGCTTTCGGCTCCAAACACCCGAATGAAGCCACCAATTACGGGGACTTCACACAGTTTCGCCAGTGCACCACGGTCAGCGAGTTGTACCTCACGGATGCTGACGGGGATGAGGATGTGATACTCCCGGACACAGGTTCCACGGCTCTCGAACTCCGCCGGGAACCGCTCACGATAGACACGAATTATGTCTCCAAGAGCTGGGTTGTCGATGACGTCCGAATCGTCTAGCCGTGCACGATAGCCAGCGGTGATTCGATCAGGTTCAACTGGCCGGGCAG
>NZ_LOPV01000486.1 GCF_001469865.1 Haloferax profundi
AGCGGTGATTCGATCAGGTTCAACTGGCCGGGCAGTCGAGTGAATCTGGAAATCAAAGTCCAGTGCGTTCAGCACACTTCCAAAGGAGTTGGCCATCGCCTCCCACTCTCTATCAGTAGCGAGTGAGAGATTGGCTGGACTCACGCGAAGTGCGGCGACGAGATGACCATCAGTGCGCTCAACCAGATTCGAGACTGGCAAAAAGCGCTTGACTTGCGTAAGTGAGTCGGTCTGTTTGGCGGGTGTTTCAGCGACTGCGGTTTTAGTGTGCTCTGCTCGTGAAAACATAATCATATCCGCCAACCACTGCTGTGGCGACTTGTGAGACGGCGTCACGAAAATGAGCCCAGCGGTCAACAGCAGGATTCCAATCACCGCGAGGAGACCGCCGATGTTCAGCCATTGGGGAGTTGCAAGCAGAATGAATCCACAGACAACCCCAGCCGGGAGGAATAGCTTCAGGTCGTTGAGACTGTAGTCGATTTCGATGCCGAAGATCTCGTCACTCGTCCCGAACTCGTCGAGGATTCGTCGAGGCGTGTCGCGGTGGCTCATTCGTTCTGCCCCCGCGTGTTGAAGACCGTATCTCGACTCTCAGCAGTCTGTTGAGCGAGCGAGTATGGGCCACCGTAGCGTTGACTGGCGACTGCTTCTCTCACGTCGTAGAACTGCTCGTCATCCGTACCTCGGAGTACAAGTGTCTCGTTCGAGAAGGCTTGTCCAATTCGTTCATAGCCTCTATTCAAGGCCCAGTCTCGTGAGACAGTCGCACCACGTCCTGCATCTGTGAATTCACCGTGGCTGTTGAAATATCCAGCCACGTACTTCTGATCACTCGAAAGTTCGCGGGGGCTTGTTACTTCTGTCACGTCACGACGTTGTCGTACTGCGTCTCCTCTATTTGAAGAGTGAGTCGACGACCCCGAGGCACCCAGACTCGC
>NZ_LOPV01000487.1 GCF_001469865.1 Haloferax profundi
GTCTCAGAGCCACTCCGAGTAAGCCCACCTGAAGGGCTGCCCAGCGCACCAACTGCACTGGATGCAGTCGAACTCGCGTTGTCGCTGGAGAACGGCGAGCCCACTATTGGATCTACACGCGGGCTAGAGGCGGCTGAACTCGCAGCACTCGTTGCTGCACTACTTGCTTTCCCCACCTTACTCGACGCACTCGCTAGAGTTGTCGCCGACACAGCACCGAGAACACCGGCCGCCATCGATGAAAACGGACGCATCGAACGCATGCCAACGAACAGCATAATCGGAGATAACAGTGCAAT
>NZ_LOPV01000488.1 GCF_001469865.1 Haloferax profundi
AGAGCGTCAACAGCGCATAGACACCGAGGCCGGGGACAATCGACGCTGGGCCGGGCATAGCACTCCGGGCGGCGTTGATGATGGGATATCCAAAGCCCAGCACGAGTGCTGTCGGGAACGGCAAGAACGCGACGGTGACGAACAGGTCACGCCCAATCTGGCCAACCTTCGAGACGATGCTCAGTGGGCCGAAATCAACCAACGAAAGGGCGATAAAGATGGGGAGTGCCGGGGCGAAAATGAACACCGACACCCACGAGAGGCCGAACACGAGCGCGATCAGGAGGAACAACACACCCGACGACAGCCACACGAGGATGATTCCAAGGCCTGCAGCGGCGCTGTTCCCACCAATCGAGCCGAGGTCGGCTACGAGGTCGGCACCATCTGGGGCAACCGCGAGGATCATGCCCTGCGAGAGGTGCAAGACGACGGCAGCCCAGATCCACGAGGCGAGGATGAAGAACAACCCAAACCACCCCTTTTGTTGAAGTGTTTTGCTCCGGTG
>NZ_LOPV01000489.1 GCF_001469865.1 Haloferax profundi
TTCCATCTCACCGTCTTGGAGAGGGACTGGACGAGAGACGAGGAACTCGACGGACCACTCGGCAACGTCGCGAGCGAATTCGAGGAAGGCCTGTGCGATGGCTCGAATCGCATCGATGAAGCCGTTACACACCTGTCCACTGACGGGGTCGATGCCGCTACAGTAGCCTGCGTCTTCGGTATCATCGCTGTTCTCGTCACCGGCGGTCGGTTCGGGAGTGGTTTCGAGCTGTGCGTGACTCGCTGAGGTGTCAGCGACGGCGAG
>NZ_LOPV01000490.1 GCF_001469865.1 Haloferax profundi
ATAGGAACCACTCCAGCGCTCACGACGAGCGTCAATACAACCAGCACTGCGAGACGTGCGTTGTGTGCCATAGAAGAGAGACTCCGTGTGAAGTCCTCTCAGAAGAAGGGAACGAGACTGATACACTCAGCCGTCGCCGTCCCCGTGAAGCCGATAAACATCTCGATAACGACGGCAAACAACGGCGTTGTCACCGCGCTCATGCCGGCTCGGTTGCGCCAATTTTTGAACGTTTGAACCGACTGCGGGTCCTTCGGGAAGGCCGCAGCAGTGTGGAGAATGTACGAGAGGATT
>NZ_LOPV01000491.1 GCF_001469865.1 Haloferax profundi
ATCATGAGCGTGCCCACGACCAGTGGGGCTGCTTGGTTGATCGTCTCGGCGAGTGGGGTTCCACAGATACCACTACCGACGCCCTCCTGGGCAGCGGCAGTCGTACTCATGGTGACGGCGATTAACCCAACGGTGACGAGGGCACGGCGACTGGATTTTATCAAATTTGACACGGGTGACGTTACGGTCAGTGAATACATATCTGGTATTTGTAATTCGTACGTTTCAGTCAATCTAAAAGCCATTTTCTTAGACATTATGTCAGATTCTACCTAGGCGATGGGAATTATATTATTAGTATTTTTTGGCTAATTTTCAAATGATTGATGGGTGTGATGACCCAATCTTTTTGTAGTAGTTATTGACAGTCTTAGAACGCTATATGACACGTCCAAATGCGGATATTCCGGAGGGAGTTCACGGGAGTATGAAAGAGCTCGGCAAGATGTACGGGATCT
>NZ_LOPV01000492.1 GCF_001469865.1 Haloferax profundi
CCACGTGACGCCGTAGACGGCGTACCGGGGTGCGCCGACGCTCGCGTCGGTGAACAACAGGTAGGCGAACGCCAGAATCAGCGTCGTGTTCACGGCGAACGCTGCGCGGAGGAGGCTGGACCGGGACGGACGGGGGAGGGCGGTTGCGGTTGCCATGTTCAGAGGGCGAGGGTGTCGACGACGATGGCGAGGAGCAACATCCCGAGGTACGCGTTCGAGGCGTGGAATGCGCGGAACGCTGCCGTGTCGTCGCGTTCGTAGTGCAAGCGCACGACGAAGTAGAGGAACGCGCCACCGAAGACGACGCTCGTCAGGAAGTAGACGACACCCAGTGCGTCCATGACGGCGAGGCCGGCGGCGGCGATGAGGGTGGCACCGAGCCACCAGACGATGTGTTTTCGCGTCTCGGTCTCACCGCGGACGACGGGCATCATCGGGAAGCCACCACGGGCGTAGTCGTCCTTGTACGCGAGCGCGAGGTTGTAGAAGTGCGCCGGCGTCCACAGGAAGATGACGATGGCGAGGACGATGCCACCGAGGCCGATTTCGCCGGTCACCGCGACCCATCCGATGAGTGCCGGGAGCGCGCCCGCCGCGCCGCCGATGACCGTGTTCTGGACGGTGTTCGGCTTCAGGATGAGCGTGTAGACGACGCTGTAGAACGCGATTGCGACGAGGCCGAGGACGGCGGCGAGCCAATTCACGCTCGCGAAGAGCGCTACCGACGCGAGTGCGAGGACGACGCCGAACGCGATTGCGTTGCGGACGGGGACGAGGTCCACCGCGAGTGGTCGGTCGCTCGTCCGTTGCATCCGGCGGTCCACGTCGCGTTCGAGGACGTGGTTGAACGTCCCCGAGGCACCGATAGAGAGGACGCCACCGCCGAGTGTCGCGAGGAGCGTGTACGTCGAGAGGCCGGACGAGACGGTTGCGGCGAGCGTCATCGCCGCCGAGGCGACGAGACACAGGAGCCACATCAGACGTGGCTTCATCAGACGGAAGTACGCCCACGCCGTCGCCTTCGCTCGAGCGACAGGTTCGGTCGGGACTGCCGGCCGTTCCTGTTCTTCTGCCGGTGGGAGGTCCCGTGACGGTGCGTCGACCGGTTTGTCGGTCGGGTCACCAGTTACTTCTTCGAGTGTCCACGCCAGCGCGACGAGGAGGCCACCGAAGATGGCCATCCCTACCACGAGGTGGAGTGTCGAGAGCGATGCACTTGCGCCGACGGTTGCGACGACTGCACCCAGTCCCGCCTGTACCGGGTAGAGCGCTGCCGATGCGGTCACTGTGGCTTTCACCCGGCGGGACGCGTCAGAGCGCCACGCCGAGACGAGCGTCACGAGTGCCAAGAGACCGACGAGGACGGCGGCGATGCGGTGGCCGAACGCGACCCACCCGTCCATCGTCGATGGAAGTGTGAGCCCATCGCCACACGCGGGCCACGCAGTACACGCGGCTGCCGCATCAGTGAGCGCCGTCGTCGCGCCGACGAGAAGTAGCACGTAGACTCCCATCGCCGTCGCAGCGAGGAGGCCGTGGAACGTGTTCGAAGCGCGCGTCGTGGCCACGATATTCACCTACGGGGCGATTAGGCCGTCCCGTATTTAGGACCCCCGCTTTTTACTCCGCGTGGTGACCGTAGCCTCCCGCCATATGTGGGGCGGCCGTTGATAAACGACGGCGTGAGAGTCGGTACGCATTTATGCGGTTGTTCCTAACTCCCGATCAGCATGAGAAAGACGCGCTTCGCGCTCGCGTCCCTGCTTGCAGCGGTCGTGATGGCACTCGTTGCCACCCCCGCCGCGGCGCAGGCGTCCACAACGTCGGAGCTCATCAACCAACTGAACGGGAAGCTTCTGTACGTCGCTATCCCGATTACCGTGCTGGTCGAGGTCATCCTCCTCTACACGGTCATCAAGTTCCGCAACAGCGAGCGCGCACTGCCGACCAAGGAGAACCGCCGACTCGAAATCACGTGGACCATCGCCACCGCCATCATCCTGCTGTTCGTCGGCGTCGCCTCCTACGGTGTGCTGGCAAACGAGGACGTCACCTACCAGGGTAACGAGATCGACGCGGCCGAAGACCCGGTCGTCGTCACGGCAGAAGCCTACCAGTGGGGCTGGAACATGTACTACCCCGAAGAGGGTAACTTCACTACGGGCAACGAAATCGTCATCCCGAAAGACCGGCCTGTCTACTTCCAGGTGACGGCGACTGACGTGATACACGGCTTCCACGTCCCGGAACTCGCGCTCAAGCAGGACGCGATGCCCGGTTCGACGAACACGATTCGGACCGTCGCCAACGAGGAAGGCACCTATCAGGGCTACTGTACTGAGTACTGTGGTGTCGCTCACTCGCAGATGTACTTCACCGTCGAAGTCGTCTCCGAAGAAGAGTACCAAAACTGGCTCGACGAGCAGCAGTCCAGCGAGTAACCCGCTCGTTTTTTCCACCTTCTCTGTCCGGTGAGTGGTGTCGCTGTCACTCGCCGAGCGGTCGACTGAACTGACGTATAACTCGCGGAGTCGCGACGCGCCGAACGAAAACGGTGTCAGCAGCGTCGTTCGACGATACGGTCGATGATGCGCCCCGTCGAGAGGACTTCGTCGTCGGACGACGGGTCACGGGGCGTCGCGCGGGCGACTTCGCAGTCGATGCCACGTTCGGCGAGGGCGGCTTCGAGTGCTTCCTCGTCGTGGTGTTGGTCGTACCCGAGGACGATGACGCTGGGGGCTATCTCCTCGATAGGGACGAAGATGTCGTCGGGGTGGCCGAGGTGCGCTTCGTCCACGACGTCGAGAGCGGCGACCATGTCGCGGCGCTGTCGGTCGCCGAGAATCGGTTTCGGCTTGTGCGTCACGTTCTCTCTGCGCGCGATGATGACGTGGAGTTCGTCGCCCATCGCTTTCGCGTCCGACAGGTAGTGAACGTGGCCGGGGTGGAGGATGTCGAACGTTCCCTGTGCAATAACTCGTCTCATCGGTCTAACTCCTCGTCGATGTCTTCCTGTGTGAAGTCGAAGAACGATTCTGGGTCCGGCAGGTCCACGTTGTAGACCGGCAGGTCGCGCGGGTCGCCGGACTGGTCGAACGTCTTCCAGTCGTTCGGGCCGTACGGATGGCCCATGATGATGTGTGCGGTTCCACTCCCGAAGGTGTCGAGGTCCGCGTCGCTCGGGCGGAGAACGCCGTTCGGATGCGAGTGAATCGACCCGACGGCCCGGAAGTCGTTCGGCACGAAGTTGGTCTTGATGGTCGCACTAAACGGGTCCGAGACGGTCCCGGGGATTATCAGCACGTCCGTCACGAGAAGACCGTCGCGGTCGAGGCCGAGTTGCTGGGCGTCCTCGCCGCGGAGCAGTCCCATGTACTCGTTCGGATGTGTCTCCGCTGCTGCTTCGAGCGCGAAGTCGAGGGCCTCGGCGGCGATTCCGATGACCTCCCGCGACCGGAAGAGTCGCATACCGATTCGTCCGCGGGCGCTCCATCTAAGGGTTCCGGAACGCCCGATGGTCGTGCGGCGACCGAACCGTCATACTGAGGTTCTCGCGGCCGACAGTTCACCGACGTGACGCTTTCAGGAGCTATCATCGAGCGCGTGGCACGCGCGCTCGGGACGGATGCAGACGGTATCTCGTCGTCAGAACTCGACGGCGGCCACGTCGGGCGTGTCTATCGACTCGACGTCCCGAACTGGCGGCCCCTCGTCGTCAAAGTCGGCGACACACCACTCGACGTCGAAGCCGCGATGCTCGACGCACTCCGCCAGACCGGCCTCCCCGTTCCGCGCGTGTACGCTGCAGACCCGGACTTCCTCGTCCTCGAGTACGTCGACGGCGAGTCTACACTCGACGAACGGGCCGAACGTGACCTCGCCACTCACCTCGCCTCACTTCACGAGACGACGGCACCGGCGTTCGGGTTTCCGTACGACACCCTCTCGGGGCCGTATCGGCAACCGAACCCGTGGACCGACTCCTGGGTCGAGTTCTTCCGCGACCAGCGTCTCCTCCCGTGGACCGACGCGGCAGTCGATGCGGGCCTCCCGGCGTCGACCGCTGAGCGAATCGAGGCCGTCGCCTCGGACCTCGACATCCTCGTCACGGAACCGACGGCACCGCGACTCGTCCACGGCGACGTCTGGGAGGCCAACCTTCGCGTCGAAGATGGCCGCGTCGTCGCGTTCTTGGACCCGGCGTGTTACTACGCGCACCCAGAGGTCGAACTCGCGTACGTCGACTGGTTCGACGGGGTCGGTGACGCGTTCTTCGACGCGTACGACGAACGGCGCGGAATCGACGCCGGGTTCTTCGAGCAGCGCTCACCCGTCTACGCGCTCTTTCCCCTTCTCGAACACGTTCGCGTGTTCGGGTCGGCGTACGTCCCCGAGGTTCGGGAGGCGTTGGACGCCATTGGATACTGAGACCCCCAGCGAGTCCGAGCCGCTCACGAGACGCTTTTGTAAAGCTTAACACCAACCCCCGACCTAGCCAGACTATGAGCGACGAGCACGCCGGGGATTCCGGCGCCGACTCGGGTCCGAATTCGGACTCACGACCTATCGTCTACGATCTTGCACCGAACTGTACCGTCGAAGACACCGAAACCGACGCACACTACCACGCCGTCGTCAACGGCGTCGTGGAGTACGGCATCTTCGTCGACATCTCCGACTCTGTCTCTGGTCTCATCCACGAGTCGAACCTCTCGACGGACTACGAGGTCGGCGACCGTCTCGTCGTCCGCCTCGACGAAGTCCGCGAGAACGGCGACATCGCGTTCGTCGAAGATACGCCGGACAACTACCGGACGCTGACGGTCGACCACGAACCGACCATCACGCCTATCGCCGACATCACGGTCGGTGAGACGGTCACCATCGAAGGCGTCGTCGCCCAGATCAAGCAGACGGGTGGTCCCACTGTCTTCCGCATCGCCGACGACTCGGGAATCGTCGCCGCCGCCGCCTTCGAAGAGGCCGGTGTCCGCGCGTTCCCCCACGTCGAACTCGACGACGTCATCCGCATGAGCGGGACTGTCGAGGACCACGAAGGGACGCGCCAACTCGAAGTGGATGGTCTCTCCGTCCTCGAAGACGAGGCGGCGACCGAGGCACGAGAGCGAATCGACGCCGCGTTCGACGAACGCGCCGAACCCGAAGACGTCGACCCACTCGTCGAGTGGCCAGCGTTCGAAAAGCTCCGTTCGGACCTCGAAGACGTGGCCCGACTTCTGCGCCGCACGGTCCTCGAAGGCCGCCCGATTCGCGTCCGCCACCACGCCGACGGTGACGGCATGTGTGCGTCCGTTCCGGTCCAACTGGCGCTCGAACGACTCATCACCGAGGTCCACGACGACGCCGACGCGCCGCGACACCTGTTCAAGCGCCTGCCGAGCAAGGCACCGTTCTACGAGATGGAAGACGTGACGCGCGACCTGAACTTCGCACTCGAAGGCCGCGCCCGCCACGGTCAGCGTCTTCCCTTCCTCTTGATGCTCGACAACGGGTCGACCGAAGAGGACGTGCCCGCCTACGAGAACCTCGCGCACTACGACGTGCCCATCGCCGTCGTCGACCACCACCATCCGGACCCCGAGGCAGTCAACCCACTCCTCGACGCACACGTCAACCCGTACCTCCACGACGAGGACTACCGCATCACGACGGGTATGATGTGTGTCGAACTCGCGCGGATGATTCACCCCGACGTGACCGACGAACTGCGTCACGTCCCCGCCGTCGCGGGTCTCTCGGACCGCTCGAAGGCCGAGGTCATGGACGACTACATCGCGCTGGCCGAAGCGGAAGGCTACGACCGCGACGAACTCCTCGACGTCGGTGAGGCACTCGACTACGCCGCACACTGGCTTCGGTACAACGACGGTGCGTCCATCGTCAACGACGTGCTCAACGTCGGCTGCGACGACGAAGGACGGCACCGTGAACTCGTCGAGTTCCTCTCGTCGCGTGCCGAACGCGACGTCGAGCGCCAACTCGAAGCGGCCGAACCACACCTCGAACACGAACGCCTCGACAGCGGTGCTAACCTCTACCGCATCGACCTCGACAAGTGGGCCCACCGCTTTACCTACCCCGCACCGGGGAAGACCACGGGGAAACTTCACGACAAGAAGGTCACCGAGACTGGCGAACCGGTCATCACCATCGGCTACGGTCCGGACTTCGCCGTCCTCCGCTCTGACGGCGTCCGCCTCGACATCCCACGGATGGTCGCCGAACTGAACGAGGAAGTCGTCGGCGGTGGCGTCTCCGGTGGCGGCCACCTCGTCGTCGGGTCCATCAAGTTCGTCAGCGGCATGCGCGAGGAAGTCATCGACACACTCGTCGAGAAGATGGCAGAAGCCGACATCGACGAAGAACTCTCGACGACGGCGTAAGCCGACGCGAGACCGACCGCCGTCTCATTCTTCGAACTCCACTCGCCTGAGCGCCGCCAGTGCGACGAGGATGGCCACCGCCGCCGCACCGACCAGCGTCGGCCGTGCCCCTCGCCGACTCGCGGTCCAGTCTGTCTCGAACACGTCGCGGTAGTAGGTCGCCGCCGCGGGGTCGGAGAGCACGACAGCGACCTCACGGTTCTCCCGCGCCGAGTGTCGATTCCAGTTGAGACTCCCGACGATGACCGTGTCGTCGGCGACGACGCCCTTCGCGTGAACCGCGCCGTATCGCCCGGCAGGACGTGCGAGTCGAACCGACAACGGGTGGCCGGTTCGGTCGGCCCAGCGGTTCAATCGGTCCGCGAGTTCCCGGTTCTCGTCGTCGACGTACCACGCACTCCCGAGGAGCAATCGGACGCGGACGCCTCGTTTCGCTGCTCGTTTGAGGGCGACGACGAACGGTCCGTCGGCTTCGACACTCGGTTGTATCACGTCGATTCGGCGGTCTGCACCGTCCAGTCGCGTGACGACTGCCTGCTCTGCGTTGTCGGGCGCGTGGATGACCGAGATGCGGTCGACATCGATTGTCGTTGGTACGACGTGTGCCGGATACGACCCGTTGGCCACGTCGGTGACGACGAACTGGCGGCCAGTTCGATACGTCTCCCACGACTGGGTCGCAGGCAGGTTCGAATCGTTCGCGAACGTCGTCGCGAGGTCGGTAGCGACGGCAGGTGAGTGGACGACGACGCCCCATCCACGACTCTTTCGACCGCCTGTGCCGGACGGTTTCCAGTTCTCTGTGGTGACGAGTGCCTCGTCGTCGACGACGGCGTACTTCGCGTGGTGAAACGAGTACGGGTCGCCGACGACGCGGACGGTGATGCCTGCCATCGCGAGTCTGTCGAGGACACGGGCGGACGTGCGTGGAAAGCCCCCTACGGGCGCGTCGTCTACGAGCACTCTGACGCGAACGCCTCGCTCGTGGGCCGCGACGAGTTCGTCGGCGATACGGGGAGAGGAGACGACGTAGCCAGCGAGCAGGATTCGCCCGTCGGCACCACGGAGCGTCTCTACTGGGACGGTCGGCGAGTCGGGAAGGACGAACAGAGTCGACTCGGCTGGGCCGTGCGTCGTGACGTTCCGCCGGGGAAGCGTTCGCGGCCACCACTCCCACGCGCCCGTAGGTCCATCACGCCGTTCGAGTCGTTCGCCCTCTCGACTCCGGTCGTATACGAGTCGGTCGACGACACGTCCGTCCACGCTGAGCGTCACGGTCTCACCGCCGTTCGCGAGGGCGAGGCCGGGAGCGACGGTCGGATAGTCTGTGAGGGTAGCCGTCGCTGCGGGGTTCGACGTGACAGCGATGGGGCCACCGGGAGCGACGAACGAGACCTGTTGCTCGCCATCGTCGAGGACGAGAGTGGTCCCTTCGGAGGCACGGACGACGACGAATTCGCCACGGTCGTCCGGCGTCGTCGGGTCCGGCAGTGCCGAGAGGATGCGAGCGTCGGAGTCCGACGCTGTCGTCGCTGGTGGCGGGTCGATAGCAGTCGCGACCGGTGCGGGGACGACGGTTGCGAGCACGATGACGGCGAGGACGACCCGGTGGAACACACTCCGCGGTGGTCCCGTGATGGTTCAAAAAGGTTCGTAGTGGTCGTCTGTGTGCTCTCGCTGTCTGCTCAACGTTCGACCGGGAGGCCTGCGACACCAACGTCGAGTTTCATGAAGCTCGGCTTCGGGTCGTCAGAGAACGCGAGGTTGACGATGAACACGGACGTTTCTTCGTCCGCTGTGGTGCCGAAAGTCACGTCAGCGGGGTTGTCGAGGACGGGTTCGTCGTCCACGTCGCAATCTTGGTCGCGGTCCTGGTCGCGGTCCGGTTCACCGTCTTGGTCTGGGCCGCGGTCCTGAGCCTGTTCTTGTTCGCGGTCGCGGTCTGTGTCGTCTTCCACTCCGTCGTCCTCCTGGTCGTTCTCCGCGAGGACTTCGACGTCACCGCTCGGCGAGACACGGACGATTCTATTGCCTCTGTTGTCCGCGACGTACAGATTTTCGTCGACGTCCATCGCGAGACCATCTGGCCCGACCAGTCCGTCGACGAACACCGATGCCTCTCCCGCGCTCCCGTCTTCGTTGACGGGAATCTCGACAATCGTTCCGGCAGCGATGTTGGTCACGTAGACAGTCTTCCCGTCTTTCGAGACCTGGATGCCGTCGGCCCCTAAGTCCTCACCGCCCACGAGGAGCGAGCTATCGGACCACACCGATGTCTCGTCTCTTCGAACTTGCCATACCACGCCACTGAGGCTGTCCGTGACGAGCAGGGAGTCACCGAAGAGAGTAAGATCGTTCGGGAACGTGAGCGCACCTTCTGCGAGCGGTGTAATCGCTGCGTACAGTTCCGGTTCTTCTCCCTCTTTGACGGTCCAGATGCCGTTCGTCGCAGACTCTCCAGGGTCTTGTTCAAGCTTGTCGAAGTCGCTGGCGAAGCACACGTACACCGTCCCGTCCGAGTCGACTTCGAGACCGACTGTTCCGACGAGGAAGGTTCCGCTGACTTGGAACGTCGCGAAGGGCGGGATTCCCTCCACTGCGTTCGGTTGGAGCAGTTCGTTGTCTGGTCCGAACTTCCAGATGTGCCCGAGTGAGGCGATGCTCACGTACTTGTTGCCGTCGGTGTCGATGGCGACGTTCTCTGGGAGTTCGCCGGGGAACGTCATCTGTGGAGTCGGTCGAGCGAACTCGTACAGTACATCTAACTCACCGACATCAGACCCGTCCGCCTGCGTCGCTGCCGCCGTCGGTACGTCGCTGGACGCGAGGCAACCGGCGGTGAGTGCCACCCCGCCTGCCCCCACGGCCTTCAGCATCGTTCTTCGAGATACGAATGTTGTCATGTTGTGTTCACCACCATCTTGTCCCGCCCCAATCGGGGCAAATAGCTGCCGACGCGTCTCCCGATGGGCGTTCACTTAAGCCTACTACCTATTACATAATTGTTATATTTGGTGCAGGACAAGTCATACATCTGTAAAGTAACGTTACACAAACCAACAATCTGTTTAAATGTCAGATATCGGCGCAGCTGTCTCGAATGGAGCGTTGAAGTGGCGGCTCGTGCTATGTGTCGATTAATTCCACTGGCCGAGTGGCCCGGCCACGATGATAGCGAGTCCGGTAGCGACGAGGACGACCCGATGGAACAGACTCCGCGGTGGTTCCGTCTTGGTTCAAAAAGTTCGTCGGCGCGTGGTCAGCGCACTACTCGGTGATTCACCGACGAATCGGGAGACCCGGGACGCCGACGTCGAGTTTCAACAGTGCTGGGTTGGGATTCGACGAGAACGCGAGGTTGACGATGAACAGCGATTTCTGCTCGCCGCGTGCGGTACCGAACGTCACGTCTGCCGGGAAGTCGAGTGGCGACCCGCTGGCGAGTGGTTCCGTGGTCCCGTCAGACGACACACAGACGATTTGGTTTCCGGCGTTGTCCGCGACGTAGACGTTTTCTTTGGTGTCCAACGCGATCCCATCGGGGGCAATGAGGCCCCCCGTGAACGTAGTGGGGGTTCCCGAACTCCCGTCCTCGTTGACTGGGATTTTGATGATTTCCCCCGTCGCGTTGTTCGAGACGTAGACCGTTTTCTTGTCTTTCGAGAGCGCGATTCCGTTCGCCCCGAACGACCCAGGGGTTCCGGGCGACTGGGGAGGTGCCAACGCTGGCTTGAGAAGTGGGTGGTCTGCCCATGGTTGGGTGGTGTCTTTCCACACTCGCCAGACGACACCAGTGAAGCTATCAGTGACGAGCAGGGAGTCGCCGAACAGCGCGATATCGTTGGGGAAACTCAGCGTGTCGGTGGAAATTTCCGCAAAGAGTTCTTTTTCACCATCTTCGTCGATGGCCCAGACGCCGTTCGTGTCTGCGCCGTTCGTCGCGTAGTCACTCGCGAAACACACGTATACTGTCCCCTGTGGGTCGGCTTCGAGGCCAGTCGGGCCGACAAGGAACGCACCACCGGTGGTAAACTGGGTTAACGGGGCAGAGATGGGTTCGTTACCTGGCGAGAATTTCCATACCTGGCCCTGCGACGAAACACTCACGTACTTGTTTCCTTGCTTGTCGATGGCGACGTTCTCGGGGAGTTCACCGAAGGGAGGTAACTCGGACGGTGTGTCGAAACTGTAGACCTCCTCGACGGTTCCTACTTCCTTGTGTGACTTTGCGGATGCCATCGACACGCCACCGGTGAGCATCATCCCACCGGCACCGAGTGCCTTCAGCATCGTTCTCCGTGAAACGAATTGTGTCATGTTGATTTCTCCATTGTTCGTGCGCCCACACCGAGATGCCACGCTCCCGCTGGCTCTACGAGGGGCGTCTACCGAAACCTACGATGTGTTTGTAGATTGTTATGAAAGCCGTAAGAGAATCACAACGTTTCTGAGAGACAAAGAGGTTCGAGATTCACATTCCGACCCATCAGGGCGATGTCGTCCTCAAAGCAGGACACGTGGGAAAAATATTATTTAGGCGTTATATTGTCTCCATACTCGACCACGTAGCGTACCGTTACTTGAACAAAATTCGGAGGGACGTGGAGTATCCTCGTTTGGATGGATGGTCAGCGTTCGACCCGAAGCCCCTCGATACCAACGTCGAGTTTCACGAAGCTCGGGGTGGGCTCTTCGAACTGCGAGCTGAGCGCGAGGTTGACGATGTACAGCGTCTCGCGCTGGTCGTCCGTGGTTCCGAACGTCACGTCTGCGGGTTGGTCGAGGATTGGGACACCGCCCTCGCTATCTGGTTCGGTCTGGTCGTCTCCTTGTTCGGTAGTCGTGGTTCCATCTTCTGCGGTCGTAGTCCCCTCTTCTGCGGTCGTGGTCCCTGCTTCGTCGGTCGTCGTTTCGTCTTCAGAGGTCGTGGTTCCTGCTTCCGCGGTTGTGGTCCCTTCCTCTGCGGTCGTGGTCTCTTCCTCTGCGGTCGTGGTCCCGTCTTCCGCGGTTGTGGTCCCTTCCTCTGCGGTCGTAGTCCCTTCCTCTGCAGTCGTTGTTCCTGCTTCCGCGGTTGTGGTCCCTTCCTCTGCAGTCGTGGTCTCCTCTTCCGTGGTCGTCTCCTGTCCACCGTCCATCCCCTCGTTCTCTGCGAGCACCTCGACGTCACCGTTCGGTGAGATGCGAAGGATTTGATTGGCACCGTTGTCTGCGACGTAGAGGTTCTCGTCGACGTCCATCGCGAGGCCGTCCGGAGCGACGAGTCCCTCGACGAACACTTCGGGTTCACGTGCGCTTCCGTCGAGCACCGGAATCTCGACAATCGTCCCCTTCGAAGTGTTGGCGACGTAGAGAGTTCGTTTGTCTTCGGTGAACTGGAGTCCGTTCGGTCCGAACTGAGGACCGTCGGCCGTCGGTGCCGGTGGAGCGAGTGGACCAGTCGGGAAGTCGTCCTCACCGTCCCACAACTCACCGGCCCACACCTCTGTCCTCCCTCTCTTGACCTCCCAGATGACGCCGCTGAAACTATCGGTGACGAGTAACGAGTTTTCGAGCAGCGCGATGTCGTTGGGGAACGTCGGGAAGTCCTCGACGTCGTTCGATATCTCTGCGTAGAGTTCGTACTCACCGTTTTCCTCGTCGATTTCGTAGACGCCGTTCGTCTCGGCGTCTTCCGAAGTCGAGAGGTCACTCACGAACGCCGAGTACAGTCTCCCGTTCGGGTCGAATTCGACGCCAGTCGGCCCGACGAGGAACTCTTCTGTCGAATCGAACTGGACGAACGGTTGGTCGACCAGTTCGTCGTCCGGCCCGAACTTCCAAATCTGGACCTGTGATGGGACACTCACGAACTTGTTCCCAAACGGGTCGATTGCGACGTTCTCCGGGAGCTGACCGAAGGGTGGTTCTTGCGGTGAGCCCTCGGGCGGTTCGAACTCGTAGACGAGTTCCAGTTCGCCGACGTCGCTCGACTGCTCGTCTGACTGCCCCGATATCACTGTCGCTCCTCCGGCGAGTACCACTCCGCTCGCGCCGAGTGCCTTCAACGCCGTTCTCCGCGAAATCTTTGTTCTCATGTTAGTTAGCACCATCATCTGCCACCCGTCTCGGAACGACTGCGTGACGTTCCGAGTGGTGTTCAGGAGAGACCTACAATTCCTTGTTGGATTGTTATATTTGAAATAAAATAGGCTCGCTGGACACGAATTAAAGACAGAAATCTGATAGTTAGCTAAGCAGTATGTTAATCCTTACTGTCAGCGGGACGAAGACAGAGAGATGACGTCCCGTTGTTACGACTGCGTTAATCGGGCTCGCGAGCGTGTAATCCGTCGATAGTCGAGACAGTCGGTCGAACAGTCGTGCGCGGAGGTGACGGGTCTGTGCGTTCAGACCGTCGCTTCGGGTTCGACGTCGTCGCCGAGGAACTCGGCAGCGAGTTCGGCCTCGCGCTGGACGATGTACGACCGGTCGTCGACGTACTCGGCGGCCGCTTCGAGGGCCGTCTCGGTGCCAATCTGGCGGAGTGCCCACGCGGCGCTCGCGCGCACGGAGTCCACGTCGTCGTCCGCTAAGACGTCCGTGAGTGGGTCGACGGCGCGCGTGTCACCGAGGATACCGAGGGCACGCGCGGCGGCCGAACGGACGTTCTCGTTCTCCGTGACGAGTTTGTCCGCGAGCGGTTGCGTCGCCTCTTCGGAGCCGATTTCGCCGAGCGCTTTGAACACGACCTTCTGGAGCGCCGGGTCGCTGTCGGTGTCGGCGTAGTCGACGAGCATCTCGACGCCTTCTTCGGCACCCATCTTTCCGATGGCCTTGATAGCGCCCTTGTTTCGGCGCTTGGCCTGTGGTTCGACCGCATCGTACGCGGCCGGGTCGTTCATGCGCGTGAACGCCTCGATGCAGTACTCTTCCATGAAGCCGGACTGGAAGCTCTCGAACGCGAGCGCAATCATGTCGACGTTGCCGCGCTTCTCGTGTTCCTTGAGCGCCGAGAGTTCCGGTGGGTAGTCTTTGTAGTGGCCGAGCACGTCGTAGAAGCCCTGTGCTTGGAGCTTCTCGCGCGTTTCGAGGTCGTCCCACTCTTGCGCGTCGTCGAGGCCGTCGGTCAGGCCGTCGGTGACTTCGATGAGGTCAGCGATGGTCTCCGCGTCCTCGTCGGCGTCGAGGTCAGCCGCTTCGATGGCCGAGATAGCCTCGTCGATGGCGGCCGTGAGGGCCGCTTCGTCGTCGCCGTCGACCGACACGCTGGCGTCGAGGACGCCGCCGAAGTCGTCCGCGAAGGATTCGACTGCGGCGACGATTTCGCCTTCGCCCTGCTCGGTCCAGCGCGTGTCCGTGATGGTGGACTTCGCCTCTTCGAGCGTCTCGATGGCGTCTTCGGCGTAGGGGCCACGCTGCGATTCGAGGTCGTCGCGGAGGTCGGACACCTGCGAGGAGAGTTCCTCGGCAGGGTCGTCTTCGTCCTCGTCGTCGGCCTCGGGCAGGTCTGCGGCCTCGATGTCCGCTTCTATCTCGTCGAGCGTCGCCTCGACGTCGTCGAGGTCGGCTTCGGTTTCAGCCGCTTCGAGGGCCTCCGTTGCCTCGTTCAGGCGTTCGTCGAGGCTCTCGGGTGAGAGTTCCGTCGTATCGTCGTCCCCGTCACTCATATGCCGGAACTGCGTTCGTGTGTAAAAAGAGCGTTTCCCTTCGCTTCGCCCATCGGTGGGGGTGCGACGCGGAACGTTGCCTCTATGCCGAGGTATTTTTTCACCCGGGCGCCGTCTCTTGGGTCGTGACTGGTCCTACCGTCGCTATCCCGCAACTGTCTCTCTCGGACCTCGACGTCGAACAGAACGAGGGCGCAATCAGCGACCGCGCGGCGAAACTGCCCGACAGCGTCGACATCGCGGTCTTCCCCGAGTACGCACTGACGGGGTTCGTCGCCGACAACCGCGCGTTCAGTGGCGCGGTCACGCGCGACCACGCGATTGATTTCCTCGAATCCGTCGCCGCAGACCACGAGTTCGACGTACTCGCCGGATTCCTCGAACGCGACGGCGACACACTCTACAACGCCGCTGCCTACGTCGGGACCGATGGAACGGCCACCGTCTATCGCAAGCGACACCTCTGGGGCGACGAGTCGTCGGTCGTAACGCCCGGTGACGAACTCGTGACCGTCGACACGCCGGCTGGGAAGGCCGGCCTCCTCACTTGCTACGACCTGAACTTCGTTGGCGACAGTGCAGCCATGGCCGACGAACACGTCGATGCGCTCTTCGTCGTCGGCGCGTGGCCCGCCGCCCACTCAGAGAACTGGCGACTACTCTGTCGCGCCCGTGCGCTCGACGGGGTTCGATGGCTGGTTGGCGCAGGTCGCACCGGGAGCGGTTCGGTTCCGGGCGCAGACGAGACAGACTTTGCCGGGCGCTCGCTGGTCGTCAGACCCGACGGCGTCGTCGCGGCGGCGTTGAACCGAGACGAGCGTGACCTCGTGTGGACGCTCGACGGCGATGTCCTCGACGAACAGCGTGCCTTCGTCGGGTCGGTCGACTGACGGCGCTCCTCTTCGGTTGGGCGGCACACCAGAACCGGCCCGCATCACCGGAATCGAGTGGGGTTTTGCCCACGATGACCAACGAGGGACGATGACCGACTCGCTCTTTAGTCCGCTCTCACTGCGGGAGACGGAAGTTTCGAACCGTATCATGGTCTCGCCGATGTGCCAGTACTCGTCGACCGATGGCCTCGCTAACGACTGGCATCTCGTCCACCTCGGCAGTCGAGCAGTCGGCGGCGCTGGAATCGTCATGACCGAAGCGACGGCAATCTCGCCGGAAGGTCGCATCTCGCCGAACGACCTCGGCATCTGGAGCGACGAACACGCCGAGGCACTCGAACGAATCGCGTCGTTCGTGAAGTCGATGGACAGCATCCCGGCGATTCAACTCGCACACGCGGGGCGGAAAGGGAGCAAGTCGCGCCCGTGGGAAGGGAGTGAACCCGTCTTCCCCGAAGACGGTGGGTGGAATCCCGTCGCGCCGAGCGACGTGCCGTGGCCCTACGACGGTGACGCACCCGAACTCCACGAACTGACCACCGACGAGGTCGGCGGCATCGTCGACGACTTCCGCGCGGCAGCAGAGCGCGCCCTCGACGCCGGGTTCGAAATCGCCGAGGTCCACGCCGCACACGGGTATCTCCTCCACGAGTTCCTCTCTCCCGTGACGAACCACCGCGACGACGAGTACGGTGGGTCGTTCGAGAACCGCACGCGAATCGTGCGCGAGGCGACCGAAGCGGTCCGCGAGGTGTGGCCCGACGACAAACCCGTGTTCGTCCGTATCTCGGCGACCGATTGGCTGGACGACCGCGACTCGTGGGACCTCGACCAGTCAGTCCGCCTGTCCGCAGACCTCGCCGACCTCGGCGTCGACCTCGTGGACGTGAGTGCGGGCGGACTCCACCCCGACCAGCAGATTCCGAGTACCGGCCCCGGCTATCAGGTTCCGTACGCCGAACTCATCCGCGAGGAGACCGGCGTCACCGTCGGCGCAGTCGGCGGCATTCGGACGGCCCGACACGCCGACGAACTCGTCCGAAACGGCCGGGCGGACCTCGCAATCGTCGGACGTGAACACCTCCGCGACCCGTACTTCGCGCTCCACGCCGCCGGCGAACTCGGCGTCGACGCCGAGTGGCCACCGCAGTACCGCCGTGCGGTTCCGCGTCGGTAGTCTCCTGAGTATCCTCCCTCCCCACCCCTCGAAGGCTTATCCCCGATGCGGCCCAATCGTGTCGTATGAGCGACCGACGACGGGACGACGACATCCTCGACGTGCTCGACGAACTCGGGGAGACGCTGGACGAACTCGGTTCGGAACTCCGCGAAGAACGTGACCGTGAGGTTCGCGACCGGTTCCGGAATCCGCGCCCGCCGACGTTCGGCGAGGTCATGCGCTTTACCGAGTCGTACACCCTCCCGACTATCATCGCCGTCCTCGAAGCGACCATCGCCTCGCTCGAACTCCTCCGCCGTCTCATTCGTCTCTCGGACCCCGGACGAGTGATGGAAGACCGCCGCACCGACAGCGACATCGACGCGCGGGTGCGCGAGGTCCCTCGGACTGCCGTCTACGGCGTCGAACGCGCCCTCGACGAACTCCGAAAGGCGCTCTCGGAGGCCGACCTGCCGTCGAACTCGGACGCCCGAGATATCATGGAGCACGCTCGCTCACTCGCCGACGAACTCGACGCGCGAATCACTGCCGCGGAGCGAGAACGAACGTCTCGTGAACGCCACTGGCGCGACGAAGAACGGCGCTTCGAGTCGAGTTGGCGGCAGCGAAGCGACGCACGAGGGCGCGACTCGGGGCCAGTCCGAATCGACGTGACCGAAGAAGGCTCCGAGAACGTCGCCGACGACGCCGACGGAGAGAGCGACGACACCCCACAGGTAGACGTCGAAGCCGAGTTAGAGTCCATCAAGCGAGAAGTCGAAGGCGACGACGAAGACGACGAGGAACCGAGCGACTACTGAGTCCCCCCGAGTTCGACCCGGAGAAGGCCAGAGAGCCATCCAGCGAGAGCTAACGAGACGATTCCGGCAGCGCCAGTGACGAGAACGGGCGTCCACTGAGTGCTCACGAGTAGAATTCTGAGGCCGAACAGCAGCGAGAGAGTGCCGACGATAGCCATCGCCCCCGCCGCACCGAGTCGCCACTGCGAGCGGTCGGACTCGCGTACCCACAGACGAAGGCCGTGCGCGACTGCCGCGCCGACGACGCCGAGGCCGACGATGTACGCGGCGAACAGCAAGTCGTAGTTCGAACCGGCGGAGCCGAATGTGA
Source organism: Haloferax profundi (assembly GCF_001469865.1). Lineage (GTDB taxonomy): Archaea > Halobacteriota > Halobacteria > Halobacteriales > Haloferacaceae > Haloferax > Haloferax profundi. The sequence continues at coordinate 17,234 of NZ_LOPV01000492.1, forward strand.
GTTCTATCAGGTCGAATCCGACGACGAGCAGGTAGGTGGGAATCTGGAGGGGTTGGAACTGGACGCCGTACCCGAGGAGGTACAGTCCAGCAAGCACCACAGTCGCGACGACTGCGTCGCGGACGAACGTACCCTGCTGGGTTCGGTTCATACGAGACGTAGAACGTGTAGAAGTATCAACATTCTTGCCGGGAGAAGAGTCCGCGGCGAAGACCGTCGCTCAGACCGGTCTAAACTGGTAGCCGTCCCACGCTTGACTCGCCGGTTCGCGGATTCCCGCGCCGGGTTCGCGGAGTTCCTCGCAGTAGACTGGTTCGACGTCGTCGCCGATTTCGACGTCGTCGTCGTCCGTGACTTGCCCAATCGCGCGCACGGGTTCGCCGTCCACGTCGAACTCGACGATGGCGAGCGTGTTGGGTGCACGAACTCCCGGCGGCGTCGCCGTCGAGGTGGTCCACGTCAGGACGGTCGCTGTGTACTCGCTCAGGTCGACGGTGCCGACCGGTTCTTCGCCGTCGGGGCCGACCGGGTGGCCGGGGTAGGTGATGCTTCCGTCGGGGTAGCGGTACGCTTCCATCGGGGGGTTGTCGTCGGACATTATCGGGACTCCATGATGGTCGTGGTCACGCAGTTGCCGAACCCGCCGACGTTGCACGCGAGGCCGACGTCGGCGTCGACCTGTCGCTTCCCTGCGTCACCGATGAGTTGCTTGTAAATTTCGTACACCTGTGCGACGCCGGACGCGCCGAGGGGGTGGCCCTTCGACTTCAGACCGCCCGAGGTGTTGATGGGGAGGTCACCGTCGCGGTCGGTGACGCCCTCTTCGACGGCTTTCCAGCCTTCACCTTTCTCGAAGAACCCGAGGTCTTCGGACTGGAGGAATTCGAGGATGGTGAACATGTCGTGGAGTTCCGCAACGTCGATGTCTTCGGGTTCGAGGTCCGCCATCTCGTAGGCGATTTCGGAGGAGTTGACGACACCGCCCATCGTGGTCGGGTCGGCGCGTTCGTGGACGACGTGAGTATCCGTCGCGCCGCCGATACCGGAGACGACGACGTAGTCGTCGGTGTACTCGCGGGCGACCGACTCTGGACAGAAGACGAGCGCTGCGGACCCGTCGGTGATGGGACAGAAGTCGTAGAGTCGAAGCGGGTCGGCGACGATTGGCGAGTCCAACACCGTTTCGAGGTCGACTTCCTTGCGGAACTGGGCGTGCGGATTGTCGAGGCCGTTCTTGTGGTTCTTGACGGCGACTTTCCCCAGCGACTCGCGCGGGGCGTCGTACGTGTCGAGGTAGAGTCTGGCCGTGAGTCCCGCGAACGAGGGGAGCGTCACGCCGTGTTTGTACTCGACCGGGTGGGTCAGCGAGGCGATGACGTCCGTCGCCTCCGCCGTCGAGCGGTGAGTCATCTTCTCGCCGCCGACGAGCATGGTCATGTCGGACGCGCCGGAGGCGACCGACTGCCACGCGGCGTAGACGCCTGCGCCGCCGGACGAAGACGTTTGGTCGATTCGGGCGGTGTACGCGGGCATCGCCGCGAGGTCGTGTGCGAGGGCGTTCGGGACCCCTGTCTGGCCCTCGAACTCACCACTCGCCATGTTCGAGACGTAGAGGTGCTCGACTTCGTCGGGCGAGACGTTGGCATCCGTGAGTGCTTTCTGCCCCGCCTCGGCGAGCAACTCCCGAATCCACGCATCGCGCTGCCCGAACTGGGTCATCGATGCACCGATGATCGCTACGCGGTCCATACGCGCACGTCGTCACAGCGCGATTTAAAACCGGCCAATCGTTCGTGGGCGCTCAC
>NZ_LOPV01000493.1 GCF_001469865.1 Haloferax profundi
TCGAACCAGTCCGCGTGACTTTGGATTCAGGAAAAGAGCGGGAATACGATGCGGTTGTTCTGTTCGAGGATGTCGATTGGATGGATGAAAGTCCGTTTACACCAGATAAATGGTTGGTGGGAATTGACGAGGAGGCAGAGATCTTGGATATAATTCAGCGAGAGAAGGTCTCGATTATCCAGACGGAGCTTTACAGTATCAACAAGACAACTTTGGGTGAACTTGTTTATACACACCTACCGGATGATACCGACGACTTGTCAGAGGCTACTCAATTCACAAAGTTTGCTGAGGTTGCTAGAAGAGCACTGGGGCACGGATATTACGCGGAAGAATAGCTTAATTAGCGGAATGGGGAGGTACTGTCTAGTGACCTCCTCAACCGGGGTTCGTCCTTCGAGCGCTTGATGCGGTCATTGGAAGTTATAGTATTGCACAAATTGTATGGACCACTCGCCATTGATTTTGACAGCAGTCTCGTCGACCGCAACCTGCTTCGGCTTTGCCTCAGGCGGGTTGTGACCGCTGTCACCCAGCCCATGTACCCACGCCAACCAGATTGATCAGAACGTTCTACGCCGAGTAATTGCAGAATTTCTTTTGTCTCTCTGAGTGAACACCCGATCACAACTTCGCGGTCTGTTCTCGACCATCGTTTCCGAAGCTCCGGTTATTTATATACTACCCTCCCCCCACTGTTTCCGAAGCTAATCCACGAAGGAGTAATGTCTTCTCAGCAAGCCACTATAATTCTAGCTACCAACAGTTGAAATGAACTAGTTTTAGTTTACTACGGGTCTGGTTTAACATACTATAATATAAATCTTCGTTTGTTAATATTACCTGAGAGAGACTCCAGTTGTTCGAGTCGTTTCTTCGGAAACAGTGGGGGGAGGGGGTTTATTTAAACTACTTAAACACACACCGTGCTTCGGAAACTACGGAAGCTTCGGAAGCCGTGGTTTTATGACTCATTAGACACATCGCGTCAATAGATGCCAGTCTTCACCCCCTCGACAGGGATCTTCGATGACCCTCGCGTCTTGTCTGAGGAGTACGTCCCCGAGAATATTCTCGGTCGGAATAGTGAACTCGAGAGTTACAAGAATGCTCTCCAGCCAATAATGGATGGCCAACCAACCAAATCTATCCTTCTCTATGGGAAAACAGGTGTTGGGAAAACGGTCTCGACGAAATATCTGCTTAACCACCTCAAGACAGACGTAAAAAAATACAGAGACGTTGACTTGACGACTGTCTGGGTACTGTGTGAAAACACCAATACGTCGTACCAGTTGGCTGCATCAATTATCAATTCTCTTCGAGAGCCGGAAAACCACATCCGTCCAACTGGCTACCCTGCCGAGGATATGTACCAGATGATGTATCGAGAGCTAGACGCACTCGGTGGGCACATTGTCATTGTCCTCGACGAGGTTGACAACCTCCAGTCTGACG
>NZ_LOPV01000494.1 GCF_001469865.1 Haloferax profundi
ACGGGCGCGAGCAAATGGACGGATCGAGAATGTCCGAGTTACTGTAATCGGTATCTCTAACGATCTCAAATTCAAAGATAACCTCCGTCAGAAAGTCAAATCAAGTCTTGCTCAGCAGGAACTTCTCTTTCCACCGTACGACGCGAATCAACTCCGTGAAATTTTGTACGCTCGCTCAGACCAAGCCTTTCAGGATGATGTTCTCTCTGATGGTGTCATCCCACTTTGTGCTGCGTTCGCTGCTCAAGATATTGGCGACGCACGGCAGGCGTTGACGCTCCTCCGAGAAGCTGGCAACATCGCAAAAAAAGAAGATGCAACGGAGGTCACCGAAGACCACGTCCAAACCGCTCAGGATGAACTTGAGCAAGACCTCATCACGACAAGTGTCTCCAAACTAACGACGCAAGGAAAACTTGTGCTGGCAGCTACGCTATCACTCCATCTTGAGGATAAGACACCTGCTCGGAACAAGGATGTTTACACCCGGTACCAACGGTACGCTTCTCTTGCAGATGCAGAACCCGTTAGTCAACGTCGACTCCGTGATCATCTCGGCGACCTCTCGATGCAAACACTCCTTGATGAGCGAACTAGAAACACTGGTAGACAAGAGGGACGGTACAAGGAGTACTCTGTGTCGATCGATGCTCATTCGGTCGTATCTCATCTCCGTGCTGATGGGAGAATGGAGCCTGTGATCGTGGATCTCCAGAAGCGACTTTAACGCTGTTTTCAGCGGAAGTGATGGGGGGTGTCCGTTTAAATACTATCTCTTCATCGGAAACTACGGAAACTACGGAACCAATGGTGTGACGTGCGTCAGACGTGCCGATGTCTTTCGATTTCGACCTCTGATTCCGTAGAAAGCTGCCAGATCGGAATATGCCGAATTCTCCCGCATAGAGTCTTGAGATGGCCGTCTACTTCGGAAATAGTGGGGGGTGTCAATGGAGTTCTGCACTCATTCCTATCTTATCGCTCGCGAAGTTCAACCACCTTGTCGGCAACTGCGTCAGGATGATCCATTACGAACTGAAGGATTGCTTCGTGTATCTCACGCTTCTCATCATTCCGGATACCGTACTCTCTAAGCGCTTGTTTTACGTCGAACTGAATGAAGTCCTCAAACTCGTCGTGGGTAGTTCGCCGTGGGTATATCTGAGCTTGTACCGACTCAGAAAAGGGGAAACCAGGATTACTGTCTTCGAGCGCTCCAGGAGTACTTGGCCTTACTTCTTGATTGGATTCCTGTTCTGGCCCATCGATGTCTGGCTGTTTACTCACCTCTGATTCACGTTCGAGGCTTTCATCTTCCTCTTTGGAATCAACGTCAGACTCTATGTCTTCGTCTTTGACCGTCACCTCGTCCCGTACCTCTTCAGAGGTGTCCGTAGTTTCAGACTCGGCTGTATCGGATTCCTGCTCTTCGCCTTTGTCTTTGTCTTCGACTTCCGCGAGTTCTTCATCCAACCCAGCAAAGCGGTCGGTGTAGTCTCCCATTAGCGACGCACCTCTCCGTGTTCAACGATGCTTGCGAGTTCTTCGAATGACGAGAGAATCGAATCTTCTGGTGCGTAGTCTCGAAGCGGTTTGTGGTCCCCAATTGCACGTGAAAGTGACTCTGAGTGGCGAATACCTGGCTTCGGGAGTGAACCATCCCATTCCCCGGAATCGATTTTTTCCAGGTCAGCTGGAGAAATATACGCGAAGTTCGGGACCTTCGCAGCGAGATGTTCGCGCGTCACCAGCGACTCGATCAGTTCTCGGTCAAGGGTTTGCT
>NZ_LOPV01000495.1 GCF_001469865.1 Haloferax profundi
ACGCCTCGTCGCCACCGGTGAAGTGCTTAACCGCGAGGTACGTGTACTTCTGTCGTTTGATCCGAGTTCCGTACTCCCAGTTTAGGTCCGAATGCTCTCTCACTGCCTGTTTTAGGGCAGTTTCGACTTTTTCGAGGACATTAGACTCGTCTGGTGGGGTGTCCGGATGCATTACCATGTTTCCTCGGGAATCGGTGTTCGAGTGTGCGACACGAAGTACGTGAGAGTAAGTGTACTACCAACCTCTTGCTACACGCATAAGTATCTTTCTGCCCTTGTTGGGGCGGAGTTTAGTTACTTGAATTCGTACGTCTGTTGAGGTAAGCGACCTGAGTAACTGATGCTGCCAATCACGTCGTTTCTCTCCTGTACTGCTCCGATTGAAAGGTAGGGTGCTTTTCGACGCCGCAAAAGCATACTAAAATCTATGTGGCAGGACTTGTTACGTTCGCAACAAGACCTGTCAAGTGCACCTCAACATACGTTCTTACAGCGAAAAGCGAACGGGCCTCGAACAAGCGTTACCGTCCGCTCGCGCTCCCAACTTTCTTCTAACCCCCCATCGAAAACACTCGTTGAGCAGGTTTGCGAGCATCTTGACCAACTAACTCAGGTCTTACTGTTCCTCAAACTGGGTTAATTAGACGGTGGCACTCAAAATGATGGCAATTATCATTAGTATTTATATTGTTTCATTTGGTTGATTGGATGTATGGCCTCTGAGGCCAAAGAAATCAAGGGAGTTGTTTCCAGAATCAGTGGTAGTGGAAATGCGATACTCAAGACGGACAGCGGTCGAGAAGTAAACCTTGGGCCACTTACCCGAGACGTGGTTGGTAAAAGAGTGAGCGCTATCAAACTCACCGGCGCGTGGGCGCTCTGTATCGACCCGAGCTACGTTACCGACGAGTATCTTGAAGAGATGGATTCAAAGATAAGAGGCTCCAGTTTTATTGACGAATTCAGACCGTTAACCGAGGGTTCAGCCTCATTGGACGATATCGGACGTACAGTGCGAATTGAGGCTGATTCCACTCAAGGGCCTTTTGAGTACGATGGTGGTAAGCCACTCCGATTACACAACTCAAAGATGCTGAAGAGGGCCTTATCGGCCCACGAGATTCCTGTCGATATCGTCGCGGTAAGACGGGGCGTGGCGATTGGTGTTCCAGCCCTTGAGAGATTGGAATC
>NZ_LOPV01000496.1 GCF_001469865.1 Haloferax profundi
CCAGGCGATGTCGTCGAAATGAATGTTCAACAAACTAGTTACGACAACAAAAATACGGGGGGGTACACAGTTGATTCTAACTTACCTGTGTATGCAGACACTGTTATTGCCCAACCAGGAGTAGTACTGCGTGTCGGTGTTGAATACGTCTTCAATACCCACCTTCACACGAGTCAAAGCGCTCTCCCTGATGCGGTATGGCCTGCTGAAGGAGACGTGATTTACGTTAGACTTCACGAAGTGACTGAGGGTGTAGGCTACGGTACTAGCGACGGTCTCCCGACTGTTCTTCCTGGAGCCCTGAATTGTCTTGAGTCAATTGAACCTTTCAAGGCAAAAGTATCCGAGTATTCAGACGGTGTTTTGACTGTTGATGTAAGCAAATTAGGAAAGACAGACCGACCAGAAGTGGGGGACGTGGTTGAAGTGACAGTACTTCACCGTGAAGACAAGGGAACATTGTGCTTAACGAGAGACGTCCCCGTCTGGATCCCTGGTTCGATTCCAGAGGGTGTAGAGTCACTCAAATGTAAAATTATTGGCGTCAATACTTCGATTCTTGTGGGGACGGTCGCTCGGTGCCCGGACATCCGATCACTCGAACATTCAGACAAAATCAGACTCCACGTCACTCACCAAGACGGTGAAGATGGTGTTGGTTCTTACAAGGGAGTTCCCATCGTAATCCCTGGTGGGTGTGAATTGGTTGGAGAAAAGGTAGACGTAGGTTTCGTCCAGGCAAATGACGGCTTCGTAGTCGCAGGTGTAAATGTACTCAAACGACTCCCTAAAGTTGGAGATGAGCTATTTATATCGGCCGAAGATTACAAGTCACGAAACGGTCGATTGTGCTTCGTCGATTCTCTTCCTGTGTTCCTTCCAGAAAGGAGCAATTGGCCAGCAGGAAACGTCCGACTCGGTGTCAAAGCGGTGACTGCCGCAGGGGTACACGTGGGTGTCGATTCGCTACCACCAGAAAGAAGACCAAATGTTGGTGACGAAATCGAAATCCCGACCTCAAAATTGACACCTGATGACGACGTCATCCTAATAGAACAGATCCCCGTTGAGATTCCTCCGGACCTATGGGTTTCCAAAGGAACTCTTATTCTCGGCGTTAGCAGTGTGGAACCGTATTGTCTCCGGTGTTCTGTTCGTGGCCTTCAAACTGGGTCGCTCCCGGCAGTTGGAGAGCGAACCGAGATGGTTGTTGACGGGACGACCGAAGAGGGCAGCAGGGGTCGGATTTTCGGTATTCCAACGTTAGTTCCACGTGGAAAACTCAAGGAAGGTGATTCACGCGAGGTATTAGTTGTGGAACACACTG
>NZ_LOPV01000497.1 GCF_001469865.1 Haloferax profundi
ACGTTAACGAGTATGATATCAACATCGACCAACAAATGCTCGCCGACTATTACCGAGCGCTGGTCAAAGCGCAAAAAGCCTGGCAGGAGAACGACTTCGAACTTTCAAGAGAATGTTGTCGGGAGGCAGCCAACGTCATTCCTGCCGACTCCAATGTAGCAATGTTATTCCGAATGGATGCACAGAGGCACGAAATCCTGCTGATGGGTGAGCAAATTCGTAGATCTCAGGGAGTAAGGAAGTCCCAAATCGCTATTCAAGAGGCGATAGACGATGTCAACCTCCCAGATCTGAGTGTTTCTCCTTTGATGCTAGACGAATTGAAAGCATATCGATTCGCTCTCACCGGAGTGAAAAATGACGGTTCAATGAATGCAGGGTATCTGAATGCGACCGTGCGTAAAATGAAAGGGGCAAAAGAATCCAATAATAACCCTTGGTCGGCTATAATACCGCACCCAATCGTAGCCTCGTTTCTTGCCTCTATTCAAAAGCCGCGAGTCCCCGCTGCAGAAGTTGTGGACAAACTTGTGACCCAGACACCTGAATATTGGCCATTTTTGACCACTTCTGAAGTATCCGATTTTGTGTAGTACAAAATTTATGAAATTATAGACTCATTCAAGTATGGATCTGTGGCCTGGTGCGTACCGGAGAAAAGAATATCAAGCATTCAGATGAAGTGTCATTTGTGTCTTTCACGGAATTGTTTCGCCGATCTGCAATACCGAGGCCCGTTTTAGACGATGATGTGGTCTATTCGGACAACGCTCCGGTTACCGTGCCCTTTTCGACACGACTGCATGCAGGATTGGTCCGGTACGCTCTAGCCGAAAATGAGGAGTTGTGCATAGTGACTCCTACCATGAAAGCCGAACATCTCCCTCAATTAGCGTTAGATGCGCTCTGGTCGATTTCCGGTACTGATAGAGATATTATTTTTGTCATGAGTTCTGACACAGACGTTCGAGAAGAATTCCGACGGCTGAAACCTCCTATAGGATCGGGTCGAAATACAAAACCATACAGTGAGGTTGAAATGACCGTTGCGAATGTTAATACAAACGGTGATTTGTCTCGTGTCACCACAAACTCTAACGGGGCAAGCCACCCTAGATTTCTGTTCTCTTACACTAGCAAGAGAATCCCTTCAGACGTCGTAGGTCAGAAAGTAGCATGCGTCTTGGTTGACGACTCTGTCAAAATCACACAAGAGAGGCTGGACAAAATTCGCACCTGGAGGCAGCAAAACGACGTACCTACTATCGCCTACTTCACGAGTGACCCGCTGAGTGATCTTTACGATATTGTGAAAAGTGACTCAATAGTTTGGACGTGGCCACTGGAATTACTTGAGAGAGCTATAGATACCGACGAACATCGGCGACAAGGCGTTTCTATGCTCAAAAATGGATATTCTCCGTCAAGTACCAAGGATCGAGTCTCAACTCAGATCGTGAACCGTGTCAACGGTGTTAACGTCGAAATCAACGTCCCTGGTGGTGAAAAGATTGAAGAGCTGTTCTCGTCGGTTCAAAACGAGCAATACAACTTCGAGAAGTTGG
>NZ_LOPV01000498.1 GCF_001469865.1 Haloferax profundi
TGGTTCACAGATTAGATTCTGACGTACTTTGGAAGGCTCGAAGTTCGATTCGATATTCCATAAGAGAGTTCGAAGAACTCTTGGCCCCGATAGAATTAACCGAGGTCCATTCTACGGGTCGGTCTATCAGCGTCCGTCTCAATCAGTTAGATAGGTACGCATCCACCATCAGTTCGGATCCAGATGCCGCTCCTGCTGTAGGTACATATCGAGACGTTCTCACCGCTCTCAACAGATTACGAGACGAATGGCCAGCTATCCCTGAAGACCAGAAGAAAGAGGGGCAACTAGTGACTCACCTGATGACGATCGCAGATTCTGAGGAAAGTGTAGCGGTAGTCACACCCACCGAGCGGGGGACACAAGCAATCGCAACTCACTTGCAAGCACACTACGGCCACCTCTACTCACAGTTAGGTGATGATTTGCACATCCACGGTCCGAAAAGCGTTCGATCTGCAACTCCAGTAGACCACGTCTTGCTGTATGGTGCTCCGAGATACGGCCAAAGAGACCTACTTCGACTATCGATATCGCCACATCTGGTGGTTCTCGCGTATCCGTCAGAACTCAGATTACTCCGGAGTCAAGTCAACTCACTCAACGAAGCGTTCAAAGACGCTACGGAGTTTCCAACTTGGGAGTTGGCGGCGTCAGCGACCACAACTGCCTGCGAATCGGATCAGATACACCCAAGTCCCGAACGAATAGACGTAACGGTCCCAGAAGAAGGAAACCGGGAGAAGAGTAGTCTAGTATCCGACGTTGACCTGAGGAGTGGAAAAGGCGAATCCGATTTAGCCGACATCGTTCGAACCTTTGACCCAGACTATCTCTCGCCCGCTCAGGACCCGATCAGGAATCAGGTAAACGAACCAACTTCGGAGCAGACTACATCAACGACGAAGTGTACCATTTTAGAAGTGGAAACGGGCGGGAAATTATACTACAGACCCACAGACGAAGTTTCGGTCCTTAGAGCGGATCACCAAAAGATACTGACTAAAGAGTCAAGAAATGTGTCCATCGGAGATGTAGTTCTACATTTTGAGGACTCTGAGGAGATGAGAGATGAGCTCTATGGGTTAATTAGAGAACGTGGTGACGCACAGTTAGCGTTCTATGCTGGAAGTTGGCGTGCACTCTTAGAGCAGGCGATCAAAGAGAAAGGGGACGACTTAGACGATTTCATAGAGCGTGTCGAAAATCACCTGAACCCAGATGAATACAAGGTCAAACAGACTTATCGGAGGTGGTACAACATAGACGTGACGCGTACTCGGTCGAAAAGAAGTATGAGGGCGATGGCCTCTGCGTACGAATTGACGTTTGTTGAGGACAACCTCGACGTTGTGTGGAATGCAGTTCACGAGATGGAGAACCTCTACCACAAATTGAAAGAAGCAATAGAAGAACATGCTCTCCGTGCTGCTACGACCGGTGAGTACGAGGATACTGTCGTGAGCGAACACCCGCGAATCCAACTCAGTGATTTCGACATTGAACATCATTTGCACCAGTGTACCATTACGGGGAAAGCGACCGACAAGGTCCCGCCGTACAAGATCGGAACGTACGACCGCCCGTAGTTGTCATTTTTGCTCACTCGTTTTTCCTCGGACTCTGCCAGAAATACGACTTCAACGAACCCGTGTTTCCCGTCAATGCGCGAAGCCACTACCTGTAATCCACACACGAAGCCAGGTTGTCGGTTCAGGCATGGGCCGTTCACCGATCCGTGCTTCTATAATCGATTGGTCAGAAGTATGGCTTCAGCAAAGTCAGTGAATCCACAACATGAGCAGTATCACCGATTATATCGGCAAATCAACTGGGTGAGAGTACTC
>NZ_LOPV01000499.1 GCF_001469865.1 Haloferax profundi
CACTTCGTCGAACACCGTCGCAGCGCCCTCAACGATGTCGCCTTCAACGACGACGCCGAACTCGAAGTTAGTCGAGAGACTCGTATCGGTCAGGTTCGCGCTTCCGACGTAGCAGACCCTCTCGTCAACGATCACGATTTTCGCGTGTGTCGCAAACGCCTGGGACCCCTGCTTCTCGTCCCATCGGTAGAGGTCTCTCACCTCAAAGTTGTCACGGTGTTCCTCGTCTATCAGGTCCCACATCTTGTTGAGTGTCGTTCGTGTGTCTCCTTCCTCGTCTGCGGTTTCTCGGGTCAGTAGGTGTGTTTCAACACCCCGCCGAGGGAGACTTGCAAGGTCGGACACGAGTTCGAGTGACGGATCGAAGTACGGGTTGGCGATTCGTACCGACGAATCGGCGTCGAACACCTGGTTTCGAATCGTAGAGGCGATGTCGGGGACCGAACGGACTCGTGCGGAGGTCGGTTCGAATCCCCCCGGGAGTGTGGCCACGAACTCGACGATGTCGTTCTGGTCCGTCGGGGTGGAACGGGCATCTGCTGCAATCACCGCGGCTTGCTGGGTCAGTACTCGGTCTACTTCGAGAGGATCAACTTCGAAAGTATAGGCGGCAAAACCCCGCTCGTCGGTTGCCGATTGAGTCGCTGCTCCGTTCTTCTGAAGACAGGTGAAGAGGGCAGCCGCTTCTCGGGTGGTTAGCGGTGTTTCTAACCCCCGATCTACGTCGCCCCGAGTTACGTCTCTGTGGTCGAAGCTCAAGATTGTGTCTCGGATAGAGATGACACGGTCAAGGTCGTCGAACTGGCGGACTACAGCGAAGTTCGTACAGATCGCATCGTGGTCGTCGGTCACACGTATTCCGACTCCCAGAACGCGGGTATTCGACCTCTGTCGTCGCCGACTAGATACCGTCGGTCGAGGCTCCCGTTGGCGCTCTCGCACGCGACTTCACTCATGTGGAGGCACGCGTGGCAGGCACCGTCCTCGTGTACACACACCGGGTCGTACACGCACTGCTGGACGTCTGCTATCGTCTCGTCCACCCAGGGGTGAATCCTCGTCTTGAACAGCGTGTGCATCCCTCCTAGGGAGAAGTGTTCGGTGCTGCTCGCGTAGAGGAAAATCGCCGGAATACTCGGCATCACGTACTCCGAGATGCTGTTGCTATCGAGACCACACTGTCCGCTCGCCGTCCGCATCAGCGCGTGGCTCATAGAGTGGAGGAGCGTGTATACTTCCCGTGTGAGGTCGTCTTCGATGGGCGAGTATTGGTCACGGAGTTCGTTGGTGTCTACGTTCTCCAAGAACCACTCCTTGAGGTCACTTTCGTCGTCTGTATCGGGACGTTCGACACCGCGAAGTGAGCCCTTCTCGTCTAGCC
>NZ_LOPV01000500.1 GCF_001469865.1 Haloferax profundi
CTTGGAGGACGACCGCCTCTGATGGGGTTTGGTCAACGTACACGGGGGTACTGTCCTCACCCCGGGGATGTGGGAAGGGCTGTAGATCCGTCCGCGACCGTTCGGGGCGGTCACGTGTGAACCCGAACGTGTAGTTCAGTAGGGGGAGGTTGTCCACGACCCACGCCGATGCGATGTTCACTTTCTGGAGCTTTTCCGGATATACTTCTGCCTCCGGGTTCGATTCGAGGAAATCTTCCTGCTCCAAGAGGTCGTCTAGGGACAGAGGAGTGGGTTGCCGCTCCATCCCCTCCGTCGTGTCTATGTTCCCTTCGTATCCCTGAGTCGAGCGAAGGTAGGTAAAGAGTTCGTGAGAGAGCGTTGAGTACGCCTGATCTGCGTCACCGTCGATGTTTCGCTGAGAGGGGAGCCCGACACGTTCGCGGTTCTCTTCGACGACCTCCTCTCGCGTCGAACCCTTTATTGTGTCCTCCGCGACGTCGAAGACGTCTCCGAGGTCCACGCCACTCTCGATCATCGCTTCGACCTGCTCCGCACCGACTTTCTCTTTCAGCTCCTCTATCTGCTTCTCTCGGCGTTTCGCGTCGCGTTCGTCGGTCGTCATCCGGCCGAGTTCTTCGTAGGTCTTTCCCTCCTCTTCGACGACGTCGTCGAGGTCCCCGAGGTGGGCGGCCATCAGTATTCGGGCCCAGCTCTCCCCGTATTCGATGTCGCCGCTGTATCTTTGGTCGATTGGAAGGTTGACGAGGACATCGCCTTGGGAGTAGTAGACGGAATTGCTCGCTATCGGACGGAAGTACACTCGTTCCTTGTGGCACTTGGTACACCGCTTCGACATGTTCCCACAGAAATCACCACATTTGCCACAGTAGAAGTACCATGAGAGGGGGTTGTTGATGTTCTGCTTGTTGAGGTGGATGTGGTCGTATCCGTGGTTCGGATTGTTACAGGGTTGCGGGTTGATCGACATCATATTCCCGCAGTCGTGCACGAGAACGAAGGCGAGTTGACGGAGCTCACCGCCACACTCGGGGCACTCCCCGTTGGTGTAGACGAAGTGACTGGGTTCTTTCTTACTCACGACCCGGTGGCAACTCCGGTTCTGACAGTACATGGTAAGCGGGTAGAGCGATCCTACGACGCGATTCGGTCGGCGGAAATCCACGTCGTCCACCGTGAGGTCTACCCAGGGTTCCTCGTCGTCGTTGCGGAAGCTGGATGCGTGAGTGGCAATCTGTTCCGCGACGTAGTTCGCGTCGAGCGAGCTGACCTTATCGGTCTCCCACCGGGACACTTTCATCGACAGTCCCCGTCGTCCGTAGTCGAACAGCGACTCGGGACCGAATCGATACATCACCTGCGCCAGACCGCGTTTCATCTCTGAATCTGCCATCGTTATTGCCTCCTGTCGAACATATTCAGCACCTGTGCGGTACCCGTATCGACGTCTATCGGGAGTTGTTCGTCGATGTCCCGTAGACTCCGCATCGGTCCTCGGTCGTCCTCACTACGCTTGATCATGCTACCGATCCATCCCTGGAAACCGTCCTTCGGGTGGCCGGACATGCACCGTTCCCAGATGTCGTCGAACTCTTTCTCTACTTTCCGCTCGTAGAGATCTACCGTCCGGTCCTCCGCCCACTCGGGGCGCTGGTCGGACGTGACACAGTAGGACCGCTTCACGAATTCAAGGAGTTCGTCCTTGTCGAGATCGCCCGCACGCTGCGCCTCTCGGAACGAGTCGTAGAGGTACACACGTCCGACGGAGGATTCGAGCTGCTCGTCGTAGTACTGGAGGAGTATCGCAGCGAAGATACCCGGCATCGTGCAGCTAACCGCGAATTCGGCCCACCGTTCCAGCGGGGTCGCTTCGACGAGGAGATCCTGGAAGTCGTGGTACCTGTCGAACCGCGTGTAATGGGAGCGGTCGCGGACGTGAACCGGGTTGAACAGATCGAAGACAGTACCCGTGACGTGGCGACCGACACGGGAGTACGCCTGGATGTACTCCGCAGTCTGTCGTGGCATCCCGAAGAACGATATGAAGTTCAACGTGTCCACGTCAACCCCGTGAGATATCATGCTCGTCGCGTTCACTATGTCCACGGGGTTCTCGGGGTCGTCCGATTCGAGACGCTCCAATACGTCACGAACGACATCGAAACCGGTCTCACCGCTCATCACTACGGAGGTCAGCGTGTCGCGCTCTTCGTCGCGTGTCTCTA
>NZ_LOPV01000501.1 GCF_001469865.1 Haloferax profundi
CCACGTCTCAAACCGTTTATCAATCGGACACTCGAACCACGATTCATGGACACCGAACGCCTCGCCCCGACGGTCGGACTCGTCGGTGCGATTCTCCTCGCTATCGCCGTCGCGGTGCCGGCCGTCGCCGTCGAACCCGGTGCCGGTGAGATGGCTACGTACTACGCGTCAGGACCATTCGGTATCTCCATCGTCGGGATGCTCGCACTCCTCGTCGTAGTCGTCTTCCTCTCCGGGAGACAACAGCGGACAGACCCCGCAGTGGCCGCCGGTCTCGCGTTCGTCATGTCGGTCGCGATGCTTGGCCTCTCGGTCATCTGGGCGTTCGCAATCGACCCGAACGTGCTGTTCAGTTTCCCCGAGCAGTACGCGTGGCTGAGTTACCACCGCTGGACGGTCATGGGTGCTGCCGCCGTCACGTTCGTCGGCGCAGCAGCGTACGCGCGGAACGTCGTGTAGGCCGGACGCACCTCCCAATGCGCTCGATACGCACGTCGGAACACCCCGACGGTGTCTCGCGGTTTCTCGCTTCGCGAGTCGAAAGGCCCTTAACAGTCGGTGGATTATGGGTGAGTGGACTAGGTCGGGCAGTTAGGCCCTGCTCTCTACCCGCGAAATAGGTCTTTAGCGGGGACCAAAAACGGGCGCGTCCGGTCAGACCGGCGCGGGCCTCGGAAGCCAACGTAGAAACCTCGTCCCTCGGGGACAGCGGTTCCGTGTACCCCTTCCGCAGGGAAGGGTTGGCACGGTTCATCGGTGGTACCCCGCCAGGCGCGGGAGCGAGCAGCGGACCATCGGACGTGCGTCGCTCGAGGGATCGCGGGGTGGAGGAGGCAACCGAGATTCCCCTCGTCGGAACGCCGGGCAACCTCGCTGTCCACCCATTCATACCTCATTTACGCTGTGAGCGAAGGCTCTCGCAGTTCGTTCTCTACTGTCAGAGACTCTGTTCACCGTCGATGTCGTCACCGCTCGACAGACGCTTCGAGAGAGTTGTCACTCCGGGCGTGCGTGAGAATAGCGGTGGGGTCTGCCCCCAGAATACCCGATTAGTTCTCTTTCTCGGCTTCCGTCTCGACGGACTCCGTCTCTTCTTCCTCGTCTTTCGTCGCTGCTTCCGCTTCGTCTTCGCCTTCGCCTTCGGCGCCCTTCTTGAGTTCCTCTTCGATCTCCTGGCGTCCGCGTCGGAACTCACCCATCGCTTGCCCGGACGAACGTGCGAGTTGCGGCAGTTTGTTCGCGCCGAACAGGAGGACGACGATGAGCAGGACGATGAGCAGTTCTGGGCCACCCGGCAGACCGGGGAACAGTGGAATCGAGTTGAGCATTACGTTCGCTTACGTCCGGGGGGAAGATAAGAGAGACGGTCCGTGTCTGACAGGTGAAATAAAGTACAAAGTAACAGACAACGGTGAGACGACGAAGCTTCACTCGGCGTTCGGCACGCTCAGCGCCCGGTCATCACGTTCGTGCTTCCACACTCCGGACACTGAGTCATCGTTCCGAGTGAGGCTTCGACTCGGTCCCACTCGTCACCACCCGAGACGGCCGAAAATCCACAGCGCAGACACCGAGAGGTCGGTCGGGATGAACTGGTTGCCATGGTACTGTATCTCTCACGATTCCTCATAGTCGTTACTCTGGTCGGTGGCCGTTCGCTACCCGGTCACTCAGACGACGCTACCGTGGTCCGGTTCGTCTCTCCACGAAAATCCGGGCTCTGCGGACTTCGCGAACGGGGCCGTTCAGAGAACGTGCCTGCTGAGTGGTCTTCGGCGGTGGTCCTACCCCCGAATCAGTTCCGCAGCCTTCTCGCCGATTGCAATCGACGGCGCATTGGTGTTGCCACTCGTGATTTTCGGCATGATAGAGGCGTCTGCGACGCGCAGACCTTCGACACCTCGGACCCGAAGTTGTGGGTCGACGACGGCCATCTCGTCGGTTCCCATCTTGCACGTCCCCGTGGGGTGGTAGATGGTGTGGGCCGTCTCCCGGACGTGTTCTTCGATTTCCGCGTCGGTCTGGACGTCTTCGCCCGGCCAGCGTTCGTCGCCCCGAATGTCCGCGAAGGCATCAGCCTGTGCGATTTCGCGGGCACGCTTGATTCCTTCTCTGAGGACTGCGAGGTCCGGTTCTGCGGTGAGATACTGTGGGTCGATGACCGGCGGGTCGGTCGGGTCGGACGAAGCGAGTTCGACGAACCCGACGCTTTCTGGTCGGACCTGTGTCGACCCAATCGAGTAACCCAGGCCTTCCGGATTCGAAAACCCGTGGTTCATGTAGTACACCGGGCAGTAGTGGAACTGGAGGTCCGGGGCAGGTTCGTCGTCGTCGACGTAGAGGTACCCACCCGCCTCGCCGATATTCGACGTCGGGGCCGGCGGTTGGTCGTCAGTCCGGTCGTAGACGACGAAGGTAAACAGGTGGTCCTGGAGGTTCTGGCCGACACCGGGAACGTCGACGACGACGTCGATACCATGTTCTTCGAGGTGGTTCGCGGGACCAATCCCAGAGAGCATCAGTAGTTGCGGGGAGTTGTACGCCCCGCCGGAGACGACGATTTCTTCGGTCGCATCCGCAGTGTGCTCGTCTCCGTCTTGGGTGTAGTCGACGCCAACGGCGCGCGTGCCATCGAAGCGAATCTTCGTCACGAGCGCCTTCGTTTCGACAGTGAGGTTTTCGCGTCCGAGGATCGGTTTGATGTACGCTGCTGCGCTACTGAAGCGCTCGCCGTCTCGCTGCGTGACGTGGTACAACCCGGCTCCGACCTGCGTCTCGCCGTTGAAATCGGGATTGTGTTCGAGTCCACACTCCTGTGCCGCTTCGATGAACGTCTCGGAACTCGGGTGGGGGTCCACCAGGTCGGCGACGTTTAGCAACCCCTCTGTCCCGTGAAATTCGTCTTGTCCGGTTCCTTCGAACTGCTCGGCCCGTTTGAACACCTCGAGCATCTCGTCGAACGACCATCCCTCGTTGCCCAGCGCTGCCCAGTTGTCGTAGTCCCACGGATTCCCCCGGTTGTATATCTGGGCGTTCATCGAACTCGTCCCGCCGAGGGTCTTACCTCTCGGGTGGTAGAGTCTGCGGTCGTCCAACTCGGCCTGCGGTTCCGTGTAGTACTCCCAATCGGCCTCGGACTTGAACAGCGTCGGGAACATTACCGGAGTGTATATCGATTCTCGGTGGTCTTCGTCGGGGGCACCCGCTTCGAGCAGGAGGACCTCGACGTCTGTATCTTCAGACAGCCGATTTGCGACCGCACAACCTGCTGACCCCGCACCCACCACGATGTAGTCGTATTCTGACATTTGTAGCCGGTTACTGTACCACTGGCAGGCACATAAATTGTACACGTACGATAATTATATAGTGGCATTCGTGCGTTTCGGCCACTGACTTCCCGGATCGACGACTGCGACGGAACCGTAACACTCGGCAGGCGGGAGTGTGCTAGCGGAGATTCTCACGAGTGACGTGAGTAGGGCGTCGACGAGACTCCACCTCGTGGGAGATACGGACTCTCCCCACGACGCTTCCTGAGTCGATTTCTCTGGGTTGCATTCACGACGCACAGAACGAGAGACTCGACTCTCTCGGAGTGTTAGTTCGTCGGAGAAGTGCACCGGCTGGGAATCGAACCCAGATAATTGGCTTGGAAGGCCAATGTCTTACCATTAGACCACCGGTGCGCTCGTTCACACCGTTCACTCGCGCACCGGGCCTCGGCCGAACGAAGTGCGGCCGAGACACCGGTGCTCGCGTCGTCGGTGTCTACTACCTCGTTCTCGACGCCACAATAAGGATGTTACCTTTTCGGTCAGGCGGTGCTGTTGTCCGATTTTCCGGCGCCTTCGGGCGTCTCAGAGTCGTCTTCGACCGTTTTCGAGACCTCACCCTCGAACTCGAACTCGAGTTCCGCCTCGGCGTCGTCGTGGGTGACTTTCACCGACAGGTCAGTCGTGAGCGGAACCGCCACGTCGAGCGTTCCGTCGGCATCAGTCGTTCCCACGACTTCGTCGTTGACTGTGACCGTGGCGTTCTCGACGGCGCTCCCATTCTGTGTCACCACGAGCGTCGCGTTCTCGCCGGGCGTCACGTTGCCATCGACGCTGACGCTCAGTTCGGTTTCAGCCTCTGCTTCGGCTTCGGCCTCGGTTTCCTGTTCTGCTTCTTCTGCTTCTTCTTCTTCTTCTTCTTCTGCATTCTCGTCTTCGGCCTCGTCGTCAGGTTTCTCGTCCGGTTCGTCGACGTTCTCGATGGGAACGTTCGTTCCAGACTCGCTGATGACCGGTTTGAGGATGTACTTTCCGCTCTTTCCGGCTTTGAATGCGGTGATGTCGAAGACGAAGTCCACGTCTTCGTCGCTCGCCACGGTGAACTCAGAGGTGATGTGGAGTTTGTTGCTCGGGAGCTTGATGTTCACCTGTTCACCGGTTTCGAGCGTCCCGTTCACCTCGCTCACCTCGACGTACACCGCGTTGTAGTCGCCTTTCGGCAGGTCGTACGAATCGACGAGCGTCGCGTTCTCGCCTTTCAGTTCCGTCAGGTCGACGGTGACGTTGTCGACTTCGTAGGTCACTTTTCCGCTGGATTCGGCCTCGTCTTCGCTCTCGACTTCAGCGTCTGCATCTCCCTCGCTTTCCGTCTCGTTTTCGGCCGCCGCGTCGACAGTCGCGGTGGCGTTGATTGCAGTCGTGTTGTTCGAGACGTTCACCGAAGCGTTGGCTTCGACAGACTCGTCCTCGGTGGATTCGTCCTTGGACGCGTCGTCGTCTTCGGACTCGGCCTCCGCATTCTCACCACCTTCCGCACGCACGAACGTCACCTGCTCGATGGTGACGTTGAGATGTTCGAAGTCGCCGATGGCGTTCTCTTCGTCACTCACGTAGAAGTTCACCGTGCCCGTCTCGCCGGCGTCTGCACTGCCGGACGACGTCGTCTCACTCGCACCGTTCGACTGCGGGGACTCAGTCAGCGTTCCTGCGCCGCCAGCACACCCGGCCAAGACGACCAGGAGTGCAACCAAGACAGTCGCGATTCCAGTACGTTTCATCGTGCCAGACCATACTGTCTGGGAGAACTTGAGGTAGGTGTTTACTGACCCCCAATTTACCCCGATTTTCGCCGAATTTCGGGGTTAGTCGTCCGCGTGCGACTCGTTGAATTGCTTGGCTTTGTCGAGGAGTGCGGGCGAGATACCGGGGACTTCCTCGGGGGCGACTGCGCCGTCGGCGCGAATCTCCTCGAGACCCTTCGGGAACTCACGGAGGTCCATGTGGATGGCGATGCCCGCCTTCGCACCCTTCCCCATGGCGACGGGAATCTGGTTGTGGCCGGGGGTGACGTCGCCGACTGCGAAGACACCCTCGACGTTGGTTCGGCCGTGGTCGTCTACCGGGACGGTGCCGTCGTCGTCGACGTCGACGCCGAGGTGGTCGAAGAGCGTCGTGTTGTACTCCGACCCGTACATCGCGAAGCCACCTTTGTACTCGCGGACCGTTCCGTCTTCGAACTCGAAGCTCTCTAACCACCCGTCGTCGCGTTTGTTCATCCCCGAAATCTCGGCCTCGACGATGTCCACGGGATGGGCGCGGACGAGTTCGTCCGTCTCGTCGGACCACTCGGGTTCCTCACCGCGAAGGAGGATATCGACTTCGTCGGTGAAGTTGAGCATAATCATCGCGACGTAGGCCGCAGACGTAGAGTGGCCCATGACGTAGACAGACTCGTCGACGAACATGTAGGCGTCACAGTGGAGACAGTAGTGGAGACCCTTCCCGGTGCGCGGAAGCGGTGGGTCGGGGCGTTTGTCGTTGAACCCGACGCCGAGGACGACACGGTCGGCGATGAACTCACCGTCGTTCGCGACGAGGCGGAACCGGCCGTCGTCGAGTTGCTCGGCCTCGGTCACGAAGTCGCGGAAGATGTCGGTGCCGTAGTCTTCGAGTTGCTGACGCGCCGTCGCGAGGAACTCGTTGCCCGACTGGTCTTCGGTGATGCCGATGACGTTGTGGGTGTCGAGCATCATCGCGGCACGGCCACCGCCGCGGTCCACGAGTGCGGTGTCGTGCCCCAGTCGCGTCGTGTAGAGTGCGGTCTGCAACCCTGCCGGGCCGCCGCCTACGACGACCACCTCGTACTCCTGTCGTTCGTCGGTCTTCGTCATATACGTCGATACGTCCGACCGGCCTTAAGCCCACATCACCTGTGCGAGGATAGTATCCAGCCGCGAAATGTCACGCTGTGTCACACTCTCGCCGCAGAACGTCCCTCTGCGTCACACTCTTGCCACCGAACGTCCCACTGTGTCACACGCCGCTGACGATGGCGTAGCAGTTCCCACTCGAAATCTCCGATTCGACGACTGTGAGCGAACTTTCCGCGAGGTCGGCGTCGAACTCGTCGGGCGAGTAGATGTGGTAGAACCGCGGAACTGTCTCGCCGCCGGGGAGCGTCCAATCGACCGTCGTGTCGAACCCCTCTTCTCTGTCGAAGGTGTCGTGTGCCGTACTCCACGCACTGACGACGGCGCGACCATCAGACGTGAGGACGCGAGCGAGTTCGTCGAGGCTCGCGACGCGCGACGCACGAGGAGTGAGGTGGTGGAGCGTCGCCACGTAGACGGCCACGTCGAACGCGTCGTCGACGAACGGCAATCGAGAGGCGTCGCCCTGTACGAGTCCAGCGTCGAACCCTCGGTCTGTCGCTCTGGTCGTCGCCTCGTCCAGGAGGCCACGACTCACGTCCAATCCGACGACGTCGTCGGCGTGTTCCGAGAGGAGTTCGACGTGTCGGCCGTTGCCGCACCCAAGGTCGAGAGCGCGCGTGGCGGGTCCGTCGGCCGTCGCGTCCGTGACGAACGATTCGACTTCCGGCCACGGATACTCACGTGTGGACGCGAAGTGTGACGCGATGCGGTCGTAGGTTTCGCGGACCGCCGTTCGAGGTTCGTCCATGTCGGCCCGAGGCGGTGCCGCGACAAAGACTCCACGGGTCGCGTCGGCCGCGACACGGGTCGTTACAACCCGTCACCCACCCCCGACGCCAGCAGGTTGCCTCTCAGATGAACGAGAACAGGGCGTAGGTGATGAGCAGGAGGACGCCGGCGTGTTTGATGCCGTCGGCGACTTCGCCCTCTCCCAGTTGGCCTGCGATGAGGCCGGAGCAGACGCCCTGTATCACAGAGAGGTGGTAGAACAGCACCGAGTAGGCCTGCGTGTCCACGTCGCGCAGGCCAGAGAACGTCCCGGAGGTGACGCCTGCGACGCCGCCGGACCCGACTGCCGCTTGGGACGTCGCCTGTTCGACCGCCGGGATGAACGAGACGGTCAGGGCGACGACGATGCCGAGGAACACGAAGAAAGAGATGTAGATGACGATGAGGTACGTCAGCATCTCCTGAGTGCGTTCTCGGGCCAGTCGGCGACTGTCCTGTGCCTCGTTCGCCGCGATTCTGAGAACGGGCGCGATGTCGCCACTCGCACTCATCGCGTTAGTGATGAGCGTGACAGACCGCGAGACCATCGGACTCGTCGTCCGGCGGTCCATGCGGCGGAGCGCCGTCTGTGCGTCGGCACCCCAGTCGATGTCGCGGCAGGTTCGCTCGACTTCCTCACCGAGTGGGCCGAGGTCGGACGAGGACACGCGTCGAAGGCTCTGCACGATAGTGAGGCCCGCTTCGTTGACGCTTGCGAGTCTGTCCAAGAAGTCGGGCATACCCTGTTCGATGGCCCGAACTCGGCGCTTCCGCGCCTCGTAGACGAAGGCGATGGCGAACAGCGAGACGATACCTGCCTCGACGACGTGTTGGTCGACGGCGGCGACCACCTCGAATATCATCTTGGTGGTCTCCGACGTCTCCGGGAGCGCGACAGTCGGAATCGGTGGTGGCGACGACAGGAGTCGTTCGAGTGAGATGTCGGGTGGCGACGACTTGAGGGCGACCCAGAGAACTCCGAGCGGAATCGTGACGACGAGTGTCGCAAACGGATTCCGACCGAGTTGGTCGAGGGGTCGGTCGATCCACCGGCGAAGCCAGGTGAGTCGGTCGTACGCGGCGAGTCGTTCGCGATTCGCCTGCCACCGGTCTGCGACTTCCCCACCGTCCGTCGCAGGCCGAGTGCCAGACTCCGTTCGCCCTTCGATTGCCCGAATCGAGTCTCCCGCCGTCTGTACGTCGTCGTCGACGACGATACTCCCCCGAAGCGAGCGTGTGATGCTGTCGATGTAGACGACGAAGCCGAAACTGGCCAGTGGGATAGCGACGTACCCGAGCAGGCGGATGACGAACAGCGTGTCCGCGAGGACGAGGCCGATGACGACGAGGACGGTGATGAAGAACAACGGCCCCGCGACGAGCACGGTGACGTACACCTCGGCGAGCGTCGAGAGCAGTTCGAGGTACTGTTGCTGTTGGGCTTCTTGTTCCTCCTGAAATCGCTCGTACTGTTCGCGCAGGAACGACGAGAGGTTTCGACCGCTTCCGAGGACGCTCGCGAGGTTCGCCGCGAACTCTTCGAGGTTCGGACTCGGCGTCCGCGTCGCCATCGACTTCAGCGCGGTGAGGACGTCCGTCCCGAACGCGTCCATGTCGCGGACGGCGACACCCACTTCTCGGGCCGCCTCACCGTAGACTGCCTCGTTGCGAGCGAGTGTCTGGAGCACCTTCGGGAACGGCATCCCGGACCGTGAGAGGGCGAAGGTAAACGCCACTGTCCGCGGGAGCGTCGCCTCGATTTCCGCCGCGCGTGTGTCCGCACGCTCGACGAGGTAGTACCAGCGAACCCAGTAGACGCCGACGGCGAGCACCGTCCCGATGGTCGCACTCGAAAACAGGAGGATGACGAACAACTGTCCGAGTGAGAGGGCTTCGATGCCCGCGAGGCCACCGAGGAACTGGAGTGCAGCGGGGAGCGTCGATTGAACTGTCTCGGACGAGACGGCGAGCGTTTCGAGGAGTGCGGCGGCGACGTAGACGCCGAAGATACTCCCCGCAACACCGAAGACGCCAGCCATGAGTAAGGTCCGAGAGGCGTACACGCGGTGGGTGACACCGACGTGTGCCGCGCGGAGTCGTTGGCGTTGCGCTCTGCGCCGAGGGTTCTCGTTGGCGACGTAGAAGCCGAAAACTGGGAGTGCGACCTGCGAGACCACCAGGTCGGCGCGCTTGCTCACCGGCGACAGCACCACGGGAAGCGTGATGGCGATGGCGACGAGGAGAGGGAGATAGTGCAGGCCGAACTCCATGTCAGAGCCTCGTTCCTGCGTCGACGATGTTCTCGTCAGCCTCGACGCGGGCCATCACGTCGTCGGCGTCGGCGTAGTACTCGTTGATGAGTGCGGTGAAGCGGCGGTAGTCGGAGACGCCCTTGTCGAGGAGGTACCGGAGGAACTGTTCGCGTTGTCGGAGTTCGCGGCGGAGTTCGGTCCGCGACCACCCGTTTTCGCGTTGAATCTGGTCGAGCAACGAACTGTCGCTCTGGTTGAACGTGTCGTCTTCGGGGTCCCACGAGAACGCGGCGGAGTAGTCGAGTTCGCCGGTTCGTTGGTCGATGTCGCCAATCTCGCCAATCGTCTGTGACCGACGGACGCGTTCGCCGTCGTGGCGCGTGAGTGTCTGCACACACAGCAAGTCGAGCGACTGGACCATGGCGCGCGGGACGTTGATGGGTTCGTTCTCCAGTCGGTTGATGACCGTCTCGATGCTGTCGGCGTGCATCGTCGAGAACGTCGTGTGGCCCGTGTTCATCGCCTGGAAGAGCGTCACCGCTTCCTCGCC
>NZ_LOPV01000502.1 GCF_001469865.1 Haloferax profundi
GATATCCAGGACAGCGTCCCGTCTTTCCGAATCGTTGTCGGGGAAACCGAGGTTGACGACCTCCCCATACGGTGTCGTGCGGTGGTGTTCCCGCTCTAACGCCGCCGAGAGTTCGTCTGGATTCCGCTGGTAGTGTTGGATGACGTCAGCGTACTCACGGAGGACCTCAACCAACGCGTACGTTCGTGATACGTTGTGCGGGACCGAACCGACGATTCGACGACCCAGTCGGTGGGGATCCTCGTACGCGTAGAACGACTGTTTGAGGAGCGGACCCGGAGAGGGATATGTGTTCACGTCCTTCCAATAGAGAGCGTGGACCTGGTTCTCGGCACCCTTGATAGTCGCCGTCGCGGTGACGTTCTTGATGTCCCAGCCGTCACCGACCCGGTCGGCCCATTCCTGAAGGAACGTCTCGTAGTGGGAATCGAATGCGCCAAACTCCTCACGGAGCAAGTGGAGTTCGTCCTGGATCAGGATCGACGGTGGGTCAACTGGGTCAACGTCCTCTACATCTTCGTCACAACTGTACCGCGAGTATCCCCGGTTCGCAACTAGACATCGGTTCTCTCCCGAGAACCCGTGCTTTGGGCAGCGTTTCTTCAACCGTCCGAAGAGGGTACGGAAACGACGCTGCATCCCGACGACAGCGATCTTGTCAATCGTGCTCACCACGAACGTCGGTGCGTACCGATACACCTCGCGGTCCGTCACGTAAATGGGAAGCTCCTCTTCGTCGCAGGTGTCGTTCGTGCAGATGTGGAGGAGGCGCATCCGGTCGTAGTCTCCGTCCAGCTCGACGTCGTCCTCACCACAGAACGGACACGTCGTCACGATCTTCCACTTCTCGGCGTATCGACTGTCCTCCTTTTTCACCAAACTAATGTTGTCAGTGAGATTTCCGTCCTCGTCCGTCTCCATCAGTTGGTTCGGGGTGTTCCCGCTCCCAACGAAGTATCCGAGGCTGAATTCGTCGGTGTCAGGACACTCACGGCGTCGAATCAGTTCTGCCTGTGCGAAGACGTCCGCGATACGCTGGAGTTGCTGTAGGGAGAGCAGGCGGAGCGGGAACTTCGTTAGCGCGGTCGTCCCGTGAGCCTTCCCTCGGAGCCGATCTCGGAACGCGGTGAAGACGACGAGACCGAGGTAGGCCTCGGTCTTCCCACCACCGGTAGGGAAGTAGATCACGTCAACCTCGTCCAAGCAGTGGTCCTCTGCGTCGATATCTTCGGTTTGGGCCACGACGTCCGGGATGGCCATGACGATGTAGATGATCTGGAAGAGGTACCACTCCTCGTACTTCTCACCCATCTGGTCGAACGTCTGGTTCATGAACTTGAACGCGGCTCGACTGTGGCCTACGTCGTCCTGGATGAGCTTCCGGCCCTGGTCGAAGCGCCGTCGCTCCTTCTCGAACGCCTCCAAGTTCTCGTCGAATTTCTCGCGTGCTTCGTCGCTCCGTTCGGTTAGGACTTCGGAGCGCATTGACTCATACTGTTCCCGCGCTTCTTCCATCTCCCGAGAGATGCGGTCCAAGTGCGTCTCGATAGTCCCCCACGCGAAGTCACTGAACGGAGCTGAGAGCGTCTCTCGACTACGGTACTTCCGCTGCTCGTGAATCGGGACGGTCACCGTCTCTATCGTGGTGGGACTGGTTCGTTCGACGCTACAATTGCGCCCGAGACCGTCCATCTCGGGGTCGTAGTGGTACTCGTTCCTGATCTCGTCGGAGACGAAC
>NZ_LOPV01000503.1 GCF_001469865.1 Haloferax profundi
TTTCGGGTCAAGCGCGTCGGGGTACTCGACACCGTGTTTGTTCACGAAGGAGACGGAGACGATGATGTCGTCCTCGTCGTATTGGGCTGTGAGTGATATCTCGAAATCCCATACTGGCGTCGGCGTGTCTCCACTAAATCGTTGTTCTAAGAACGTCTCGAAGGTTTCCTCGTCTTCAAGAGCGGCTTCCGGAATCTTGTCCGCGTTACGACTGTCTACCTCTTCCGGCGGATCTGGTTCCCGGTACCGGCGCTCGTCTTGCCGGTAGGTCTCCATCGCATCCATCAGCGCATCGTCGTCCGTGAGAGAGGGTAGCTCGCCGTCGGACTTCGCGGCTCGCTTTAGATCGCCTGCAGTGACTGTGAGAGGACCAGCGTCAATCTGAACTCGTTCGTACACTGGTCGGAGCTCCTCTAGCGACGCGTCGTCTCCGGCATACCCACTGGACTCTTCGTCCTCGGCGTCTCCTGCTTCAGACTCTTCGTCCACCTTAGACGGTGTGAGCGCATCGTCTTCAGCAATCTCCGGATCGAATCCGACGGGCCCACCGAAATCCTGTTGTTCCTCGTAGGTTGGTAGACGGCGATAGTAGACCTTCGCAGTAGGATTGATCGTCACCGTCTCGTCGTCCGGAACTGATGCTGGGAGCTTGAATTGGAGCCCCATCGTGAAGGGCGCGACTCGCGTGGCGATATTTCCGAACGCGTCGTCGGACTCTTGAGCTTCGCGGTACTGGTACTGGCTCGCTAGCGCGCCCGCGAAGAACTGATCCTTCGGGTTAACGTCGTAAACGGTCTGACCATAATCGCCTCGTCCCGTAATTCGTTCGACGAGTCGTTCCAGTAGAACGTTGTTGACAGCTTGGTGCTGTTGATACTCCTTGTCGTCTTCATCGATCTCGTACGCGTCGTCCGGTGGTCGAACGTACCCACGAGAGTCGGATTGTGGTGGGATTTCACGTGGCCCAAGGCCCATATGGTCTGGTCATCACAGAGTGTGATAAGTTTAGGGAGACAGACTAATTCGGGATGACAATTTTTGCTGGAGAAGAGATTACTCGGCCCACTCTTCCAGTCGCCGTCTGACCGCCTCATACTAGTGGAGCGCAACAGCAAAAACCAGGATGGCACAAATCCATCACATAAGGTTTTTGACTAACCAGAAATGGACGAAATGGTCAGAACCCACGTAATCGTCCTATCTGTGAACTCTTTGCCTCAACACCCTTCTCTATCGATTTGACGTTGAGTCGGAAGAGGTACTTCCCGATCTCGAAGTCGCTGAGCCGGATATCTGGGCTTTCCGACAGCATCACGTCGTTTAGTGTCCCATCCGCGGCCGACCGGAGGGCAGTCTGTCGGAGTGCTTTCTTCAGCCGACTGTATATCGTCTCC
>NZ_LOPV01000504.1 GCF_001469865.1 Haloferax profundi
AAGTTCTCCTTCACACCTTCGAGATCATACGCATCGGCGATGGCCCAGAAGCTCTTCTTCGACCGCGTTCGGTGGACTTCCATCTTGTACCACCGCTCGTAGGTATCGCGGTTCTTGTCGAGACCCTGTTGCTTCATCTTCTCCACGAAGTCGTCAAGGTTGTCACCGGTCTCCTCCAAGGCGGCTTCAAGGTTGACTTTCCACAGATTCGCAAAGTAGTACAGTCCGACGTCTCCGCGTTCACGAATCAGCGCGTACAGTTGTTCACGCATGTCATCGGTATCCTCCAGATGGACGACGACGTCGTGTTCCTTAAGGCGCGAAGCGTTCTTCTTGAATAGTTTGTCGTGTCCTTCGCGAATGGTGAACACTTTGGCGTCCTTACGGAGGTACATGGACAGGTCGTCATCGAAGTGGACATTGAGACAGTCGGTCTCGGTCCGTCCACCAGCGGTGCTCGTCTGTTGCGTGGAGGATGTCTCGTACCCGGTAGGGTGGAAGACCTCACTGTCCTCGTAATCTGTCTCGTATCCTCGAACAATTTCACCCAGGTCTTCGCCTTCGGTCTCATCAACGGAGATGTCCTCACCGAGATCGCTCGTACTGGGTTCCTCGTACTCGGGGAGGTCGATGTTCACACGTTCGACGTCCGCGGGTTCGTCCGTCGCAATACGGGTCAACTTGTCGATTACGGTCCAGAACGGCGTGTCCGCAATCGACTCAAAGGAATTCTCCACGGCGTCCACTTGTGAGTGGAGGAGGCCCATTTCGATGGGATACGCCAGGACGATAGCGTCCGTTGCGACGTCGGTGCGGAGGAGATCGCGATCACCCCATCGAAGTGCGCCATAGAGGACGGCGTGGTCCGTCGAATCGGCCGATCGAATACTGTGAGTATCGTGTATCGAGAGGTCGTCACCCAGGTCACGGTAGAGAGCAGTGTGCTCAGACTGAAGGAACGTCGTGAGTGCCTGCTGTTGACTCTCTGTCGCAGTCACGACAGAAATCGAGTCCCCCCTGTCAAGTGCACCGTAGAGCAGGTTGTCTACTAACACGCCCTGTTTCTTGTCACTCGCAGGCACGTCGTCCCAAATTTCCTCCAGCTCTTCGAGAGCCGAGACTACGTCCCGGAACGTGCCGGTTGCGGGATTGGCCTGGGGATCAGACGCTATGCGGCCCGCGAAGCGGTCAAGTTGCGCGAGTCGGCTCGATATCGTCGTCCGTCGGGCGTGGAAGTCGGCCACGTCAAGCGGAGTCAAGAGCTCACGAAAACTCCCCAGAGCATACCGCACGAGCTGTTGGCCTCGCCTGAGGACGTCGGCGTCCAACTTCCGCGTCAAATACTCGAACTTCGCTCTACGGTCGTTCGCCCGTTTCAGGGCCGTAAGGAGGTCCCCGTCGCCGCACGTATGGACGTCGATAGAGAGCCCTGAAACGCGATTTTGCTCCCGTCTAGCGACGACTTGGGAACGGCGGGTTGTCGGACTTACTTCGTCGTCGGTATGCATCCACTCGTGTCCACTCTCTCGATCACTCTCAACTACGGTGGACAGCAGTCGAGGTGGCCAGGTCCACAGGAATGCTCGTCTCCGTAATTTCCTCACGAGGTCTGACGTTGGGTTGCTCGTGAAATAGACTATCGCGGGAACGTCGTTTCGTTGTTTCCACTTCAATAACCGGGAGAGTCGCTCTTCGTCGTACTTCACGGAGTCATCGTATATCACACACCGAACTCGGTCACCGACATCGTTTGAAGGGATACGCGTGCTTGTGTACGAAAAGAGAAACCGGGCAGGCTTATCTGGATGGTTCTGGTTCTTCGTTACTGTCGCTAGGGACCCGTCTGTCGTCACATTAGCTATCGGGGTCTCCTCACGCGCGTAGCAAGCCTTGTCGTGTGGCGGCTGTAACGACGTCGGGGCCAGCTGCCGGAACCGCTCGCGGAACTCCGTGTTGGAGCTGAGCAGGAAGACTGCGTTACGGCCATCTACCTTGGGCCCGAAGAGTGCTTCAAGAGCGTGGAGGTGCAAAAACTCGGCTCTGTCGGACGGTGTCACGACGACGACATCCTGGCCACGTTCTACCATCGCGTTGAGGAGTCCTGCATGTACTCTCGTCGTGGCTGGGAAGTTGACTAGTCGCTCTTCGTCGGCGAGATTGCCGGACGAGATGAACGGCTGCTTAAGCGCTGGCGTATCGAAGAGCGCGCTGAGTGGCACAACTCTGACAAAACGAGTAGGGGTGGAAATAGTTTACTAAAGGTTACACTACAAGCACACCCGTTGGATGAAGCTATTGAGTGTCCTCGAAATACAAATTTCTGTCGCGGAGCGGGTAATTCAGTGTGTCATACGGTGATCTTAGATTCCCGCCACAGGGTGTTACCATCTTGAGCGAGACGTGAAAGCGCGAACAGTTCGATACAAGGGCTTCGACAGATAGACCGAGAAAAGATATCTCTACGTCATCACCAGCTCTGGGAATCGATAGAGCACCCAGTGGGAACGACCAGATGGTGAAACAGTTTCAGCCAACAAGTAGAATCAGAATCAATCAGGAAAGCTGTCTAATGAACTTCCGAACCTTATCTGTCGCCTTCTGGAGGTCATCTGTAGATACAGAATATTCACCCCCAATCACCTCCGTGAACCCTGGACGATGGTAGTCGGGGCCCGCGGTTTCGGCGCCCTCAATGTACCACTGGCCATCAATAAATTGGAGAGAAACAACTCTACTTGGTTCATCTACACCAACAAGTGAGATCTCATCAGCATCCCATTCATATTCATCAGGGTCCATTGGACGGACCCACTGAAAGCTGTGCGCGTCAAGTTTGGTCCGTTTCCACGTCCGACTATTTTCTTCAACCGTTTCCGGGGGGAGGTCGGAGTCGTCGAGGCTCGTCATAGTCCAGATATAACCACCCCCAACAATGAACATACTGATGGACTGTACGGTTTTGAAAGTCGGTCCTCCTGTTACTGCCTTCCTGAGGCATCCGCGTTCACTAAATGAACAGAGTATGATTAATTGCAGTGGTGTTTTCAAAAATCAGGTTCCATTGAACGGATTCGGGTAGAGAGTTTGAACCTATTATAATTCTCAAGAGACACCCTCACTTTTCCACCTAAGCGAGGCTATCTGGACACATTCAACGTCTTTGTCGGACGCAATTTCAGAGCCATATTTTGTCCTTTAATACAGTGTGCTCTCTACGGCAGAGAACAATCGAATTTCCCAACAATCATCACCAAAAGTCTCATATCCGATGTAGTGCTTTATTACAAGTACATCCAATTTGAGACATCATGCTAGAAGAGAATGAGTTGCGAATCATGGCGACACTTGATTCCCCTAAAAAGCGCCGAGCACTTGCCGCTGAGCTCGGGTATGAACCGGGGACCATCACGAACGCTGTGATACATCTCGAAAAATTAGGATTGGTCACCCGCGAACGGGTGGGCAACGAGACGATAATACACCCTACGTCTGCGAAGTGCCTCGAGGTGTACCAGGACCTCACGGCAACCAACTCCCACGTTGACTTCCCAGAATTGCTGACGTCGTCGATGCTTC
>NZ_LOPV01000505.1 GCF_001469865.1 Haloferax profundi
TTCCCGTCCTCTATTATCTCCCCACTGATGAACCGGTGTCGGCAGCCGAGCTTGCCCAACGAACCGATGTGTCACGGGCAACCGTCTATCGGACGCTCAAGACGCTTACAAACCGAGCAATAGCTGTTAAGCAAGGAACTAGATACCTCCTCACCGAACAGTTCTCAGGACTTCACAAGTTCGCTGTGGAGCTCCGGCACCAACACCACCGTATGCAAGTCAAGACCGACATCGGGAGTGGAACACTTCTGTGGGAATCTTATGACGAGTTCATTGTGCGAACAGACGAGGTAGTTGACGACAGTCAGTACCTGCTGACAGGACTCGATGCATACAGCGAATACGGTCTGCAGTTCTTCACGCGCTCGGGGAACTATTACTTCTACTCAGAAAGTCGAGAGTCACTCTCACCGGCCGACTTGGTCTGTCACCTACTCCTCATCGAGAACGACGCTCGCCACCGAAAGTACGCTATGCTTCTCATTACCGCAACCAACACATCCCACGAAGACGTTCGCGAAGTCGCAACATCCTACGGAGTCGAAGACATCATCTCACCTCTCTTGACGTACCTACGAACAGAAGGCGAACAGTCCTCAGCGCAAACCCCACCCTGGTCTGAAATGGAATCGCTCGCTCGTGACTACGAGGTAGAAATATGACCCGC
>NZ_LOPV01000506.1 GCF_001469865.1 Haloferax profundi
GTTGGAATACACGGCGATCCGAGAACAGTTTCACGAACTCGCGAACCTAGTCAACGAGCCGGTCACGGTTTACCTCATTGGGGGAGGCGCTCTTACACTCCAAGAGCTCAAGAACGCGACAAAAGACATCGACCTCATTGTTAGAGAAGAGTACGAACTCAAGCAGCTTTGGGCAGCACTCACCGCAGCGGGATATGAACCGCCAGAAGATCTCGAACAAGAGTATGACGAACTTGATGCGGCGTTCATCCTCGAGAACGGTAAGCGTCGATTCGACGTCTTCCACAGACAAGTCGCCGGTGTACTCATGCTGAGTGACGACATGGAGGCCCGAAGCCAGCACCTCTTCGAAGACGGACCGTTGACTGTCCGGATGGTGTCACTCGACGATATCTTCCTCTTCAAATCGGTCGCGAATAGAGACGATGACGTCGACGACATGGTTGTACTCGCACAAGCAGGAATCGATGAGGAGTTAATCGTCCAAGAGGTGCACACCCAGTTGTCGCTTATTGGTCGAGACGAGTTCGTCGGTGCCATGAAACACAAACTCGCCCGTCTCAAAGAGCAAGGGTACTCGTTCGACATCCAAGATGAAATCGAACGTTTGCACTCGCGAACCGTGGACGGTGAACGGGTCGCTCAGTGTATTCGACTACTTGCGGAAACCGAATACGATGACGACCTGTACGAAGGAGTTCCCGAACGGACAGTCGAATCGAGAGTTGGTGAGGAGACAGCCACGTCTGGTATTAAATGGCTCCAACAGATCGGGCTCGTAAGATACGGTGAAGACGGGTCACTCGTCCTCCAAGAGAAAATTTGATACTCGAATGGCAAAAGCCAAACATCGTTTCCTCGCACAATCAGTTAATGAGTGAGTCAACAGACGCGGACACGAGACCAAAAATATCAGTTGCAGTTGTAGATAAGACGCACACGAACGAAATCCCAGACAATATTGACTCTGAATTATATACGACAACAAGGCCTGAGTCATCGTTGGTTGAGTTTGCGGCTGACCCTGACGGGGAGCTGGCAGAGGCACTCAGGCGAAACGGATTCGACGTCTGAGCTAATCCACTCACACTTACCTAACAACTATTCCTGCGAAAAAGTTGTAGAAGCAATAGGATTTCAACAGAGCCACATTTTTGAATCTCACCCACTGTTGCCTGTTGCAGACCAGATCCACATTGATGAAGGTGGTGGTAGTCATGGCAGAGAACCTATGATTATGAATTTGCATATATTTGTTTTATGAATAAATAGACAAATACAAAAGGTATAATTATTTCAATTCAACAGTTTTTTAATACTTTAAAAATATATCATCCCGTGATGATTTTCTGCCGACGGGAATTTTTGGCAAGTGCAGGAACTATGACAGTTATGGGGCTTGCTGGTTGTTCTGAATCAAGTAGCTCAGAAAGTGAAACCACCACAAAGGTAAACCCCGAAGAAATTTCGTATCCATTTGGTCATGAACAATCGGGGGTCACAGATGTTGATGCCGCTTTCGGAGAAGATTCGCCTCTTCTTCAGACTTCATCTGTTGAAATTGTTCTTGATGTTACTCAAGAAAGACAAGACGACCCTAGTACTGAACAAGATGAATCAAAGCCACAGAGTTTCAGTGTATCTCTCCAAACAAATCAAGAGCAAAAGCGAACACATGTTATTCAAGAATCTCAAAAGCGGACGGTAGAACAATACCTTGGGGATGGGACAATGTACATCAAATCGGGGTCGGGAGAATCTGTAAGCTATCGAAAGACAGAAAAAGAGTACGTAGACCGAGCAGAATATATTGTCCAAGTTCTCACTCAAACATTGAAAGATGTAGAATTTGATTCTGTTCAACTAGAAGAAGAAACACTTGTCTACGCCTTGAATTCCTCAGAGGGAGTTGGCGAAGAAAACCCTATTCAGGCAAATGCACAGGGTAGTCTTTCTCAAGTCAAT
Source organism: Haloferax profundi (assembly GCF_001469865.1). Taxonomy (GTDB): domain Archaea; phylum Halobacteriota; class Halobacteria; order Halobacteriales; family Haloferacaceae; genus Haloferax; species Haloferax profundi. The sequence continues at coordinate 1,966 of NZ_LOPV01000506.1, forward strand.
TATGAGTATCAAGTTTCGAAAAAGGGCCTTCCTGAAGTAGTTGACACTACTTATATTATGGGATATGAAAATATGAAAGTAAATCGCGTTGTCTCTTATAACAATTACAATAATGTCAAAGTGTCCGAACCTGATTGGCTTGGAGAAGCAAAAAAACAGGCTGAGTCTGCTTCGTCAGGAAATAATACTCAACAACAACCAATCACTGCAGATGTGTCGTGGGAAGAAACTAATTCGGGAGTTGATGTGACACTCAATTCTCTTAGTAATGGAGATTCTGCTCTAATCTTCATTAGAGGGACTCAGTTCAGTGCTATTGGGGTTGAAGAAACAGTCTCTGTCCCAAGTGAAGAGTATACTGGGTCTGATGGACAAATTTCCCCAATCGCAATTGCGGCTCAGAATCAAGATGGAGGATACGTACTAGTTGACCAGTACCAGCCTTCTGAATGATTTAGTGAAAGAAATCGCCGTGGGTTTTTAAGTCTCAAAGTTAACTCAGATGCTTTCCAGCAAAACAAGAATTGACTATTCAAATTGGCGAAGAATACCCTGCAGAGCTTCAATTTGAGATTGCGGGTATGGAAGGTCAAGTGACCTACGACCTCGCCCCCCTCATTTTGAGGGATGTGCCAATATAGTTACTATGGAAACAGGAGCCAAGATAAAAACGAGAGTTCTTCATCACATTGCGCAGCCGCTAGTTGTGGTTTGAGTCGACTGCTGAATGCCAGATCGGCCGCCTGACTCCGCTCGAACAGAAATCTCCGGCGGCCGGTATGCATCAACGTTCTCCAATGGATAAAAATGGCTCTGATCGTGCAATATGGTCACACACCAAAACGAGCGTTAGGCGCTCTTCGTCCGAAGCGAGAGGCCTACTTTGAGTTCCGTCGCTTGACCCGAGAGTTCAGAAAGCCAGAAGCAGCTGATGAGGCAACCGACGAGTGCCGAACCCAAATTGGAGCTCTGAAGTCAATTCGAGAACTCCGAGAAGTCAAATTCCGTCTCAAAGAGAAGCGACATTTTGAGGCCCACAACGGTAGAGACCTATAGAACGCCAATCGAAGTCACGACCAAGATGGCAGATACCCCATCGGAACTGGATATTATTCAACTGAGGAGCAATATCCACGGCGAACACGTCGCAGAGGCGCACGTATGTGATTACTGCGGTACCGAGGTCAAAATTGGCCAGCCAGTTCAGTACGACGTTATCCGGGTCGCAGATTTGCCAAATATTGAGCGGATATTTAGTCCGCCCTCTGAATGGCATCCAGATGCGGTACGCTGTCAAAACTGCAATATCGACAAAATAGACCCAGCAACCGATGGGTTTGACGAAGCACTCGTGATGGTTCATCTGAACGAATCAAATGGAATCCTCAGCATTGACGCATCGTCGATGACTGTTGTCGATTTTTCGCCCAATGGAGACGGATACCAACCACCAATGTTCAGTCCAGTACTGATGTCACAATTTGAAGATCTAGGGCTCGCACGGTGGATTCGGGTCAAACATCTCTTAGAATTCGATGACGGGTCAGGTGATGTAATGCCAATTATTCGGAAAGGTGTCAGGAAGTCAAAAGACATCCCTCCGAACGTAGAGTTCTGATTGTACTATCGACGACCAAGTTTCGTTACTCGGGGCGGACGACTTCATCGCATGAATAGCACTCTGCGAACACGCCAGTTGTCCCATCGCCATCCTCGAACTCAATTATCGACTGGTATGCCTCAATCTCTTCGCCGCAATCAGGACATCGGCCAAGCGCCGTCGAATCACTCGTCATAGGGGGGATTGTGGAGACCGATGTGACACAGTCTGTCTCCATTTAGTGTCCACACGATGCCACAGCAAAGTTGTTTGGCCAAAAATGTCAACGATATTCCCGTATTCGTCGTAAGGGCTGGGTATATCCTCAGCCTCGTTCAGGGGTTAGTAGCGGGGCTTTTCCACACAGATTCAACCGTATACAATGGTGAAATCAGCGGGACCTTTGCTACCTGATCAAGCAGAGAGTCACACCGTCTACGGGGCTCTCAACGAGTCATCGGAGATCGTATCCCCACTCACGAAGGACTTCTGCAATGAGTTCGGGGTTTCTCTGGGCGACAACCATTGCAGCCTCTCTGTAGTCTGATTTGTAGACCTTCTCATCCAGTAGTTCCTCGAGCGTATCCTGGAGTTCGGTCTCCCCGTCGATGACCTCCTCGCGAAGGAAATACGGAACCTGCTCGCGGCCTTCATTCACCTTGTCACGGCGGAGCTTGTACGGAATCGAAGCCATTGTTGGTCGCTGGGATTCCGATTCGGATTCGCTCTCGGATGCAGCCTTGGACTCCGTGTCGGTATCCTCTGTCTCGGTTGACGAAGGTTCAGGAGCGGGCTCAGTTTCCGATTCAACAACATCCTGTTCTTGCTCCACAGATTGCTCGACATCGTCTTCACTATCGTCGAGACCAGCATCTCGTGAACCAGACTTGAGTCCCATCACGCAGTCACCTCGGGGGCCTCAAGTCCAGCTTGTTTCTCGAGATGGCGAGCGAGTTCATCGAATTGGTCGAGCGTCTCGAGTTCGTAGTCACGCTTTCGGTCGCGGTGCTCTTCGACGTATTTGTAGGGGCTGCACTGCTGTTTCCAG
>NZ_LOPV01000507.1 GCF_001469865.1 Haloferax profundi
TGATACTCTGTTCCAAGCCGTCGACGAGGTCGTCAAGACCCTCGATCGACTCTTGGCCTTTCGCAGTCGCCTCGAACGGAATGACGACGTTTCTGACGGCAACGAGAGCGTTGTACAGGATGGGGCCCGCCTTGCCAGCAGTGTCGACAATGATGACGTCGTACTCATCACGGACGTTCGCCTCGCGGAGGACACGATGCAACTGGTGGTACATGCTATAGGACTCCCCAAAGTTCTCGGCTTGCTGTTTCTCGTTGAGGAGGAACTCATGGAGGTCTTCGAGCATGTTGTGCGAGGGAATCAGGTCAATCCCACTTTCGACCTCGATGGCGAGGTCGTGAAAGTCACCTTTTGGGCGGCCGACGAGGTGTCGAACGAGATTGTCGACGTTCGGGTCACCACGGTCGTAGTCGGGACCAAAAAAGTACGTGAGACTCCCGTTTTGTGTGTCCATGTCGATTACGAGGACGTCGTGTCCTGCGCGTGCGTGACTTGCTGCGAGCGTCGCGGCAGTCGTCGTTTTACCG
>NZ_LOPV01000508.1 GCF_001469865.1 Haloferax profundi
CGCCAGCCTCTGAGACGGGGGCATAGGTGAGCATTACGAGAGTATTCAGAAGACATGAATATAAATCTAGGTCAGACATTGTAGCGACATCATCCAGCTATAATGTGTAGCTATATGTTGTAACTATAGTCAAAAGTCAAACACACCACCGACAGTTCACAACCAGACCTTGTCGCTCTAATTGGCTGATTTTAGCGCTTAGAACACCCAATCATAGGGTTTAGAATAACACATATACCCTTCACCTATAGCATACAGCTATACTCATTAGTCATACTGACCTGGAGATTTTGACTGTCGATAGATAGGTAAGGAGAGTGTAGACGGCAATTTAGCATAGCTATACACAATAGCTATACTTACTAACTATACCAAATTCGCAATCCACGCCGACATGAGGTGGAGAAAGTGTCCAGGATCAACAGGCGACTATAGTTATATTTACCACCTACACTTTCCACCTATACTTTTCAACTATTACTGCTCAATATACCCAATCCGGCCGTCGGGCCATTTATCCTCGAACGAGGTCCTGATGGGGGGGATCATCGAGTATCTTTGTGACGAGATGAACGTCAAGAACAGGCGTGCTTTCTCACACCTAAGCACACGCCAATCGACAAAGTTGGAACGATCAACAGAGTATCTCAACACTAACCAGATAGAATACAACTATAGAGTATAACTATACCTAGTAACTATAGCTCGAAGTTATAGAGATAAAGCGACACCAATGAGATGGTCTAACCAGCACCGACTCAGTT
>NZ_LOPV01000509.1 GCF_001469865.1 Haloferax profundi
GGTTTGGAGTTGGCCCTTCGTAAGACATGGATTATACCCGTCCTTAACCAACGCATCTCAAATCAGTATAGATTGTAGGTTAAGATGATCTTGACAGGAAAGCAGTTGATCGTCGTTCCCGGAAAGAAGCGGTTGGATAAACCAAATTCAGCGATATCACATCGTGCTGAGCGCCCAGGACGAAAAGGATCAAGGGCAATCTTTGGTGCGCAAAGTCCTGAAAAACAGGAGTCCCAGTCGAACCACCAAGTGATTACCCTCACGGACTCACCACACCCCCCAGTATTTCCGGAGTAATTCACCGGTTAAAGACCTCTAACACAGGGTTTAGCCAAATTAGCAGAATCTGCGCTTTCTTCGGAAACGGTGGTCGTGAGTACTCGCTCACGGATGTGTTCAATGTCTTTCTGGAAGCTGTATGTCTGCCACCCGCGACTGAATTCGTTGGCTGTTTCGACTCACCAAGTAATCGTCCCACGCCAAACCACGGTTACTGGTCGACACCACCGTGACGCTACGCAACGGGAAACCAATCTGTTTGGGAGAAGCTGAGATCAGCTACATTGCGGCGAAGTCTTCACCAGAATCTGGAAGATAC
>NZ_LOPV01000510.1 GCF_001469865.1 Haloferax profundi
CGATGATGTACTCCGGACGGTGGCGAAGCGCAGACCGCAAGAGGTCGTACATCGTGATGTCCGTACCTTCGTGGAGGCGTTCACGGGTGACAGACGACAGCCAGTTGTCGTGGTACAGCGCGAGTTCGCGAGTGTCCTCTATCGAGAGCACTTTCGACCGCGGCGGGACGAACATCGAGACGGCGTTCATCGAGGTGGTCTTCCCGGAGGCCGTCCCGCCGGCGAAGATGAGGCTCTTGTTGTGTTCGATACAGAGCCACAGGTACGCCATCTCTTCGATAGAGAACGTCCCGTACTCCACGAGGTCGATTGGCGTGAATGGCTCTTCGGCGTACATCCGGACGGTGAAGGCCGACCCGCGTGGCGTCACCTCTTCACCGAGTGCCAACTCGGCGCGCGCACCGTTGGGGAGCGTCGTTCCGAGGACGGGGTCACCGACGCTGATGTGCTGGCCGGACCGCTGTGCGAGGCGGATGACGTAGTTGTCGAGTTCCTCGCTCTCGAAGGAGATGTTCGTCACGATGTCGGTGTACTCGTCGTGATAGACGAACAGCGGGAGGTTGTACCCGTCACAGGAGATGTCCTCGATGTGCGGGTCGTGCATCAACGGGTCGAGCGGTCCGTACCCGTGGAAGTCACGTCGGAGGTAGTACAGCAGAGTGTGGAACGAGTCCATTCCCAGTTCGAGACCGTACTGTTCGAGGAGTGACGCGAGTTCGTTCGTGAGGGCATCCTCGCGCGTCGGGTCGATGTCGCGATTGTACAACAACGGGTCGCGGATGTCGGTGCGGACGCGCTCGAGGAGCGACGCCTCGAACTCGTCGAGGTCAGGCTCGACGACGTGGTAGTGGTGTGCAGTCGCGTTCGTATCGAAGGTGACGACGACGTACGCGAACGGCGCGTTCACCCAGTACCGCTCGCGTTCTTCGTGCCCCTCGGGAATGTCGTACGTCCCGAGTGGCGTGTCCTCTGGGGTGAGCGGACGGACGTTCAGGTTCGACCCACGGAGCATCTCTGCGGTTCGCCGCAAGATTCGTCTCGTCTCGTCGGCGGCGACGTCGAAGTCGCCGTCGCGGAGGAGTCGGAAGACTCCTCTGTCGCCCGCAGCGTCGATTGTCGGTCTCGTGTCTCTCGTACTATCTCGTGGCATCGTCACCCGGTTCGGTTGGTCAGGTGGTATGAGAGGTCACTACTTAAATGGTCCGCGCGCCCGACACTCAGGAACGTTCGACAGTCAACAGGACGCCGGCGAAGACGAGTGCGATGACGACGCCGACAGGGAGCGGGATGCCCGGAATCCCGCGCGTGGCGAGTAGATACGACGACGCACCGAGCGAGAGACCGACGACTCCGAGGAGGCCGCCGAGGAGTCGAACAGGGTCGATTGGCCCCGCCTCGACGCGTGCTTCGCGGAGGTAGTACGCGAACGAAAAGAAGAGGGCGAGCGCCAACGCCGCCGCGCCGACGACCCACACCTGATAGGCGACTTCGACCGTCTGCCCGGACTGGAGTGACAGCGCAGACAACGGGCTACGGACGGCGACGCGTTGGGAGAGCCCCCACGCGTACTGAATTTCGAGGAAGGGGAACCTGACGAACAAGAGACTGACGCCGGCGATGCTCGACGAGTACGTGACGTTCCACGGGAGAAGTGCGCAGAGCCACGTCGAAACGACTGCCAGTGCGCCTGCGTGTTCAGACCGGACCCAGACCATGCGAGAATCGCCACGGTGCGTCGGGTAAAAACTACCGACCTGTCCGACCACCGAGTCGGGGCGCCGACGCGATGATGCGTCTGACACGTGTGAGAAAGTGGGCGTCACGTTAATAGGTCGCGCAATAATACTACGACGTACGGAATGCGGCGTGATTACTTCGAACTCGACGTTCGCGATGTCGATTGGTACGAGGGGGGCGAACCTCCTCGCCAACCGACGGTCTCTATCGACTTTTACGGCCCACCCGAGGAACTCCGGGAGCGATTCTCCGCACCCGGCGGCGACGTCCTCGCGTCGGGGGACTTAGACGTATCGTTGCGCCTCCAGGGTCCAATCAACGAGACGGACACACGAGGTGTCGTCAGCGTGACCGACCGCCTGACTGGTGACTACGTCCTCGAACTCAACGCCGACGCGGAGGACGTGCTTTACTTCATCGGCGCGGCGCGGGAGTACGGCCGGAATTCGGACGACAAGGACGGCCACTATCGTGTCGACGTGGCCATCGAAGGCGAGCACTTCGCTACGTTCGAGAAGTCGATGTTCCTCGTCTACGACGTAGACGGCAGTCTGCTCCGTGGCCGGAGTCTCATCCCGTCTGGCGTCGAACTCTGAACCGGCGAGCGGAATGCTCACACACGTTCGTGTACGATTTCGGGACGAACCACGTCTTCTTTATCTGACGACGCCTCAGGAGATATCGTGAGGAACGTAACCGACCGCACGAGCAACCCGTTCGGCATGCGACCGTCGTGTGACCGGTTCGTCCCCGGATACGGCGACGCCAACGCTGATTTTCACGTCATCGGCGACCACCCTGGTGTCCACGGTGGGGTCGAAACCGGCGTCCCCTTTACCAACGAAGCAGGCAAGCGACTCCAGGCAGCACTCGTCGATGCAGGCCTCTTGGAGACGACGGGCGACGAACCGACCGTGAACGAGACGTTCGTGTCGTATCTGCACATGTGTGTCCCGGACGGGACACCGACGGCCGCAGACTACACCGACATGGAACGCTTCTTCGACGCAGAACTTCGCGCAATCGCCGCCCACGTCCTGCTCCCCGTGGGCGCAGTCGCGACTGACCACGTCCTGAACAACTACACATCTGTCGGGTGGAAGACGGACGTCGACATGGAGGAACTCCACGGGCAGGAGATTCGTGGCAGTGGCTTCCTCGTCGTCCCCATCAAAGACCCTCTCGAGTGGGACGACGACGACCACGACGAACTCGTCGCTGGCCTGATGACGCTCCAGTCGACGGACTTCCGCCGAGAATCCGACCTCGGCCGATTCATTCCCGGGGACGACCCGTATCTCGTCAGATAATCGCCCTCTCTCGCCTTCTCTCGACTATTCTACCGTTGCCGTTCGAATTTCAGAATTCTTCACGATTTTGCCGTTCGTTCGTCCAGTAAGAATCATTAAGGTTACCACTTGTTCACTTATTGTGGCCAAATGACTCACATAAGAGCATATTTACCCAATGGTTCTGTATGGCACGGCCCTAATTGGCGAGAACAAAGGACTTTTTACAACAAGCACCATACGTGGTGTTGACGCGCGTGGTTCGATTCATTTCCGCCGGGCGCGTCAGGCAACTGTGAGATTGGTGCTCCTCGCAGTGGCTTGGTCAGTCCGGGGACCTGCGCTCGGCCGCGGTCCCCGCTCTCTACTCCTACAAGAGCGATAGCTCGATACTCCCGTTGCTCGTCGATACGGTGAGCGTCGGCCCCCCGTCGCCGAGCGTCCCAGTGACTCGGGTTCGTGAGACGTTGGCACCGGAGAGTGAGAGTCCACTCGTGTCGATAGACCCGGTTGCCGTCTGGGCGACGACTTCGGCGTCCAGGTCACCCGCGAGGGCTGCCTCGATGGACCCGTTGGACGTTTCGATGCTCGTGTCGTCACGAATCGCGCGCACGTCGACTTCGAGAGACCCGTTCGTCGTTCGGACGCCGTCGAGTCCCCCCACGTCGAAGGCGGTGATACTCCCGTTGCTAGTCGTCAACTCGGCGAAGCCATCGAGTCGCCGAACGGTGATGCTCCCGTTGCTCGTCCGCGCTTCGAGGTCACCCGTCGTCCCCTGCACGTCGATGGACCCGTTCGACGACGACGTGTGTGTCACCGGGAACTCAGACGGGACGCGAACCTCGAGATTCACGACGACACGTCCGGAGTCTTCGTCGCGGACGACACGTGTGATTTCGAGGGACCCGTCGCCGCCGATGTCTATCTCCGCCGAATCGACGTCTTCGGTGAAAAAGCCACGTCTGACGATGCGAACCTCTACCTCGTCTCCGTCCCACGGTTGGACGCTGACGCTCCCGTTGACGTTCCGAATCTCCAACGAATCGTACCCACTCGGAGAGACCACCCGCGTCTCTTCTTCTCGTGTCTCGATGCTGGGGGCAGTGCATCCTGCGAGCGCAGCGAGTCCGAGCACGCCGCCGTGTTTGAGAACCGACCGCCTGGAGGGCGTTTTCATACCCGTACAGACGGATAGCTCGCCCAAAAATGTTAGCTGAGTGGGGTGTTCACACGCGGTCGGCGAGTCGCTTCAGCGCCCCGTACCCGTACTCCAGTATGGGGTCGCCGTGTCCCATCGCAACCACGTCGACCGGCGGGCACCGTGCGGCGAACGCTCGGATACTTCGACGGTTCTCGGCGGCGTCGTCGGCGACCACCCACGGCATCGGGGCGAGTCTCGCGCCAGATGCACGAACCATGTCACCGACGAAGGCGACGCCGAGTCGCCTGTGGACGAACGCGGTGTGGCCCGGTGTGTGCCCCGGCGTCCGGTAGGCGACGAACCCGCCGATTTCGTCACCGTCTTCGACAACTTCGATGGGATTCGTCGGCCGGTCGACGAGTGACGAACTGAGTCGTTGGAAAGCGCCCTTGTGCGACCGGAGAGACGGTTTCGACTGGCCTGTCAGGTACGACGCATCCGGCTCGGCGACGTGAATCGGCACGTCGTCTCGAAGGCCGAGTGTCGCGAGTGTGCCGACGTGGTCGAGGTCGTAGTGCGTCAGGAGGACGCGGTCGACGTCGCCAGCGTCGAGTCCGGCGTCGGCGAGGCCCCGCAAGAGACGACGCCGGTCCCACGGCATCCCGGCATCGACGAGGACCACCTCGGACCCGTCCTCGCGACTGCTGGCACTGTCGACGACGAGGTACGCGTTCGCTCCACCGAGACGGAATCGCCTGACTCGGCCACCGGCAGTATTCATACTGACACGTAAGCCGCCAGTGACAAAAATCGTGAGTCCCTCGCGAGACGACTCGCCGCGGTGGCGTGGTCACCGGGTGGCGAAGAGATACCGACCGGCGTCGAAGACGAACCCACCGGCACCGACCAGCGGGCAGACGACGAGTCCGACGATATCGACGAGGAGTGGACGGGCGACGCCGACTGCCCCCGCGGCGAGGATGGCCACGGGTACTGCCGCCGCCAGCGCGTAGAGCCACGTCGTCCACGAGTGACCGAATCGCGCGATGACGGCGAGGAGCGAGACAGCAAGAAGGAGTGCGACCCCGGGCACGAGGCCAGCACTCGGTAAGAGCAACGTCGAGAGAGAGGACGAAGCCGCCGCTTGCAGGGCGGCTAGACTCGGCACCGACAGGGGTGACGCCGCGAGTAACGTCGGGACTGGCGCGGTGGTGTCTATCGATACGAGTGCGGTCACGAAGGCATAACCATCGGTGGCGAGGTACCAACCGAGACCACCGAGGTACGCGAGTAAGGCGACGAGCGAGATGCCCCATCCGTACCACAGCGGGTTCGTCCCACTCTCTTCGTCTGTCGTCGACGACGCCGATTGCCCGCGCTCGCGTTCGAATCGATTCGACGTTCTCGACCCTCCAGTTCGAGCGGAGTTACTCGTCGAACGAGTTCGACTGCTCCGCGACGACGACCGGTTCGAGGACGACGTCGACGACCGACTGGAAGACCCTCGAGACGAACGCGTCCGCGAAGACGTACTCGCCCTGCTCGACGACCCCGTCGAGGTTCTGGACGACGACCGGTTCGAGGACGACGTTCGCCCCGAAGACGTTCGCCCCGACGACCGGGAAGACGACGAGCGCGATGTAGACGAACGCGAAGACGACGACCGAGCAGAAGACGACCGAGAGGAGCGTGACGAAGACGACGTGGACCGCGACGAGGAAGACGACGTAGACCGCGACGAGGAAGACGACGAACTCGTCGACGTACTTCCGTTGCCGGCCTGTCCGGGGAACTTGAACTTGGTCAGGCCGTCGAGTCGCTTTTCGACGTAGGTCCCGTGACCCATCCGGTCGTAGTCCGCTCGTTCGGTCTCGTCGGTGAGGACTTCGTAGGCCTTCCTGACGACGGTGAATTGGGCCGTCGCTCGGTCGTCGTCGTTGACGTCGGGGTGATACTCCCGTGCCATCTGACGGAAGGCTTGTTTGATTTCGGTCTTCTCGGCGTCGCGTTCGACCCCGAGGAGTTCGTAGAAGTCCACCGGCATTCGACGTGCGAACCGATGTGAGGATGGCTTTTGAATGTACCGGGCGAGTCGGAGGGCGGCGGTGTCGCCGAGTTCCTTCGGAATAATCATGAACCTCGGCGGCCAGATGCTCGCATGGAACGAATTCGGCTGGGAAACACCGTCTTCGAAGGACGGAACAACGCCTATCTCATTCCGGGTGACCGACCGACGCTCGTCGACGTGGGCGTCGCGACAGATTCGGTCCGGCAGGACGTTCGTGACGGCCTCGCCGCCGTCGGCTACGAGGTGTCGGACCTCGACGCACTCGTCCTCACCCACTGGCACGCCGACCACACCGGGCTTGCAGGTGAACTCCAAGCAGAGAGTGGCGCAGAGGTGTACGTCCACGAAGCCGACGCCGGAATCGTCGCTCGCGACGACGACGCCATCGCTGAAGAGCGCGACATCCGCGAACGACGGTTCGACGAGTGGCGGATTCCGGAGGGGCCACGCGAGGAAGTGACCTCGTTCCTCGACGGCCACGACGACATGTACGGGAACTCGGTGGACGTGACGCCCGTCGAAGACGGCGACCGAATCGCCGCCGGCGACGGCGAACTCGAAGTGGTCCATCTCCCCGGCCACGCCGCGGGTCTGAGCGCCTTCGCCTTCGACGGGGACGAGGGACGCGAGGCGTTCGTCGGCGACGTGATTCTCCCGAAGTACACGCCGAACGTCGGCGGCGCGGACCTCCGCGTGGACCGACCGCTCGAAACGTACCTCGACAGTCTCGCACAAGTCGCTGACCTCGACTTCGCACGCGCGTGGCCGGGACACCGCGACGCCATCGACGACCCCGCGGGTCGGGCGCGCGTCATCGCCGAACACCACCGCGAACGGACCGAACGCGTCCTCTCTGTCCTCGACGAAC
>NZ_LOPV01000511.1 GCF_001469865.1 Haloferax profundi
GCTCCGGTGGGCCCCGAACTCACTGATTATCGTCTGCAGTGCGTCGACAACCGTCGCGATATCTCGATTGAGTTCGTGTTCGCGGTACGTCCCCCCGTCCTGGCCTCGGTGTTCCATTTTGGAAAGCGTGAGGTTGAGAATCTCGAAATCGGAGAGGAAGCTACGCATTCGCCGGGCCGTTCGAGGATCTCGGCCCTGGAAGTTACAGAGTTCTTTGTACCGTTGATAGACGATACGCGAGCGCGCGGGAGTTGCGTTCTCAGCAGCGAGCGTCGTCAGCGCATACAAAGTCAGTTGCTCGTGTTCGGTGAGGTCACGCATAATGTCCATGCTTTGTTGCGCCTCGAGTTTCTCCTGGGCGCGTTCGACGTGATCGGTTGTGACTGTCT
>NZ_LOPV01000512.1 GCF_001469865.1 Haloferax profundi
CGGCCTTGCGGAGTAGGGTGATCGCACGTCGGGCGTCACCACCATCCTGTCGACCGAGTGCAGCACACAGCGAAATCACGCCATCCTCGATTGCGTTTTGGTGGAACGCGATATCGGCACGCTGTTCGAGGACCTTCTGAAGTTCTCCCGTCCCGTACGGTGGGAACGAAATCTCGGTTTCACACAGTGACGACTGCACCTTTGCATCGAGTTGCTCTCGGAACGTC
>NZ_LOPV01000513.1 GCF_001469865.1 Haloferax profundi
GTTACTGATGCCGATGAGTCCAAGCTGGATATTGTCGATATAGCCGTTGTTGTCTGCACGCGTGATCTGGTACAAGAACGTGTCGTCGGTGATATGGTCAATCTCGTCGAGGATGATAACGACGGTCCCAGAGAGTTTGTTGAGTTCATCCCAGAGGAGACGATAGACTTTGGATTGCGGGTGGCCGGTTTCAGCGATATGATGTTCGGGTTCTCGAAGGTTATTGATGAGACTGATCGCCGCCTGGTAACTCGTAGAAAGGCCATCGCAGTTGAGAGAGATTACCGAAAGATCGACCTCGAAGTGTTCAGCAGAGTCCTGCAGTTCGTTGAGTAGGAAGTTCGTGACAGCAGTCTTCCCGACACCGGTTTTCCCGTAAATGAAGATATTGTCGGGATACTCACCGTTGATGATTGGTTGGAGGGCAGCTTCGTATTCCTCAATCTCGTTGTCCCGGCCAACGATGTCGTCAGGGACGTACTCGACCTT
>NZ_LOPV01000514.1 GCF_001469865.1 Haloferax profundi
GTAGAGGGTATCATCCGGCTGGAACCGCGGCTTCATAGTTTGGTTAGATAACTCAGACGTGTCTGATAATTGTTTCGACCACCGTTTCCGCTATTTCCAGTATAACCACGGGTGCCCATCGGTTCCGGTAGCAAGTATTGCCCCCTTAATTTCCGGTTATAGTTGAGACAGTCACTGAGACGAACATAACACAAGGAGACAGGGGAGTCAATATTCTGGATCATCGTTCACACCACTATTTCCAGTAAATGATTGGAGCGCTGGAAGGCGATTATACCCCACCATTTCCAGTAAAGTCGAGGAACCAGGAGGTGGGAAGTCGGTTCAGATATCAGACCACCTCCTTCCAGTATTTCCAGTATACGTTTCTTTATATTCTCGACACACCCCACCATTTCCAGTAAATACACGAGTTTCAGTAAATTGGCAGACGTCGTAGATGTCTAATCACGGGTTGGGTTCGAACACACCCTCCCCATCATTTCCAGTAAAGAACCTCTCGAGGCTCGGAGGGTCTAAGAATAAACATTGAACTATAGCAAAGTTTTATATCAGTGGGTGTTGAGCTAGTCCGTAGAACAGACAACTAGCTGTTATTTGTTGTTGGATTGGGTACGGAACAAACTCCTGCGAGAGGTATGGCTCCTCTCCGACGGGTTTTACTGGAAATACCGGGGGGAGGGTTAACCGCGTCAATCGACACATCGAGCTTTTGTCAGCCTATTAGTGGAAATGGAGGGGGTATGACGAGCGTCAGACACCGTACCGGTGGGACCGCACCACGTCTTAACCAACAGTAGGCCGACTAACCTACGTTGTTGGTTAAGGCTGATTCTCCTTCGAGAATCACGTGGATCTAGTCATCGAGTGGTCGGGATGAATTCGACTCTCTGATCGGTTCCTCACACCGATATGAGGCGGAAGTCATGACTCTCATCGTGGGTAACTGACCCCACCATTTCCAGTAAAATGATTCCGCCATCTGCTGTTCCTATCCGGACGAGGAGTAATCCAACCTGTTTGTTTTGAGTCCGGGAGGCGTCGCAATCGAAAGCACCGCTTGAAACAGTTCTGAGGACGACACAGCTGACACCACGTCAGGATCCAACACTCGGGAGAAAGTGACCTGTCTCTCGTCGGACGCCCGCCAAGAGGACTACGGC
>NZ_LOPV01000515.1 GCF_001469865.1 Haloferax profundi
TGGCCGCACAGCAGAGATACACGGGCCAAAACCCGACTGCCTCGACCACCGGGAGTGTGACAATCGGTCCAAATCCACCGCCGACATCCCCGAGAACGTTGTTCGTCCCTACGGCACGTCCCATCTCACCATCAGCGACGAGGTCGCCTAACAGCGCCATCAGTGGCCCGCTTGTGCCGCCCTGTCCGAGCCCGATGCACACGCAAGCGATAGCCAACATCGACGCTTAGCTCGCGAGTGCGAGCA
>NZ_LOPV01000516.1 GCF_001469865.1 Haloferax profundi
AAGAAATATGAGCAAAACCGGGACTCGTGACTGAGCCTGATCGCTGACGCGCCCACCGAGATACATCGACAGGCCCGCAGCGAGAACAGTAAGACCCATAAACAGACCCGAGGTGCCCTGGGAATCGAACCCAAATACGCTGAGTCGGTTCTGGTTGAGAAACAAGACGAGAGTCGAGAACAGTGCTCCGATGTAGACGAACAGCACGGCGAAGTTCACTAGGCCGACCGTTACCGCAGGGAGACTCGTATTGACCTCCCACGGTTTGACCGACTGATTCGCCCCTCCTTCAATGTGTGTTTCGGGCACCGTGAGGTATGCGACGACGCTGGCGAAGAACGCAAAGATGGTCGCGACCG
>NZ_LOPV01000517.1 GCF_001469865.1 Haloferax profundi
CGTTCCCAGAGAGTTCGCTGACGAGGCCACCGAGTACTACTCCGGTCGGGAATCCGAAAAGCACCCCTCCTCTAATGAGCCCCATATTCGATCCCCGAGACCCACTGTCACTGATATCATCGGCTATCGTGTACGCTGTCGCGAAGACAAGCGCGCTCCCGACTCCCCAAAGGATGCGAGCAGTCATGAACCACGCTTCGGGAAGTGGCGCGATCAGCGCGATAACGTAGCCGAGTGTCGAAATTCCCTGGACGAACATTCCGATGACGAACGGTTTCCGCGTCCCAAATCGGTCCACGAGGCTACCGGCTGGTGCATTCGCGAACAGGCGTGAGAAGCGGTTCGCGCTCAAGATCAACCCGACGAGAAACGGAGAGATTCCGAGAATAGCACCGAGGTTCGGCAAAATAGGGAAAATCACGCCGCCACCGAATCCGATGAAAAACGTGCTGACAATGACCGACCCGAGAACAAGACGTCCCTCGTTTTTCGCCCCTGGGAGCCGAATATTCACATTCGAGACGAGTGTCCCTGAACTGCTTGAGTGTGACCATTACGCCCGTGGCCAGTTGATAGACCCCATTTCGGCATAGCCACATAGTATCAGTACAGCGAGATTGGTACGCTGAGTTGAATCGGACCCGATAGTACTCTGGCACTCACACACCATTTTTCCGTTGTAGCAGGTCGCGAAGGGGGTCTCGAATGGAGTCAAACAAGACACCGGGAGAAGAGAGTCTCAGACACCGGATTTCCGTTGTGAAGTGTGCTGAGAGGCGGTATACCCGGATGTTTCAAAAGAACTTTAAATCCAAGAAATGTTTAAATGCACGGTCTGCGAAAAGTTCGACAAGTTAAGCTCGTCATTGAGTTGAAATTGGATTTCAGTAGTGTTTCTGTAAGCGGTTTACCGCTGCTAGCCTAACAACGGAAAAACGGTGTGTATGACTCTCCGTCTTTCTCGAGTTCTCACTCTCGACATAACATGACTCTAGCGTCTACAGACTTCTCGTCAACCGCCTCAAACAACCCATTCAGTACAAAAATGATGGTGACTGTGAGGTAATCTCACCGAAGCAGCACGCTTTGTAACTCACAACGGAAATTTGGTGTCTCTCTCACCATGTAAACTGACTCAGTGTACTTCGAAGACCGATTTACAACGGAAGTGAGGTGCTTGAATTGGTTGATGCCTTTTGATCAGATCCCGGCGTTCTTCTCTCGAATTGCCGCTGCAACTATATCTGGATCTTCCAGCAGTTCGTTCATCATCTTCCGCCCCTTCCCACGACCCTGACCGGGACGGCGCTGCTCTATCACGTTCAGTTCAGCTAATTCACCGAGAATGTCTCGAATGCGTCGCTTCGACATTGGCGACGAACCGTTCTCCTCACACACTTTCTCGTACGTGTGGATAATTTCAGTCGAAGAGAACACGTGCCCCTCACCCGAGTCTTTATTCAGTGCAAGATTGACGAT
>NZ_LOPV01000518.1 GCF_001469865.1 Haloferax profundi
ATACTCCGCGTGAGGCTGCAGATTCATGATTTGGCTGCGGAGGAGGTTCGCCTCCGTTAGATTACTTGCAGGCTCAATCAGATCACTCGTCATCGTGTCTCTCCCGAGTCGCTGGGCAACCTCCCCCGTATTCCGAAAGAGCTCGATAGCCTTTCGCGCATCACCATACTGAGAGGCTGCTTTTGCCGCAACGAGGTCGATAATCCCGTCTTCGATGACTCCCTCTCGGAAGGCATCGCGACGTCGGCTCAGTATCTCTTTGAGTTGAGTTGCGTCATAAGGGCTAAACACGTACTCTTGGACGTTCACGCTTGACTTCGTCCGATTGCGAAGCAAATCTTTGAACTGCGTCTGATTGCTGATCCCAATAAGACTCAGGCGGCAGTCTTTGAGTTGCTGGGATTCCCCCGCTCGTGAGAGTTTCGCGATGACGTTGTCGGACGCTTCACCGAGTTTATCGATTTCGTCGAGAATGATGATTGCAACGTCGTACTTGTAGTCCAGTATCTCGTATAACGTCTCGTAGTAAGCTGCCCCACTGATCCCAGACTCGGGTGGATTCTTGATTCCCGTTTCCTCAGGCTCATTGAGTTCCGTACACGCACGACGG
>NZ_LOPV01000519.1 GCF_001469865.1 Haloferax profundi
GGTGTTCTCCTCCAACAGTTCCTCAATAAAATCGGTCATTACATAGGACGTCTCTGTGTGATGGGATAATACTTTCTTTGAAACCACACCTTTTGTCCGTTGTATACTGTCTCCACTTGTCCGTTGTAACCCACCGCAAAACCAACTGAAATGGCTAATTTTGGAATTTTTGTCTGACAGGCGACTTCCAAAAATCCGTTGTAAGGGATGTCCATTTTTCCGTTGTATGAGCACTGCCACACCGTGGATTCACGCTTGTTACAACATAACGTATGTCCTGCCATTTTCTGTCTAATTCAGAGATCGTCACCCAGCAGACGCGGTTTGCGCTCGTCAATAACATCCTCCAACACCCCAAGCAACTGCCGTCAACGTATGAACTTGAGGAGCTCAACCCCAGTGTCAGCGATGCCACCGTCTACAAGCACATCCAGAAGTTGATCGACGCCGGCATCGTCAAAGAAGTCGCACTTGGCGACGACCAGCGACGACAGGGCTATCCCTGGAAGTTCTACGGCCTGACCGAGGACGGTCGAACATTCCTTGAGGAACACAATCTGCTCGCCGCTGAGGAGACGCTCCAGCAGATCTACGAGACCATCTCCGACAAGCCCGAGAAGATGGTCAAGTACGAGAACGCGCCCCGTCCAGAAGAGCAGTAGAGAGGGGTCGAAACACAAAAATGAATGCATGTTCCACTGGTAATGAGTCAACAACCCCGGGTCAGGTGACTCGTGGAATCCTTCCTCGAATCTTTGAATCGATAGAACTCAATCTCGGTCCACTCGCAGGAGTACACTTTTAGGACCTTCTTGAGTCCGATACGTCATGTCAATTTCTCGGGCGAAGCCTCTCGGATCTCTCTATGAGGAGTGCAAGGAGTACGACCTTGTACTCGTGCCCGATGCGCCACTCGCCAGTGCGCTCAACCGACGCCTCGACAAGCCCCATTTCGGTCCTTTCGCAATTACACCACGCCGTCTCGCTGCCCGTCGCAGAGAAAAGGCAGAAGACCGCCTGGCCTTCCTCGAAATCACCGAGACCACTGACCTGGATTGGAAGGAAACTGCTTACGCTGTGGGTAACATCCTCCAGTGCTGGGAGTATCAGGGAACTGCAGGTGCTGTTCTCGAGTACGACTCGTATGCGACTGAAGGAACGTACGCCGCCGTCGAGTGCATCGAAGGGATGGATACGACGTCTGGCCAGCTCACCGACTACACTATCGACACTGGACAGTCTATAGCCGTCGTTGGATACAAGCAACTCACTGCACTCGAACGCTCGATTCTTCCAGACGAATACGATACGATAGACCCCTTCACTGACGACGCATTCGACTATCCTCCTTTCCGAATTTTAGATTCGCCGGCTGCCGTCATCGACGTCGTCCTCGAGACAGTCACTGAAGAAAACGCAGATGACGTTGGTGTCGTCCTCGATGCAGCCAGTCAGTACTCACCACTCATTGAGTCAGCACTCGAATCCGCTGACATTCCGTTCTATGGTGGTCCCGGATTCACCGACGACCCTCACCACAGAGCATTCCTCCAACTGCTTCGGAGTGCGCATGCCGGTCGTGACACGCGTGTCGGAGACGTCAGGCCCTTGCTCACCCAACTGGGCATGTCGGTCGATATCGAACACGATGAGAAGCGACTTTTCGATCTCAATCGGTCAGCAGTCGAGTGGCTCCTCGAATTCAGCGAGGAGATTCATTCGCACTCATTCGGCAGTGCTCTCGAAGCCTACGAGCGAGTTACCGATTCCTCGCTTGGCGCCTTCCGTGAGGAACTCGAAACACTCGGTGTCATCGACGACTTCGTTAGCGAAGATGCAGTCGACCGCCTCGAGTTCTACTTACAGTCCTATGAGGTTCCAATTGAGCGCGAGAATGAAGGTGTGCTCTTAGCAGACGCCAAGTCAGCAGCTCACGTGGACCGGCCACTCGTGTTCTATCTCGGGCTCGACGAAGGGTGGACACACTCGTCCCCACGACGTCCCTGGGTCGATCGAGACCAAGAATTCGAACGGAACATTCGGCAGTTCCAACTCCTGCTTCAGAACGGTGTTGAACAGTACTATCTCGTCGAAGATACCTCAGGGGGGACGCCTGTAACGCCATGTCTATACTTCGACGACCTACTTGACGAAGAGTTTGAGCGGTTCAGTGACCTCAACTCGGTGCAGTACTCACGAACGGTTCGAGAGACCCAGGATGGATTCGAGAAAGAACCCCTCGATATCTCTCCTGAGGAAGTTGAGACGATTAGCCAGTCGAGTTTGAGTACCTACGTCAACTCTCCTCGTGATTACTTCTTCAGTCGGCTTCTCGACAACCCCGACAAGGATTACTTCGAAGAAGGGAACCTGTTTCACGACTTTGCAGAGTTCTATGTGAGTCACCCCGATGTAATCACAGACGACGAACTCGAGGAGGTTGCAAAAGTGATTTTGGAGGAGGTTGATCCGTTCCTCCGCGGTGTCGACCGAGAGGTTCGACTCACGAAATATCGTATCGGACTCCAGACCATCGTCGAATATCTTGAAGCCAACCCGCCAGTCGGTGACGAGGTTGTAGTAGCCAATGGTGGCTGGGGTCGGAATTTCTTCGCCAAATACTACGACCAAACAATCGATGTTGGTCATACGGAACGCTGGTTCGAGAACACAGACCTCGGTCTGAAGGGCAAAATCGACCTCGTCCAATCTCCGACGCAGCTTCTCGATTACAAGAGTGGGTCGAAGAAGTCGGCGTACTCGATTGTTAAGAATTCAGCACTCGACCCGCCAAGTGACAAACCCAACTTCCAGGCGCTGTTGTATCTGGCTCACCAGCGCACAGTCCAACCGGACGAGACGCTTCAGTTCACCTTTTTTCACTTCCTCGAAACGCTCGATGACGTCGTGACTGGCGGTGGGTCTCTGGATGATTGTTTGACGACGGTGACGTACCATCCGCTTAGTTTCAACGAGTACATTGGGCGGCCGGCAATCTTCACCGAACTCCGAGAAGAGGCGCCGAATGATTGTAACAAGACGTTCTCGCAAGTCGAGTACGACGAGTATCGGGACGTTTTGGATGCCCACGAGTTCCCGGAGACTCGTGACAGAGACGAACTCATCGACTCAGAGTTCGGCCAGGCATTGACAGACCGAATGGTCGACGCTGTTGGAGACTACAAATACGTGAAAAACGGCTGTAAGCAGGCACTCAGACACGTGCTTCGAATTCGAAATCAG
Source organism: Haloferax profundi (assembly GCF_001469865.1). Taxonomy (GTDB): domain Archaea; phylum Halobacteriota; class Halobacteria; order Halobacteriales; family Haloferacaceae; genus Haloferax; species Haloferax profundi. Next base: position 3,244 of record NZ_LOPV01000519.1, read on the forward strand.
AATTACTTCCGAGACGATGTGGACGTCTTCGAGGCGTTCGTTCAGGAGCGACTCACAGAGTTGAACACGCGACGTGCGGGCGACGAACGCTTCCCCGTCGAAGGCCTCGGTGGAGAGCCAAACTATCGCTATGTGAATAATCGCGATTGCATTCTCGAGGAGGGATCGCGATGACCTCGCCAAACGAACAACAACAAGTCCTGATCGACAGTACAGAGGGGATTCACGTCGTCGACGCTGGAGCCGGGACCGGAAAGACGTTCACTGTCACCCGTCGGTACGCGGAGATTGTTGACAAGGACGACGTCGAACCGGAGGACGTCCTCCTCGTGACGTTCACCAACAACGCCGCAGGCGAGATGAAAGAGCGAATCGTCTCGCAATCGTCATACGGGATGCGCGAACTCAAGGATGCCCCCATCCAGACGTTCCACAGCCTCTGTCACGATATTCTCATGGAACACGGCTTCGAGGCACCGACCCACCTCGATATCGACGACCGCATTACGGGGTCGACACGAGTGCTCGAAGACGAGAACGTCGAAAAGGCACACTTCCGTGAGTTCATCCGGCGATTCAGCGATGACCACCCCGAGTACGACGACTTCTTCCGGGCTGTCTCTAATCCGGTCGAACTTCTTGGTCTGATCAATCAGCTTGCTGCGAAGGGTGTGTTCCCGACTGCTGATGGGTGGTACCGAAACGGGGAGCGACATCTGGATGGTGATTTTGAAGCTTTCCAGGCTGACTTTGACGAGTTGAACCAGCCACGCAATGGCGGAAGCAAGCAGTCCAAGCTCAGGTCGAAACTCGGAAGCTACGGAAGAGACAAGTGCTACCTCCCAGACGCGCCAGAGAAGTCAGAGCTTCGTGGCGGGCGAGGGACGAAACAAGTACCTCGTGAGGTTGCTTGCCAGATATTCGACGAAGACCGTGAGGACCTGAAACAGTTCGTCCACGACGTCTACCACGAGTATTTGGAGTTCGCGCTCAGTCGGAACTACCTCAACTTCGGGTTCTTGCAATTGTTTGCATTTGTTCTGCTCTGTGACGACCACGAGCTCCGTGATGAGGTAGCCTTTGAGTACGTGATGGTCGACGAATTCCAAGACTCCAGTGAGATTCAGTTCAAACTCGCGCTCTTACTCGCAGATACGAACAACGTCTGTGTCGTCGGTGATTGGAAACAAAGCATCTATTCGTTCCAGTACGCTGCCGTCGAGAACATCACCGAGTTCGAGTCTCGGTTGGAGCGGTTCGTGGGTGAATTGAACGAAGACTATGAGCGAGTGTCGTGGACGACGGAGTCGATACACGAGATTGAACTCATCGAGAACTATCGCTCCACGCAGTCGATTTTGGATTTCTCCGAGCACAGTTTGGTCACACCCGCTGCGAGTCGGGATTCGGTTGACGTTACAGAGGTCCAAGACCGGATTGTGTCGCTGTCGTCGAACGCTTCGTATGAGAATTCGCGTATCGAGGCGATTCAACACGAAGACGAACACGAAGCTGTTCTGACGAAGATTCAGGAAATTGTGGGCAACGAGGCCTATCAGGTCGAAGAAGATGGCGAGCTTCGAGTTCCGGAGTACAACGATATCGCAGTGTTGACTCGTACACGCGACTTCGGGAGAGAGTTACTCTCTGTTGCAGAGGCGTATGGGTTGCCGATGGCGTACGAAGGTGGCATTGAGTTGTTCCGGTCTGATCCGGCGAAGCTGCTGTTGGCGTGGTTGCGTATCATAGAGTCTGATTCAGAGCGTGGCTGGGCGGTCGTGCTTGAGGAAGCGGGGTACACGTTAGATGAGGTGCAACATGTACTGGATACTGAGGAGTACCCTGGCGATATGCAGGCGTTCAGGGCAGAGTTGGAGAGCCTGGAAACGGTTGGAGGAGTTGCCCAGCGTGTGTTCTCCCGGT
>NZ_LOPV01000520.1 GCF_001469865.1 Haloferax profundi
CCGTCTCGAGTCGCTCGCCACGCGGCGGCGACAAGCGGAGCATCGTCTCGCCGAAGGTCACGAGGTCTGTCATGGCAGGGCGTTCGCAGGCGCGGTATAAACCTCCGGCGTTGCCGTCGAATGGCGCGACTGCTCGGGGGTGCAACGAACAGCACTGCGCCCATCGGAGCGACTCAGGCCGACGTGAACCGGCGGACGAGGTAGATGACCGAGATAGGGATGCTCAGAAACGGAACGGCCACGAGGTAATAAATAGGAGAAGGGACCCAGTCGGACTGTCGCGCGAGTGTGAGTCGGTCGACGTGGAGCGCCAACGGGCCGACGACGACTGCCAGCGCCGTCCCGTACAGCCGAACTGCTCCACCGACCGACGCCGCCCACGCGGGGACGCCCGGACCCGTCGCCGCGGTAAAGAGATACGAGACCACGAGAACGAGGGGCCCGAAGAGGATTCCCAAGAAGACGAGTGGGTTCATCGCCTCACACGTCACCGCACCCTGACTTCAATCCTCTGCGCGCCGGCCACCGTGACCGGGGTAGTCGCGTTCGAAGCGTGCCTCGATTTCCTCGCGGTCGAACTCGATGACGACGGGTCGGCCGTGCGGACAGGCGTACGGGTTGTCGCAGGCGTCGAGCGCAGAGAGCAAGTCGAGGACCGACCCCTCGCGGAGCGAGGTGTTGCCGGTGATAGACGGGTAGCACGCGAGGTCGGCGAGCAAGTCGTCGGCGACGGCGTCGACCGTCTGCTGGCCGCCGTCGGCCTCCTCGCGAACGAACGCGGTCAACGCGTCGCGGACGAGTCCGGGGTCGAGTGCGGCGTCGAAGACGGCCGGGACGGTCCGAACCGAGACGGTTCGGTCGTCCGTCCGCCCGGCGTGGAACCCGACCTGTGCCAGCGCGTCACTGTACTCTTCGAACAGGGCGGCCTCGCGCGCCGTCAGTTCGAGTTCGACGGGTTCCGCGAGTGCCTGCGTTGGCGTGTCGCCCTCGACGTCGCCCTTCAGGTGTTCGTAGTTCACGCGTTCGTCGGCGGCGTGTTGGTCGACGAGCACGAGTCCCTCGCTCGTTTCGGCGACGATGTAGGTGTCGAGCAGTTGGCCGAGGATTCGCATCGACGGCAGCGACTCGAACTCGGGCGTGAGTGACGCTTCCTCGCCCGAGAGGTCCCGTTGCGTCGTGGGCGCGGTGATGCGTCTCGGTTGGCCCCGAGAGGCATCACTCGGAGTCGGCGACGAATCCGAGGACGAACCGGAGGCATCTGCGGACGCCTCCGACGCCGATCCCGGTAAACCACCAGCCTCGGCGTCGAACGACGACTGTTCGGTCGTCTCCGGTCCGGGGGCGAGGTCGTACTCACGCGGCGGTGTCGGCGGTGTCGACTGCGACGACGATGGTGACGGTTCGGGAGTCGACGACGTGTCTCCCGAGGGCGACGACGGCGACTCGCTCGAATCGGCAGAGACGTGTTTGTCTTCACGCGCCGATTGAACGTCTCGGGCCGTCGGTCGGTCGTGAGTGTCCGCATCGCCGTCGTCAGCATCTGCGTCGACCGTCTCACGAACGTCGTGTGGGTCGGTCTCCCCTTCGTCGCCCGCATCACCGGGTGCGACAGGCGTCTCGTCTGCTTTGGAGAGGCCGCGCGGCGCGGACGAACGGACGAGTCCGTGGTTCAATAGCGCGTCTTCGACCGCTTCCGTCACGTCGCGTTTGACCTGCGCCTCTTCGTCCCACCGGACTTCCATCTTCCGCGGGTGGACGTTCACGTCGACGGCGTCGGGCGCAACGTCGACGAAGAGGACGGCGAACGGGTAGCGGTCGGCGTCGAGTTGGCCGCCGTAAGCGTCGAGGACGGCCTCTCGGAGGACGCGGTCGGTGACGTAGCGGTCGTTGACGAACGTCGAGAGGTAGTCGCGGGTGCTTCGCGTCGTCTCGGGATGACTGACGAGGCCACTGACGGAGGCACCGGGCGTCTCGTGTTCGACTGGCACCATCGACTCGGCGACTTCCCGGCCGTACACCGAGAGGACGGTCGATTGCAGGTCGCCGCGACCCTCGGTGGCGAACACCTCTCTGTCGTCGTGTTCCAGCGAGACGGCGATGTCCGGGTTGGCGAGGGCGTAGTGTGTGACGACGGTGTTGACGTGGTCGAACTCCGTCGCCGTCGTCTTCAGGAACTTGCGCCGGGCGGGGGTGTTGTAGAACAGGTCGTCGACTTCGACGACGGTTCCCTCGGGACATCCGGCGGGGCGAACCGACTCCACCTCGCCGCCCTCGTATCGCAGTTCGGTTCCCACGTCGCCGCCGCGGGGTTTCGACCGGATGGTCATCCGCGAGACGGCCCCGATGGTGTGGAGCGCTTCGCCGCGGAACCCGAGCGTTCCGATACCCGCTTCGAGGTCTTCGATGTCGGATATCTTGCTTGTCGTGTGTTCGCGGACGCAGAGTTCGAGTTCGTCTTCGGTCATCCCGACGCCGTCGTCGCGGATGCGGATGCCGCCGACGCCGCCGGAGTCGACAGCGACGGAGACGCGTGTCGCGTCCGCGTCGAGGCTGTTCTCGACGAGTTCCTTCACGACCGACGCGGGCCGTTCGACCACCTCACCGGCGGCGATGCGGTCGATAGTCTTCGCGTCGAGTTGCTGGATGCTCGTCATTCGTCACCCTCCAGTTTCGACTGCCACGCCTGCACCTTCGCCATCAGGTCTATCGGCGAGGTGGCGTTCACGTCAGTCGATTGCAGTTCGTCGAGGACGGCCTCCATCTCCGGGTCGAGCGTGGGACCGTCGTCTGTCTCGGTGACAGCGCCAACGTCGCCGTTCTGGGCCGTGCCGTTTGCGGGACTCCCGCCAGTGCCGCCACCGCCGTTCGCGGCTTTCATCTCTCCACTCCCGAAGTCGAAGACCGCTTGCACGGGTTCGGACGACCCGGACCCCTTCGCCTCGATAGCCTTCTCGTCGCGGAGGCGGTCGAGCACGTCCGTCGCTCGGTCTACGACGGGTCGCGGCACGCCGGCGAGGTCGGCGACGTGAATCCCGTAACTTCGGTCGGTCGGCCCGTCGACGACGGTGCGGAGGAACGTCACGTCGCCGTCTCGCTCGTCAGCGGCGACGTGGACGTTCGCCACCCGGTCGAGGTGGTCGGCGAGACTCGTGAGTTCGTGGTAGTGGGTCGCGAAGAGCGTCTTCGCTCTGACCTCGTTGTGGAGATACTCCGTCGCCGCCCACGCGATGGAGATACCATCGTAGGTGGCCGTCCCGCGGCCAACCTCGTCGAGGATGACGAGCGAATCTTCGGTCGCCGAGTGGAGGATGTTCGAGAGTTCTTGCATCTCGACCATGAACGTCGACCGGCCCTGTGCGAGTTCGTCCAGTGCGCCGACGCGCGTGTAGATGCCGTCTACGACGCCGATAGTCGCCGACCGAGCGGGGACGAAACTCCCGACTTGCGCGAGCAACGTGATGAGCGCCGCCTGTCGCATGTACGTCGATTTCCCGGACATGTTCGGCCCGGTGACGATGAGGAATCCTCGGTCGCGGTCCATGTGGAGGTCGTTCGGGACGAACTCGGTCGTCGTCTCGACGACGGGGTGGCGTCCCGCTTCGATGTGGAGTGGCCCCGCTTCGGTGAGTTCCGGTCGCGTCCACCCGTTGCCGGCGGCGTGGGTCGCGAGCGACGCCAGTGCGTCGACTTCGGCGAGAGCACGGCCGACGTCTTGGAGGAGTTCGGCGTGCTGGGCGACGCGTTCGCGGAGGTCCCGAAACAGGTCGTATTCGAGGTCCCCGCGGGCCTCTTCGAGGCGGAGAATCTCGCGTTCTTTCTCTTCGACGTCGTCGGTGACGAACCGCTTGGAGTTCTTGAGCGTCTTTATCTGCCGGTAGTGGTCGGGAACCTGGTCGGCGACGGACTTGCCGACCTGGATGTAGTACCCGTCGGTCTTGTTCCGGTCGACTGTGACGTGCGAGAGGCCGTGCTGGCGTTTCTCGCGGTCTGCGAGCGTGTCCAGCCACGACTTCACCGACTCGTGGCGCTCGATGAGTTCGTCCAGTTCGTCGTCGTAGCCTTTCTGGAAGAGGCCGCCTTGCGTCACCGTCTTCGGCGGGTCGTCGGCGAGTGCGTCGGCGAGTTCTGCGTGCAGGGTCGCCGCGGCGTCTCTGTCGGGGCGGGCGACGACGTCGGCGAGTGGCGTGTCGGCCAGTTCGGTCCCCTCGATTGCGTCGGTGAGCGCCGGCAGGATTTCGAGCGTGTCGCGGACGGAGAGTAGGTCGTTCGCGCCAGCAGTCCCCGACGCACTCCGTGAGGCGAGTCGTTCGAGGTCGTACGCACCGTCGAGTACCTCGCGGACACGTTCGCGGGCGAGTGCGGCAGATGCCAGTGACTCCACGGCGTCGAGTCGGCGCGAGAGTTCACGCTGGTCGCGTCGGGGGCGAGTCAACCACTCGCGCAGGAGACGCCCACCGGGCGAGGTCACGGTGTGGTCTATCGTGTCGAACAGCGACCCCGAGCGGTCGCCGTGCATCGTCTCTGTGAGTTCGAGGTTTCGTTGCGTGGTCGCGTCGAGTTCGAGCATGTCGCTCGGGTGGTAGACGCGAAGACGGGTCATCGACCGGAGGACGCCAGCGCCCGTCTCTTCGACGTAGGCCAATATCCCGCCCGCCGCGCGGGTCGCCAGTTCGGAGTCCAGACCGACACTGTCGACGGTGGATTCACCAAACTGCTCGCGGACGGCGTGACGGGCGCGCCCCGGTGCGAACGCCTCGGTAGAGTACAGAGAGAACGACGCGTCCGTGGCCTCGCGGAGTCGGGCGAGTGTCTCGTCGTCAGAACGGACGTCGGGTCCGGGGAGGACTTCGACCGGCGCGAAGCGATAGAGTTCGGCAGCGGCGTCGTCGACGGTTGCAGCCTCGGTGACGAGGAACTGTCCGGTCGTGATGTCTGCGAACGCGAGGCCGACACCGTCCCTTCCGGTTACGACGGCGGCGAGGAACTGCGCGTCAGACCGCGAGGTTTCGAGGAGGGTGCCCGGCGTGACGACGCGCGTGATACGTCGGCGGAGGTCACCCGACTCCGTCTCGTACTGGTCGGCGACGGCGACCCGATAACCGTGTTCGACCAACGCCTTGAGGTAGGGCGTCAGGTCGTTCAACGGAACGCCCGCCATCGGGTACGACGACCCGTGCGACGACTTCTGTGACACCTTGAGGTCGAGTTCGCGCCCGACGGTTTCGGCGTCCTCGGCGAAGAACTCGTAGAAGTCACCACACTGCATGGCGAGCAGGTCGGCGTCGGTTTCCTCTTTCAACGAGAGGAACTGTCCGACGATTCCCTGAGTAGTCATGTGCGCACGTGGGTGGGCGGGCGGATAAAACGCTACGATGGTCAGTCGTGCACCCACGTCGACGCCACATCGCTCGCGGTCACTGTGTCGCGTCGTTGCGTACTCAGACAGCACTGCCACGAACTGTGGGATTGTGGCACGCACCCATGACTTCTGTTACCAAGTGTATATATTTCTGAACGAAGAGCAATAGCATGTCCCAAAATATAGCGTCTGATAACCGGCGGCCCAAAATTATATGTGGGTGAATATTCCGACGAAGTGTGACTCTCTCGTACAATCGACGAGGGTTCCTTCGCGCGGCAGGTGGTGCCGCGGCACTCGGGTCGTTGTCCGGGTGTGTTGGAACGCTCGACGCTGAACGTGCAGAACCCGTCCGCTTCGGAGCGATTCTCCCGTTGAGTGGTGCACTGGAGCAGGTTGGCACCCACGGGAAGCGCGCTGTCGAACAAGCAGTCGCCGACGTCAACGATGCCGGTGGCGTCCTCGGTCGACCAGTCGAACTGACCGCACTCGACAGCGAAGCGAGTCCCGACGTAGCACTCGACCGATACCAGACGCTCGTCGACGAGGGTGTCGTCGGATTTGTCGGCGGACTCGTCAGCGACGCCTCACTCGCACTCGCCCCAGAGGCGGCGGCAGACGGAATCATGGAAGTCAGTCCGGCGAGTACGAACCCGCAACTCACCGACGCCGGCCGAAAGAACGGCCGGAAGTTCTTCGGCCGGACCGTCCCCAGCGACATCCTGCAGGCCATCGCGATGGCGAAGATTCTCGACTCGTTGCAGTACGTCGACGCCGATTCAGTTTCGCTCCTCGCCGTCGACAACGCGTTCGGGTCAGACCTCGCCGCGGAAGTCGAGGCGAACCTCGACGCAGCGGTCACCGCGAACGTCGCCTACGACCCCTCCGCGGACTCCTTCGACGGTGTCATCGACGAGGTGTTCGCCGGGTCACCGGACGCGGTTGGATTCGTCAGCGTTCCCGGACAGGAACACGGCGTCCTCGACGCGTACGCCGCCTCCGACTACCACACGCCGTGGGTGTTCTCGGCCGGAATGTTCGGAAGCGAGATTCCCTCGCATTACGAGGGATTCTACAGCGCATCGCTCTCGTCCGTCCAGACCAAGGGGTACTTCCGACTCTCACGACGACTCTCCGATATCGCGCCGCTTGCGCCCTACGCGGCGAACGCCTACGACGCACTCTTCCTCATGGCGACGGCCGCAGAACACGCCGGCGAGGCCAGTGGCCCCGCCATCGCCGACTCGATTCGGTCTGTCTCCGGTGGTTCCGGACACACCGTCGGTGTCGGCGAGTTCGACCGCGTTCGCTCGCTCGCGGACGCTGGTCGCGGCGTGAACTATCAAGGTGCCGCGAGCGGTGTCGACCTGACCGACGCGCTCGAACCCCTGAGTTCGTACATCGTCGAACACGTCAACAACGGCCGAGTCGAGCAGTTAGAACTCTTACAGCGTCAGTTCTTCCAGAGCGGAGGTGGCCAATGAGTTCGCCGCTCTCGCGGTTGCTTGGGTCGCTCGAACGACTGCTCCCGAACGTGATTCGCCGGCGCTACGCGGCGAAGTTCGGCGTCGCCCTCCTCGCCATCGTTCTCGTCATGTCTGCGGTGGGCGTGTTCATCCACTTCGACACCAAGGCAGCCGTCGAATCGACGACGGAAGAAGAGATTCGCGGTATCGCAGAGGCAGAAGCACGCTCTGTGGCCGACTGGACCGCCTCGAAGCAGTCCTCTGCGACGTTCCTCGCAGAGTCACTCGGTGAACGACCGTTGACGACTTCGGCGGCGGCACACGAGCGATGGCTCGAACAGAAACTCATCGAACTCCCAGGTGACGTTCGGTCGCTCCACTACGTCGACGCCGACTCGCAGTCTGTCGTCGCCAGCACGACCGACGGCGCGAGTGGTCAGTCTCTCGACGACATCGACGCCCCGTGGACAGACCGCGCTGCGGAACTCGCACAGTCCGCGTCGGCGACCACGTCGAAACCGTACGAGACCGACAGTGACCCTGTCGTCGCGTTCGTCGCGCCCGTCGCGGAGACCAACGGGTTCGTCGTCTTGACCGCGTCGGTCGAAGCGCGGTCACACGACTTCTCGTCGCCCTTCGCGACGGGTGACGTGAAGGTCGTCTCCGCGGACGGGACCATCCTCCTCGACAACCGAAAGTCGTCGCTCCTCGACCAGTACACGGCACTCGACGGGTCGAGCATCTCTGCCATCGACGAAGGCCTCGACGGGCACAGCGGGTACGACGTCGTCTCCGCGCGCACCGGGATGGAGTCTGGCCAGTACGCGATGGCGTACGCGCCTATCACCGGCACCGACTGGGTGCTCACGTATCACGTGCCGGCCGACCGAGCGTTCGCACTGCAATCGCAGGTTTCGCAGAACGTCGGTATCCTGCTGGCGTTCGCTATCGGGTCGTTGTTCCTCGTCGGCCTGACGATGGGCCGTGGAACTGCCCGGTCACTCGCCGCCGTGGCGCAGAACGCCGACGAAATCGCCAGCGGGGAAGTCGACGGCGACGTGCCACAGACCACGCGAATCGACGAGATGGGGAGACTCTACGACTCGTTCGCCTCGATGCAGTCGTATCTGACGACGGTCGCAGGCCAAGCAGAGGCCCTCGCAGAGAAGAACTTCGACGACCCAGTCCTCGACGAAGACGTCCCCGGGTCGTTCGGTGAAGCCATGGGTCGCACGCACGACGACTTGGAAGCCCTCATCTCGGAACTCGAATCGAAAGCCGAGGAGTTCAGTGACATCATGTCGGAGGCCGCAGATGGCGACCTGACCGGCCGGATGGCCGAAGACGCAGACAACGAGGCGATGAACGAGATGGCGCAGTCGTTCAACGAGATGGCCGACCAACTCGAAGCGACCATCGCCGAAGTCGCGTCGTTCGCCGAGACGGTCGCCGCGGCGTCCGAAGAGGTCACTGCGAGTGCACAGGAGATAGAACGCGCCAGCAGACAGGTCAGCGAGTCCACGCAGGTCATGGCCGAGGGTGCCCACGAACAGCAAGAACGCATCCACCAGACCACCGACGAGACGAGCAACCTCTCTGCGACCATCGAAGAGGTGGCGTCGTCCGCGAGCGAACTCGAACAGACCGCGACGCACACGCTCGAAGCGAGCGAAGACGGTCGAGACGCGGCGTCGAACGCCATCGACACCATCGAGCAAGTCGAGTCACAGACCGAACGCACGGTCCGCCGCATCGAGGAACTCGAATCCGACATGGAGCAGATTGGTGACATCGTCGAACTCATCACGGACATCGCCGACCAGACCAACATCCTCGCGCTCAACGCGAACATCGAGGCGGCACGCGCAGGCGAGGCAGGTGAAGGCTTCGCCGTCGTCGCCAACGAGGTCAAGCAACTCGCCGGCGAGACCAAAGAGTCCGCCGAGGAGATTGCGGCGACCATCGCGGGTGTGCAGGCGAAATCCGAGGCATCCGTCGAAGAGATGCGCGAGACGAGAGACGCCGTCGAAACCGGCGTCGACGCCGTCGGAGACGCCCACGACTCACTCGACACCATCGTCGAAAACGTCCGCGAGACGAACGCCGGCGTCGACGAAATCAGTCGGACGACCGACGAACAGGCCGCATCGACCGAAGAAGTCGCGTCGAT
>NZ_LOPV01000521.1 GCF_001469865.1 Haloferax profundi
CGGACCGGCCGACGCGTGGACGGTGAGCGCCCACCTCTTCGGTGACCTCTCGAACATCCACATCCTCCACGGCCCCGGCGAAGCGTTCGCGCACCTCGACCACCTCGTCGCCGAGGGCGTCCTCGAACAAGACGGGTCCGAGTACGCCCTCACTGGAACCGCGGTGGACGTAGACGCACTCGTGCCTGTCCCCGAGACGAAACGTTAAAACGCCGCTGGACGGAACGGAGAGCCATGGAACTGCGGGTCATCGACAAGACCGACGAGGAACTCCGCATCGAAATCGGCGGCGAGGACCACACCTTCATGAACGTGCTGAAAGGTGAACTCCTCCAGACCGAGAGCGTGACTGCGGCAACGTACGACGTGAACCCCGAGCAGTCCGGTGGACAGACTGACCCCGTGCTCTCTATCAAGACTGAAACGGGCGTCGACCCACTCGACGCGCTCGCAGAGGCTGCTCGCGGCGTTCAGGACACCGCCGACAACTTCACTGCCGCCTACGAAGCAGGCATCGACGCGTAAACTACCGTTCTACGCTCGTTTTCTCGATTTCCGAGCCGGTAGGCTGCCGACTGAGGGCAGCATGGTCGAGGTCACCAGTTAGTCCGCGTGGCCGTGGCCATGCGCGCCGTGAGCGTCTTCTGCCCCTGCGGGACCTTCGTAGTCCATCTCACCGGCCTCGATGCTGACCTGAAGCCAGTTCTCCATGGGGACGAGCGGACACTCGTATCGTGGAGAGTACGCACAAAACGGGTTGTACGCGTAGTTGAAGTCGAGCACCCACTGGCCGTCTTCGGTCCGGTCGTCCGCTTCGAGGTCCAGATACCGACCGGCCCCATAGGTTTCCTTCGTGTTCGTCTCGTCTCGGAAGGGAACCCAGAGTCGGTCCTCGTCCGGAGTCGCTCGGTACGCGTCCAGCGTGTACGTCTCCCCGTCTAGTTCGAACTCGAACCTGCCCCAGACGAGGTAGTCGCGTTCGCCGTCTGTCGACGTGCCGATAGTGATGGTCTCGGGGTCGTCGTACTCCTGCAGTTCGAGTTCGTACCGCAGGTCTGGGTCGGGGTCGAAGTAGTCGAGACCGTCGAACGACTCGCGTTGGTCGGGGGGAATCGGTGAGTGGCGGTCGTGAGCGAGATAGCGGTCTTTCTGTTCGCGGTGCCGTTGCAGGTCAGTCAGCCAAGAAGAATCGTCAGTCATCGCGGTCTGAGATACGGTCGCTATCGTGGTTAAGATTGGTTTCGACTGCGCACGGTGCGCACGACCGCGGGGCGTATCGCCCGCGACTCGCGGCCCTGACTTACAGGCGGACCGGCACGTCGTGTTCGTCGAGGTACTCCTTCACGTCGCGGATGGAGTACTCGTCGAAGTGGAAGATAGAGGCGGCGAGACCGGCGTCGGCGCCTGCTTCGGTGAACACTTCGTACATGTCTTCGGGGCCGCCGCATCCCGACGAAGCGATGACGGGTGTCGAGACGTTGTCGCAGACGGCCTTCGTTAGCGGGATGTCGTAGCCATCTTTCGTGCCGTCGGTGTCGATGGAGTTGATGAACAACTCGCCGGCACCGCGGGATTCGGCCTCGCGGGACCACTCGACGACGTCTACGCCGGTTCCTTCGCGGCCACCTTTGACGGTGCACTCGAACCAGCAGGACTCGCCGTCGACTTCGGCGTAGTACTCGCCGTCTTCGTCGTACCGGCGGCGTGCGTCGACCGAGATGACGATACACTGACTGCCGAAAGAGCGGGCGCCGTCTTCGATGAGCGAGGGGTTCTGCAACGCCGCGGTGTTGATGGAGACTTTGTCCGCGCCGGCGCGGAGTGTCTCTTTGATGTCGTCGCGGGTGCGGATGCCGCCACCGACGGTCAGCGGGATGAACACCTCGTCTGCGACCTTCGAGACGGTGTCGAGCATCGTCTCACGGCCGTCGGCAGAGGCGGTGATGTCGAGGAAGACGAACTCGTCGGCACCGGCTTCGTTGTACAGTTTAGCCATCTCGACGGGGTCGCCCGTGTACTTCAGGTCCTCGAAGTTGACCCCGGTGTAGACGGCCGGATTCCCGTCTTCGTCGAGGTCCACGTCGATACAGGGGATGATGCGCTTCGTGAGCATTCGCTACCGAATCGTTGGCGAAAGAACCGTTTCACCGTTTCGACTACGGCAGGAGAGAACTCGCGTCCGCGGATGCCGTCCACCGGCAGTCTCGTTCTCGCTCGCCGGGAGTCAGCGGGTGGCTACTCTATTCAAAACAGCGTACTATCGATATGAAGCAAAATGTCGGGTCACTGGACAAAGGAGTTCGTATCGCGCTGGGATTGTTCCTCACCGTCGTCTCGATGAGTGCCACCTATCTCCGGCCGTGGGACGTTCCCACGACGGCAGGCGTTGCCGGAGTGTCGCTCCTCGTCGCGGCGGTGCTGTTCGTCACCGCGACCACCGAGACGTGCCTGCTGTACAGCGTTCTCGGCATCGATACGCTCGATGGGTAGTCGTCTGGCCTCCAATCTTTTCACACGACACGCTCGGGTCGCGAGTGACGACAGCGCTACGTTCATACTGGTCTGCGAAGACCAACCAAACATGGGCCTCCCTTCCGTCTTCCACCTCCACTATCACGTCCCGGACGTCGATTACGCTGCGTCTCTCCTCTCGACACACGGCATCACACCGACTGCCCGGTTTGGTTCGGTCGATGGCGAGTCGGTCGCACTCGCGCCCGAGGAAGACACTCCACCCGGGTTCACATGCAGACTCCAGACGAATCGCGGCGGATTCGTAGATGTGACGCTTACACCCGCCCCACGACTCGACTTCGACCACTTCGGTATCGTCGTCGACGACGTTGCCGGCGTCGTCGAGCGAGCGAGAGAACGCGGCTGGTCGGTGACCGAAAACGAGCGTCGAACCTTCCTCGTCACACCGTGGGGGTTCCGAGTGGAACTACAGGCCGCCGACAGCGACGTGGTCGCAGAACTCGGTCCGTCGTCGGACTGCCGGTTCACGAACGTCTCGCTCGCCGTTCCAGTCGAGGCACGCGACGACATCTCACGTGGTCTCGGCGCCGTCCTCGGCGACGTGCACAATCTTCGCGTCGTCCCCGTCCGCGGGCCGAAAGCGGCAGTCAGAGAAGCACGAGTCGACGGTGACCGCGTCGAACAGCAACAGTTCGAGATGGCGTCGTTGGTCCCGAGAGAGACTGCGTGACTGGGCCGACGTGAGTCGTTCGCGCGATTCAGGAGAGGTCGTAGACGCGCGCTTCCCACGGGCGGAGCGTCGTGGTCTCGACGCTCTCGATGTCGGCATCGTAGTTCGAGATGAGCATCTCTGCAGGTTCGCCAGCGAGGTCTGTCGGCGGTTCGAAGTGCGTCTCGTCGCTGTCGAAGTTGAGGACGACGAGCAGTGTGTCCTCGCCGTCGGCGGTTTCGAGTGTCCGGGTGTAGACCCACAGTGACTCGTGGTCGCGAAGTCGCAGGTCGTAGTCGCCGTAGACGAGTACGTCACGCCCCTTTCGAAGCGAGATGAGGTCACGGTAGTAGTGCCAGATAGAATCTGGGTCGCTTCGGGCGTCTCCCACGTTGATGTCGTCTTTGTTCGGGTTGACGGGCATCCACGGGTCGCCATCGGTGAATCCAGCGTGTTCGGAGTCGTCCCACTGCATCGGCGTCCGAGCGTTGTCGCGGGTGCGGTAGCGAACGAGGTCCATCACGTCATCTTCGTCGAGGCGGCCTGCTCGCAAGGCGGCGCGGACGTTCTTTATCGTGTCCACGTCACGCACCTCGTCGAGAGAGTCGAACGGGTAGTTGGTCATGCCCAGTTCTTCGCCTTGGTAGATGTACGGGGTTCCACGGAGGGTGTGGAGCAGCGTGGCGAGCAGTTTCGCCGACTCTCGTCGGTACTGGCCGTCGTCGCCAAAGCGCGAGACCTGTCGGGGTTCGTCGTGGTTGTTGAGGAACAGCGAGTTCCACCCCTCGTCTGCGAGTCCCTCCTGCCAATGGGTCATCGACTCCTTGAGTTCGCGCGGTGACGACTCTCGGTAGGACCACCGTCCGGCGTCGGTCATGTCGAGGCGCATGTGGTCGAAGGTGAACACCATGCTCATGCCGTCGCCGTCTTCACCGACGTACCGTTTCGCCTCCTCGATGGAGAGTTCGGCCATCTCGCCGACGGTCATCGCGTCCGTGCCGTCGAGCACCCGGTCGTGGAGTTCCGAGAGGTACTCGTGGACGCGCGGCCCGTTGGTGAACTGGTCGACACCTTTGACGATTTCGGTGGGGTCCTCGGCGTCGGGGAGGCCGTCGGGTTTGGAGATGAGGTTGATGACGTCCAT
>NZ_LOPV01000522.1 GCF_001469865.1 Haloferax profundi
ATGAACAACCTGATGCAGATACCGCCCAGACGTTGGAGCTCGTCGAAGACATGATCTTCGAGGGGCTGGAGTCGTTCGATGAGAAAGGACTCGATGGCATGGGAATGGAAGAGTACTGGCACGAGGACTTCATGTGGTACGGTCCTACCGGAATCGGTATCACACGCGGAATCGATGGTTTCCAAGAAGGTCACCAGGGACCATTCTTAGACGCGTTCCCAGACCGTCTGACTGAAGGTGGAGATATCCGATTTGCTGAAGGAAACTACTGTGGCTGGTCGGGGTGGCC
>NZ_LOPV01000523.1 GCF_001469865.1 Haloferax profundi
CAGTGGGGACGGATGGTTGGGGCTCCCAGCAACTGGAGAAACAGTCACGATGCGCGTGATGGACTTCTGGCGGCGTGAAGATGACTTATTGGCGGAGAATTGGGTTTTCATCGATATGATCGACCTATTGAACCAGATGGGTGTCGATGTCTTCGACCGGCTTCAAAACGACCACCAGTACTTCTAGACTGTAACAGAATCTCCAAGGGAATCGCGACCACCCATTGTGGTCACGAAATTTGGAGACGTGCGAATGTC
>NZ_LOPV01000524.1 GCF_001469865.1 Haloferax profundi
GGGAACATGGTCGGAACCTTCGAAGAAGATTGGCTTGACATCCCTGCCACAGGTCATGCAACTTGGCTCCGGTACGGCGAGTTCCATCGGATAGAAGACGGGAAAATCGCAGAAACGCGGACAATCATAGACATATTGGATGTGCTCCGTCAAGCTGGGTATCAGTTATTCCCATCGCTCGGTCCAGAAGTCGTCATACCAGGACCCACCACACAGGATGGAGTACTTCTCGACGAACAGGACAACGACGAGTCACAAAAGACGATGGAACTCGTCGAGGGAATGCTCTTCGACGGGCTAAATTCCTACGAAGAGAAAGGCCTCGAAAACATGGGTATGGAAGCGTACTGGCACGAGGATTTCATGTGGTACGGTCCTGCCGGAATCGGCAGTACCAGAGGTATCGATGGGTTCCAGGACTTCCATCAGAATCCGTTCCTCAAAGCCTTCCCCGATAGGGAAGTTGGCCATCACAATTCACGGATTGCAGAGGGTAATTACTGCGCATCAACTGGCTGGCCCGCCGTCGTTGGGACACATCTTGGAGACGGATGGCTCGGATTACCGGCAACAGGAAACGCCGCAGACATG
>NZ_LOPV01000525.1 GCF_001469865.1 Haloferax profundi
ACGGAACAATCCAACTTCCCTACTATAGGTCACAGCTTCGGGTTCGGGACTATCCTTAGAATTCATCGTCTGAGCCACAACCATGTAAGGACAAATCTAGATTCCGGGTTACATTGGTGGAACTGGCTTTGAGGGGACCGGTACTTTTTTCGCAATGTTATGTGCTATCTTAGTTGTGAGCTCACTACATGAAAGTTGAAAACAAGCAACTAGTCTACGAGTTTTCGCAACGTGTACACGACGCCTCGTCCGGGAGCGTTCGTAATCTCCTTGAGGAATACTATCACGAGGATGCGGCTTGGCACGGCCCAGAACCTGTGAACGAATTAACAGGGGTAGAAGCAATTGCGAAAGGATACTGGGAACCACTGTTGAATGCATTCCCTGACCTCGAAAAAAACGACTACATCCTATTTGCTGGGGAGTGGGAAGGTGGAGACTGGGTGTGTGCAACCGGGAACATGGTCGGGACCTTCGAGGAAGATTGGCTCGACATCCCTGCCACAGGTCAAGCGACTTGGCTTCGATACGGCGAGTTCCACCGGATAGAGGACGGGGAAATCGTCGAAACACGGCACCTTGTGGACGTCTTAGACGTAATGCGTCAAGCCGGGTATCAATTCTTCCCATCACTTGCTCCTGAGGTCGTCGTCCCCGGCCCATCCACACAAGACGGGTTACTTCTCAACGAACAGGACGACCACGAATCTGAAAAGTCCCTTCAACTCGTAGAAGGTATGATTGACGGCCTGCACGACTACGAGGAACACGGCCTCGACGGGATGGGTCTAGAAAAATTCTGGCACGAGGACTTCATGTGGTACGGTCCTGCTGGTACTGGAACCACTCGCGGCATAGACGGGTTTCAGGACTTTCATCAGGGACCATTCCTGACCGCCTTTCCCGATCGCGAAGGTGGTGACCACGTCGCTCGGTTCGCAGAAGGGAACTACTGTGCCTCAACAGGATGGCCGTCTGTCAGGGCAACCCACCTCGGCGATGGATGGATGGGACTGCCCGCGACTGAGAAGCCAGTCGAAATGCGTGTGATGGACTTCTGGCGCAGAGAAGACGACCTACTCGTGGAAAACTGGGTCTTCATCGACAAAATCGATTTGCTAAACCAGATGGGCGTTGATGTCTTCGACCGACTCCGTAACGACAAACAGTACTTCTAGCCCCTTTGGTACAGAAGATGGAGTCCAATCAGGCTCAGCTTTATACTGAGTTCAAATCTTTTTGTCACTGGATTAATCAATAGCCACGACGTCACTTCGTATCACGGCGGAAACTTTATGTAAAGTTGGCGTGAATCACGCTTGAGGAAAACACACACACAGCAATGACTATTGATGAAACTAGCAACTCACGGACACGAAGTGTCGAAGCAGTTGAATTTCACTCGAACGAACAGACTTCGGGGGGTACTCAATGACTGAGGATTGGCGGACTGCAGACGAACTCGACGTAATGCGGATGATCGAACAGAGTACCCACGAGATTTGGGACGAGAAATTAGTCGGTAAGATCTACGACTATTACGCCGATGACGTCGTCGTTCACGCGGCGGGCGGAGACGTGGAAGGTTCAGAAGCATTGGTTGAGGATACACTTGCTCGGTTGCATGCATTCCCCGAAACCGAGATGAACATCGAGAAAGTCATCTGGGAGGGTAACCCAGATGACGGCTATTACACTTCGATGGTTCGGACAATCACTGCGAAGAATACAGGCGCGACCGATTACGGTCCAGCGACAGAGAAAACAATGGAGGACAACCTCGGTATCGCCAACTGTCTCATTCAGAAGGTAGACGGCGAATGGAAATACGTCGAGGAGTGGATTGTATACGATAAAATCGGGTACATTCAGGCCTGTACACCCGACGACGACCCTATCCATAACTACTAACTGTACGGACATACGGGAGCGTTTAATCGAACAGACGGATTGGTAATCACACACGACGATTGCCTCTGTTGCCATATCGTCGTCCCCCTTCTATGCGAATTTTACCAAGAGATAACAAGAATGAAACTAGAATCAGAAATAACGGGAGAAACACGTACCTTCGAATCAGTTCGAGAAGTATTGGCGAAAGCGAACGAAGAAAAAACAGGTGACGAACTGGCAGGGATTGCTGCCGAGTCTGCGGCGGAGCGGATTGCAGCGAAGGCGGTCCTTAGTGAGATCACACTCGAAACCCTCCGTGAGAATCCAGTCGTCCCGTACGAATCTGACGAAGTTACTCGCGTCATCCAAGATAATGTTGACGAGGAGAACTACCAACAAATCAAAGACTGGACTGTCTCAGACCTTCGTGAGTTCCTCGTCGACGAGCAGACGAAAGAATCGGATATCCAGCGCGTACGGGAAGGGCTGACGAGTGAAATGGTCGCAGCTGTTGCGAAGATTATGTCCAACATGGACCTCGTTCAGGCGTCGTCGAAGATGGTTATCACAGCACGTTGCAACAACACGATTGGAACCGAAGGGTCACTCTCGTTCCGTCTGCAGCCGAACGACCCAACCGACGACGTTGAGAACATCCTCAATACGATTCGGGAGGGGCTATCGTACGGTGTCGGAGATGCGGTCATCGGAATCAACCCGGTAGAGGATAATCCGGACCGCACAAAACGACTTCTAGAAGCGACACATGAGTTCATCGAAGAGTGGGATATCCCAACCCAGAACTGTGTACTTTCTCATCTTACTTCACAGATGGAGGCAGTCCGAAACGGGGCCCCCGCCGACTTACTATTTCAGAGCCTCGCAGGAACCCAAAAAGGAAACGACGAGTTCGGCATCGACGTCGATTTACTCGAAGAGGCGTATGAACTAGGCCGAGAGAAGTGTACCGCGACCGGTCCGAATGTTATGTATTTCGAGACTGGGCAAGGTTCGGAGCTTTCGGGTGATGCTCACGAAGGGGTCGACCAAGTGACACTGGAAGCGCGATGTTATGGTCTGGCCAAGCAATACGATCCCTTCATCGTCAACACCGTCGTCGGGTTCATCGGTCCTGAGTACCTCTACGATGGTCGTCAGGTTATCCGTGCTGGGCTTGAAGACGTATTTATGGGGAAGCTCACTGGGATTTCGATGGGTATCGATGCCTGCTACACAAATCACATTCAGGCAGATCAAAACGACATCGAGAATCTTGCAGTTCTCTTGACCGCTGCTGGGTCGAACTTCTTCATCACCATTCCAATGGGTGACGATGTCATGCTTAATTACCAATCGAATAGCTTTCACGACGCCACTGCGCTCAGAGATATCTTTGACGTCGCTCCCGCACCAGAATTCGAAGAGTGGCTCGAAAAAGAAGATATCCTGATAGACGGTACGTTGACTGACCGCGCCGGTTCGCCTGAACACTTCCTACGGAGCGATTAAACAATGACCGATGACCCACCGACGACAAACAACGAATCAGCATCGTCAGAACTCTCCCAGTCACTCGAATCGAGTCCATCACGACTCGGAGTTGGACGCGCAGGTACTCGACCCCCAACGAGAGCGAGCCTTGAGTTTCGTGCCGACCACGCGAAGGCACGAGACGCCGTTCTCACTCGTGTTTCAGAAAAGATTATCCAGACTGCAGACCTGTTTGCAGTCGATTCACTCGTTGACGATCAAGATGAGTATCTCGCTCGACCAGATCTTGGTCGAGATATCTCAGATGAAACAGCCAATGCGCTTCGTGAGAACTGTACGGTCGGACCAGATGTCCAAATCGTCGTCTGCGATGGGTTGAGTTCGACTGCAGTGGAGGCCAATATCAAAGATCTCCTCCCAGTGCTAATCACTGGCTTAAATGATCGTGGATTCAAAGTTGGAACTCCTGTATTCGTTCGGTTCGGCCGAGTTAATGTAATGGACGCGATCGGTGAAGAACTCTCAGCCAAGAGCGTCGTCAACCTTATCGGTGAACGACC
>NZ_LOPV01000526.1 GCF_001469865.1 Haloferax profundi
GGGCCTCAATACAGCGAAGAGCCTCAGTGCATATCTCACATACGAACCTGTGAGAGGGAAACCGACTGCTAAAAAGACGGTTATTTCGAATATTCATCCAGACGGGATTCCCGCGGTTGAAGCAGGAGCTGAACTCGTCGAAGTTATCCAAACGATGCACGATCAAGAGGGAAGTGGTCTGGATCTCGAATGAACCGACACTTGGACCCACTATGATATTATAATGCAGATTGGAGACGCCAACGTACTAACGAGCATCGGTATTGATATCGGCACTACGACGATCCAACTCGTTGTTAGTCACCTTCACTTCGATTCACCAACAGTAGGTTCAAATGCTGTCGAGGTTACCGAACGAGAGATAGTCCATCGAGGAGCAGTGCAGGAAACGCCGCTCAGTGATCGAACGACTATCGACACAGAGGCGGTGAAAAGATACGTCACCACGGAACTCGAGGCAATCAATTATTCTCCCAAAGACATCGACACCGGCGCCGTCATCGTGACCGGTGAAAGTTCCTATAAGGAGAACGCCAAGCAGCTCGTTCACAGCCTCGCCGAAGAGGTTGGTGATTTCGTGATTGCGACAGCAGGACCCTCACTTGAAGCAGTCCTCGCAGGAAAGGGCTCGGGTGCGGCAGAGTATGCTCAGTCAACTGGAAAAACGATTGCCAATATCGATATCGGAGGAGGGACGACAAATATTGGAATATTCACTGGAGATGAGGTGACCGAAACACGGTGTCTTGACGTAGGCGGTCGACTCATTCAGTTCGACAAGGACGGTGCTGTGGCACAGATATCCCCGCCCGCTGCGAAGCTTATCAACGACCAGAACCTCGACATCAGAGAAGGGGCTCTGCCTGACGAGAGCGCTCTTGGAAAGTTGGTTAGGACAATGGGGAAAATGGTGCTCGACATCATCAGTGGACAATCAGTTAGTCCACGAACCCAGTCATTCGTCATCGGTAATTTGAGTCCAAGAAGCATCGATATCGACCACGTTGTCTTCAGTGGTGGCGTGGGAAAACTCTTGAATACACCCTCAGGCACCACAAACATGCTGTCGCCGAGCTTCAACGATATTGGACCACTTCTCGCAAAAACAGTAAACGACCAGTTCCAGTCCTCAGTATTTGACGTCATTAGACTAACAGAAGATATCAATGCAACTGTTATCGGAGCCGGTACTCGAAGCACAGAGTTGAGTGGTACCACAATCAAAGTGGACGACTCCCTGCTCCCACTTCGGAACATTCCTCTCTATGAAACCCCATCGCTTGAGCGCGCCTCTACGTCGACGGAGATGCTTTCTGTGCTCCAGAAGGCTACAGAGAGCGCACATCAACTCTACGAGGCCGAAGATCAGCAGTATGGACTATTTCTTCCCAGTATTGGTGAGTTATCGTTCGAGCGTATCTCTTCGTTAGCCGAAGTATTCGTGAAAGTCTACCAATCGAACTATGAATCTGGAGACACCCTCATTATCGTAGCCGAGCAAAACTGTGCTAAGGTATTAGCTCAGCGGGTTACAGCTCAGAGCAGTGTGCCGATTCCACTCGTGGTGATCGACGAGATCCACCCACAGGATGGAGATTATCTCGACATTGGAGAGCCAATTCTTAGAGGCCGTACAGTTCCCATCGTCATCAAGTCGTTGACGTTCGGGAATTGATATAGCACTATATGATGTATACATA
>NZ_LOPV01000527.1 GCF_001469865.1 Haloferax profundi
TATGATGTATACATATTTGCCGCACCGTGGTCGGAGTTTTACTAATTGGCGTTGTGTATCGCCCACTCCCGCATCAGCCAATAGTGAATATGGTTGTCACATAATCAGAGGCCAACGAAAATCCCATATTCAGAATCACCCCATCACAGAGTGAATGGGTTACTCCTCGGTGAGCAGCCGTGAATCGGCAGTCTAACTCCCAGGGTTTGGAGGTTGAAGAGGCAGCGTCACACGAGGAACCCAGAGAGCATCGCTACAAGTGGTCACAGATGTGCCTCGACGAACTCGTCAGCGTCTACTGACAAGACATCACACCGAAACGATCTCGAGATGGGTACGACGAGCTAAAATTGACATCCACCCACGACTTCAGTCGTTGAATTCCTTCCGTAGGACAGCAGGCCGTTCCTGAGACCTCGGAAGCGACATTCCCACCGAAGTGGTACTCTGATTTGTGCGCGTATGCGTCAGACCACCGAAGTGGCATGGCGTGCTTGGGTATCTGCTTGCACCGCACGGGACGTGCCATCGCCTCAACTCCGTTGAACCACATGGAGCGTCAGGCGACAGAATCACAAAGCGTGTGGCTCAGTTTGATCGGTGTAGCATAGACCACACCAAGACGCTTAAGTATTGCTCGATTGCAGGCGGTCACGCCCACCTTACTCCTGCAGCTCAGCCAAGATGTCACGTTTCGTACTAGCCTGCTCAAAGACCGTTTCAATCACCATATCGGCCTCCCGCAATAGAGTGTGTTCACGATAACTACCTTGGCCCTTCCCACCGCCGGTGTATTTGTTTTCAGTGATGTCGCTGAAGGCCCATTCTTTCAGCAACTCAAGCACCCGCTGGCGAGAGAGTGCATCGGTCCCTTCGGAGTCACAGACCTGCTCGTAGACCCGATAGATTTCGCCAGTGGAGAACGCATCGCCAATCCGAATCTTCGTTAGATACGCGAGTGCGAACAAAGCGTACTTCGAATGAGGCGTCGACCCCCGAATCAACTCCTGAAACCGAGAAACATCGGCGTAGTCCTGGGCGGCATCGACGTGTTCCTCTGTGACCTGTGCGTCGCCGTTCTTCGCCGCCAACTCGCCGGCAGAGTATAGGATCTCGATTGCCTTACGGGCGTCACCGTGTTCACGTGCTGCGAGTGCAGCCACACGCGGAATTACCCCCGACTGCAACACGTCCGGTTTGAACGCGTCACGTCGATTCTCAAGAATCGAGATGAGTTGGTTCGCATCATAGGGATGGAACACGAGCTCTGCTTCCTGGAGACTAGATTTGACACGTTCATTCAGTCGTTCGTAGTACTCGATCTTGTTCGAGATTGCGAGCACCCCGACGTAACAGGAGGTCTTCCCAGACTCTTCGGCACGTGACAGTTTGAACAGAACCTCGTCATCTCCAAGTTTGTCAATCTCGTCGACGATGGCGATGAACACGTCCAACTCGTCGAGCATACTCCAGAGATACTTGAAGTACTCCGAGGCTCCAATCCCGATGTCAGGGACAGAAATGTTCTTCGAGGATTGCTGTTGCACCTGCTGGGCCAGACTCCGGGCAACTCGTGTTTGGGTGTCACACTGATCACAATCGACGTATGCCGCACCGAATTTGGCGTTGTTTCGAGTCGCAATGGCACGGGCACGACCAGTGACGTGCTTCGAGACGAGTGACTTGCCAGTTCCTGTCTTCCCGTAGATAATAGCGTTCTTCGGCGGTTCGCCGAAGGCTGCAGGCCGAAGGAGATCTTCGACAGCAGAAATCTCTTCGTCACGCCCGACGATACGCCCGCTCTCAGGAACGTGACCGACACGCAGGAGTTCACGCCGCGCGAAGATGTCCTCGTTCCGTTGACTCAGTGGATCTGAGTCGAAATCTTCGATGTCGGGCGTTGGTATCGGGTCGTTCATCAATCTATCGCGAACCTTTCACCGATGGGTCATAAATCTTCCCCCACCTCGTTTTCACTGAATATGGGGAATCAAGTGTCTTAAGCGCCTTTCTGGACGACTATGTCCCACAGTACATCTACGAAAGCCCTCCTGATTTTCACTGTATTCGGGTGACTCTACCTGTGTTGTGGTGGTTTAGTGTCTATCACGAGGAGACAGGTACACCTTATTTTCACTGAAAGCGTTGAAAAGAGTACCTTCAAACTATTTCCGGACTATTTCGGAGATTGGGGATGGAGTCACAGACACCTCATTTTCACTGAAATCAATCAGACCTCTCACCTCACGGAAAATCGAGGAACCTATTCACTTATAAATAGAACACCACTGGAGTCAGTGAGACACCCCATTTTCACTGAAAAATCACATGACGTAGTGGTTCTTCTTCTATCTCACTCTCATGTATATATTACATCTACCAATAAATATATAATATAAATTGAAGAGCAAAACTACTGTTTCCAGTGGAACAGACGGCCTGTTATTCAAACCTATACAGTGAAAACGAGGGGTGTGTCTCCCCGTTGTTAAACCTAAGCTCGAAGCGACGCTTGACATTTTCAGTGAGGACGACGTCCCTCAAGTAATCCTGTTGAAGTCCTCTGTCGTTGATAGTTTGCTGAGGCCGTGCTGAATACAGCGCGCAAATTGGTCACTGGCCGGTCGTCATATAGTGGGAAATCGGGTATGATACATACAGGTGAGCTACTTGCTGTGAGGCATCGAAACCTCTATGAGATCTGTCACAACCCGCGTGACCGATACAGAGGGTGAATGCAGCAATAGCCGCTCAGTTGTTTATCCGCAATCGTACAGCAGCTGATCGGGCCGATCAGCCCAAGATACCGATACACTCGGCCGACTCGGTCAGCCTGTCAGTACTCGGTACCGTCGACGAACTCGTCAAACAACTGAG
>NZ_LOPV01000528.1 GCF_001469865.1 Haloferax profundi
GTCTTGGACTCGCGTCTCGACCTCATCGCGAATCTCCCGGACACGTTCGATGTCTTGACCGTGGGGGTCATCGAGGTTCCAATCACGAATCTCGACTCGTTCTGCGTCGAGTTCGAGCGTCGAACACCCCATCGTTGCAACGACGTCGCACGACTCCAGCGTTTCCGTCGATACCTCTCGTGGCGTCCGGTTGGACACGTCGATGCCGACCTCATCCATGACGGCGACGACTTCGTCGTGGACGCTGTCGGCGGGATGCGTACCACCAGTAACGACCGCAACGTGATCTCCGAGATTTCGTTCGTCGCGTTCGCGCTCGGCGAACGCTGCGGACATCTGACTCCGCCCCGCGTTCTGTACGCACACGAACCCGAGCTTTCTCGTGGGTTCTTCCATACCACTCTGACTTTCCATGGCTTACTTGACCGTTTGTATGTCGGCTTCCATAGACAATAGTCCACTCAATAGCTGATCGAGGCTCGACAGTGAGCGGTTCACAGTTGCCGGGAACCGTCGAGTGCGACGAGCGCCGCAGTGGCACGAGGAGTTGGACGATATTTCCGCCACTTGCCGTCCTTCCGTCGAGTGACAAGCCCGGCGTCGGTGAGCCTGGAGAGCGCGT
>NZ_LOPV01000529.1 GCF_001469865.1 Haloferax profundi
TTGTCGAACCACCACTCCATCATCTCGAAGAGGTCCTCGCGGAGCGCTTCTGTCTCCCAGTTCACGTCGGGCATGCGCTCGTCGAAGAGGTGGAGATACCACTCACCAGTTCGGTCGTCGTAGGTCCATGCCGGCCCGCCGAAGAACGACTCCCAGTTGTTCGGCGGAACCTCGTCTACGCCTGCGGGCGTGTCGTACTCGTCCGGGTCGAGGTCCGTCACGTCGGGGTCACGACCCTCGCGCCACCAGTAGTAGTCGCGGTACTCCGAATCCTTCGCGGAGCGAGAGTCGACGAACCACGCGTGTTCGTCGGACGTGTGGTTGACGACGAGGTCCATGATGAGGCGGATGTCGCGTTCGTGGAGAGTGTCGCGTAATTCCTTCCAGTCGGCCATCGTCCCGAAGTCGTCCATGATGGCGCGGTAGTCCGAGATGTCGTACCCGTTGTCGACGCCCGGCGACTCGTAGACGGGGTTCAACCAGACACAGTCGACGCCGAGGTCGTCGAGGTATTCTACCTTCTCGACGATGCCCTGGATGTCGCCTAATCCATCACCGTCGGTATCGTTGAAACTTCGCGGGTAGATTTGGTAGACGACCGCTTCCTTCCACCACGCGCGGTCGATATCGGTCATTACTGGAGATTCACTCGGTTCCGTGTTTTTACTCCGTCGGTTCGTCCGTCCTGCCACCCACCAAATCGAGTGTGGTCGGGCGAAAACCGTCCAGGTTAGGAGAGGTCGTAGACGCGCGCTTCCCACGGGCGGAGCGTCGTGGTCTCGACACTCTCCACGTCCACCTCGTAGTTCGAGATGAGCATCTCGGCGGACGCGCCTGCGAGGTCCGCCGGGGGTTCGAAGCGCGTCTCGTCGCTGTCGAAGTTGAGGACGACGAACAGTGTGTCCTCGCCGTCGGCGGTTTCGAGTGTCCGCGTGTAGGCCCACAGTGACTCGTGTTTCGGGGTGAGTGGGTCGTAGTCGCCGTAGACGAGTACGTCGCGTTCTTTCCGCAGCGAGATGAGGTCACGGTAGTAGTGCCAGACAGACGCCGGGTCGGCGCGTTCGGCCTCGACGTTGATGTGGTCTTTGTTCGGGTTGACCCCAATCCACGGGTCAGCGTCGGTGAATCCGGCGTGTTCGGAGTCGTCCCACTGCATCGGCGTCCGGGCGTTGTCGCGACTCTTCACGCGGACGATGTCTTTCACGTCGTCGAACCCGTCGATTGTCCCCGCCTCGATTGCGTTTC
>NZ_LOPV01000530.1 GCF_001469865.1 Haloferax profundi
CTGTCGCTGACGTCGAGGAGCGGGCTGAACTCGCAGACACAGAGTTCGTCATCGGCGACGTGGAGGATGCGGACGATTTTGTATCGGGTTTCGTTTGCGAGCGCTCCGAGCAGGTTGAGATCGTCGTCGAGCTCCGGGCCACCTGCGGCGACGTGCAGTTCCTCGAGTTCCGCGAGGCGTTCGTTGACAGCTTCGTCGCCACATCCGCCGCGTTCGTCGGCGAGGTATCGCTGGAGCCGATCGGTGGAAGACATCGGTTTGAATTGAGTGGATACTTGATTAAGACTTCTGGGTGCGCTGCGGATGAATGCCGGTTCAACTGAGTCGAGATAATTGAGCAATATCAAATATATACTAACGCCAAATTCATTCGAAATATGCTCGTGTAACTCGTATAGAGCCGTGTATTGTGGCGATTTCGCTTACTCGTGTGGCTTAGATGAAAACCGAAGCTTTATCCAAATATTTGAGTAACTACTCAGATGAACGGGGCGGTTGTGATGCTGGTGAGCGCCACTCACCGGGCAGCCGTTCCAGACAACAATTGAAACACGACTCAATCCAACTCATGACTGAACTCACACTGTACGAAGAAGCGATGTGTTGCTCCACGGGCGTCTGTGGCCCGGACCCCGACGACGAGCTCGTCGAAGTCAGCGCGGCCCTCGACCAGCTCGAGACCGAGATTGACGACCTCGATATCTCCCGAGCGAATATGCAACACGACATCGACCAGTTCCTCGAGACGCAGCGTATCTACGACCTCGTCGAAGAACACGGCCCGTCAATTCTCCCGATCACGATCGTCGACGACGAGATCGTCGCCAAATCCGAGTACCTCTCCTACAACGCCCTCAAAGCCGCGGTCACCGACCGTGAGTCCGCGCCGGAGGCCTGACGGATGAGCCAAATCGATACTGCCGCACGTGCCGTCGTCGAGTCGACGAGCGAAGAGACCGAGTTCGTCTTCTTCAGCGGGAAAGGCGGCGTCGGCAAGAGCACTGTCAGCTGCGCGACCGCGACGTGGCTCGCCGACAACGACTACGAGACACTGCTCGTGACGACCGACCCTGCGCCGAACCTCTCCGACATCTTCAATCAGGATATCGGCCACGAGGTCACCGGCATCGACGATGTCCCGAACCTCTCGGCCATCGAAATCGACCCCGACGTCGCTGCCGAAGAGTA
>NZ_LOPV01000531.1 GCF_001469865.1 Haloferax profundi
GCGGGCACTCCTCGACGACGAGGAGATCGAGACTGTCGAAGAGCAGCTCAACAGTCCGTGCGTCGAGGAGATCGCGGCGTTCGACAACTTCGTCGACTTCATGGACAGTCCCGAGTACGACGTCGTCGTCTTCGATACCGCACCCACCGGACACACCATTCGGTTGATGGAACTGCCGTCCGACTGGAACGCGGAACTCGAGAAGGGCGGTTCGACGTGCATTGGACCCGCGGCGTCGATGGACGACAAGAAAGCGGACTACGAGCGGGCCATCGACACGCTCTCTGATGAGTCCCGGACGTCGTTCGCGTTCGTCGGGAAACCTGAGTCGTCGTCGATCGACGAGATAGAGCGGAGTGCGAGCGACCTCGCTGAACTCGGCATCGAATCGCAACTCCTCGTCGTCAACGGCTACCTGCCGGAGTCAGTGTGCGACGACCCGTTCTTCGAGGGCAAGCGTGCGGACGAACAGGCCGTCATCGACCGCGTGGAGTCGACATTCGAGCGCCAGGCGCTCGCGACGTACCCACTCCAGCCCGGAGAAATCGCGGGTCTCGAACTGCTCTCGGACGTCGGTGGCGTCCTCTA
>NZ_LOPV01000532.1 GCF_001469865.1 Haloferax profundi
GGCGACGAGGCGACCGTCGATGTTGACGCGGCGACGCGACGCGCGAGTGACCACGAAGCTGTCGACTTCGACTCGCTCACCGCCCCGGACGCGGTCGCCGAGGAACTCGCTCCCGTCGAAGACACACGGTACCTGTTCTTTACTGGCAAGGGTGGTGTCGGGAAGAGTACGATCGCGTCAACGACCGCAGTCTCGCTCGCGGAAGCGGGCTACGAGACGCTCGTCGTGACCACGGATCCGGCCGCGCACCTCGCGGACATCTTCGAGCAACCTGTCAGCCACGAACCGACGTCCGTCGGGCAGGCGAACCTCGATGCGGCCCGCATCGACCAGGAGCGCGCGCTCGAGGAGTACCGGACGCAAGTCCTCGATCACGTTCGTGAGATGTACGCCGAGAAAGACGACACGCAGATCGACGTGGGGGCGGCCATAGCGAACGTCGAGGAGGAACTGGAATCGCCGTGTGCTGAGGAGATGGCAGCCCTCGAGAAGTTCGTGAGCTACTTCGAGGAGGACGGCTACGACGTCGTCGTGTTCGACACGGCCCCGACCGGGCACACGTTGCGGTTGCTGGAGTTACCGTCGGACTGGAAGGGGTTCATGGACCTCGGGTCGCTCACGAAGGGTGCTGCACCCGCGAACGGTGGGAAGTACGACGAGGTTATCGAGACGATGCAGGACCCCAGTCGGAGTTCCTTCGCGTTCGTGATGTACCCCGAGTTCACCCCCATGATGGAGGCGTACCGTGCCGCGATGGACCTCAAGGACCAGGTCGGGATCGAGACGTCGCTCGTGGTGGCGAACTACCTGCTCCCCGAGGACGACGGCAACAACGCGTTCTTCGAGAACCGACGCGCACAGCAAGCGGAGTACCTCACGGAGATTAAAGAGCGGTTCGACGTACCGATGATGCTCGCACCGTTGCGTCAGGAGGAACCCGTCGGCCTCGACGACCT
>NZ_LOPV01000533.1 GCF_001469865.1 Haloferax profundi
GCGGAGGTCACGGGATTGGCTGGTCTGCTCGAGGATGACCGCGAGGAGGTGACGGTGTCGTGAGCGACCCTCTGGTCGAGACCGCGAACGTCGAGACGGAACTCGAAGCGTTCGTCGACGAACTCCTCACGTGTGAACGTTATCAGGAGTTGGTCGAAGCACGGGAGGCACTCGAAGCTGACGCCGAGGCTCAGGAACTATTGGATGCGTACCGGGAGACCGAGCGCGAACTCCAAAACGGCGAGTTCGACACGTCGCTCATGAGCGAACTCCGGAGCATCCAGAAGGACCTCTCGGAACTCGAGTCTGTCAGGCGACACCGCGAGGCTCGCGAGGCGTTCGAGAGCTTACTCGCCGAGACGGACGAGATCGTGAGCGAACGCATCGGGCAGGCGTTCGCGCAGTCGATTGGAGGTGGGTGCTGTTGAGCGACGCTGACGACGTGCTGACCGCGGCGGAATCCCTCGGTGCGGCGCTCGCCGACGCGAAAACGGAACGCAGTCGAGAGGACTTCGAAGCCCTCCTCGACGACTGCACGGAAACAATCACTGCGGTGACCGGCGTCGACTACGGCGACGCCTGCGACGCCGGCAGCGACTGCTGTTAGAACACGCACTCGCAGTCCGAACTCGGGTTCTTCGCCGCGAGACGGGCCCTGGGTTCGGAACTCTTCGGTTCGCTGGAACCCGTTGGACAGTACTCAACGTTCTCTCGGAGCGTCTCTGCGTGGAGCAGACGAGGGACTCGCCAGAGAAACATATTAGTATTTTCTTGTATAAGCTATTGCTAATATGGTTCAGGATACTGTCGCCGACGGGGCCACAGGCGACGCCGATGCCTGCTGTACCCCACTTGGGGACGTCGATGCGGACGCGATGGCGATTGACCTCCAAGTTCTCTCCGCCATGGGGAATGACACGCGCTACGAGCTCCTCCGACGCATCGCGAACGCCGACGACGGCGTCTGCGTCTGCGACCTCGAAGCGGCGGTTGGCGTCAGCCAGAGCGCTGTCAGTCAGGCGCTCTCCCGGCTGTACGCTGCCGGTCTGGTCACGCGCCGAAAAGAAGGCTCCTGGCGGTACTACGAGCCGACCGAGACCACCGTGGCGCTGCTCGAAACGCTCGACGACCTGCGTGGTACCTATGAGTGACGACACCCAGACTGGCACGACAGCCGACGACCGCGATCCAGAGGCGACTCGCCAGTTGGTACGGGAACGCTACGCCGGAATCGCATCGAGCGACCAGGGCTGTTGTAGCGACGTCGGCCTCGATGTCACGGGCGATAGTGGTTGCTGTGGCGACGACAGTCAGTCCGAGAGCGAACGCCTCGGGTACGACGCCGATGACATCGCGTCGGTCGCCGACGGTGCAGACCTCGGCCTCGGTTGTGGGAACCCGAAGGCGTTCGCCGCGATGACACCCGGCGAAACCGTCCTCGACCTCGGCTCCGGCGCGGGGTTCGACTGCTTCCTCGCCGCTCAGGAGGTCGGCGCGGACGGCCACGTCATCGGTGTCGACATGACTCCGGAGATGATCTCGAAGGCCCGCGAGAACGTCGCAAAGAACGACTCCCGGAACGTCGAGTTCCGTCTCGGTGAGATTACTCACCTCCCGGTCGCCGACGAGACCGTCGACGTCGTCATTTCGAACTGCGTCGTCAACCTCGAACCCGAGAAACAACGTGTCTTCGACGACGCGTATCGCGTCCTCAAGCCCGGCGGCCGCGTCGCCATCTCCGACGTTGTCCAGACCGCGCCGTTCCCCGACGACGTTGCAATGGACCCCGACTCGCTTACAGGGTGCGTCGCCGGGGCCTCGACCATCGGAAAGCTCGAGAAGATGCTTGACCGCGCTGGCTTCGAGGCGGTCGAAATCGCACCCAAGGACGAGAGTACTGAGTTCATCAGCGACTGGGAGGCCGACCGCGACCTCGGCGAGTACCTCGTGTCGGCCACTATCGAAGCCCGGAAACCGACCCTCGACGACTGACCGGGGCGGCCGCGCGTCACTAGTCGCCACATTGGAGCGAAGTGGCCTGTTGTTGCTGTTCGTGTGTGCAATCGCCGTCGGCTTCGTCGCGGGGTCGTGCTGGCCGGTGGTCGATGGACATCCGCAAGAAGGCGAGCACGAGCTGTACTGGGTCCGAAGGCGGTTCACGAGTTGCTCTTTGGCGGTCTAGCGTGTTACGCGTGTTCTCGCTCATTTCTTTGTCCGGTTGTGGCTTAACATTCATCCGGACCGTGTCCCCTACAATCCTCGATTCAGTGAAGCTGACCTGACTACGAATCGGGAGCACGACACTAATTGCGGTCAGAAAGGCAACCGCTTGGTTGCTTTCCCAGGATTCAATGGCACTAGACTCCGCGACCATCTGCTTGCGAAGTTCCGTTTTTGAGTTCGCTAAGAATGCGGCTGTTTCTCCTTGTTCTAACGGGACCCCCTCTTCGGCTTGGAATATTGGCTCAGCCGATGGAAGTTCGTCTCCAGAATAGCGGCCTGAATACGCTACGTCTCCGAGCGACCCGCTTGTACATCCGGATAGACAAGTAACCGCTGCAATCGAGCACCCAGCGAGGAACCTACGTCTCTCAATATTTATTCAGCACGCCGAATCGAAAAAGATATTTTGGTGAGTCAGGGCAATAGGTTTCCATCTAAGTACGAACTGCAGTCAATCGGGATTTCCTGCCAAATTGCTTGTATCGCACTGTAACTCGTCCACCCTTCACCCTCCAGAAGCTCTCCACACGCTTCACAGAATTCCTGCTTCGAACAGTTGCCGTTCTTGTAGAGTAAGTAGAGCAGATAGGAGGGAGCGACTGCGACACCGTATTCGTCTCG
>NZ_LOPV01000534.1 GCF_001469865.1 Haloferax profundi
GAAAATTCGGCTTATCGATTCTCGACCTCTCTGATCCATGAGAACGACGAACGTGTAGCTTTCTGGGTGCTGTTCGAGTTCTTGTTCTAACGACTGTTCTCCAGCGTCCGGCCCATGCGGCCGAGGAACGCTATTGATTGTGGTGAACGCCGTGTTTGAATTGTCTTCAAACGGTTTGAGTGCCGCTACACTTCCATCGTAAATCCACTTTCCACGGCTCCTCTCAGGTGCATATTCAGACTTGTCGCGTATGTGTCGCTTCAACTCATGAATACAGACGTTCGTCGTCGTCAGATTAAGGTTGCCTACAACCTTCGGCCACAGAGATGTATTTGCGACAGAAATGAGTGCGTCAGTATCCACAAGAACAGGGTGCCGTATCTCGTCAGAACCCATTCGTTACTCGTTCTGGAAGACGCCATCGGTACTGAGCGTCTCCGCCTTCCCGACTGCCTCGCGTTCTCGTTCGATATCTTCGAGCAGATCTCCAATGAGGATCTTTGCAACGCCTTCGTCCAGTTCTCCGTCAAGGTACTGTTGGTGCAACTCGACTCGCTCTTCATTCGAGAGTACTTCCCGAAGCTTCTCCTTGAGACCTTCTCGAGCGAGTTCACTGATGTTAATCCCTCCCAGACGCATTTCACTGAGGCGTTGACTTGCTCGTTTCTCGTCAGCCCCCCTAAACTGGATTTTGTCGTTGTTTGTTGCCATGGTAACCGGAGATAATCGCTCTACGAATATATTTGTTGTGACCAGCCATCCGTGTCATGACACACTGCTCAGGTGGCAGATCAAAAAGTGAGAAGTCTTCTGTCTGTTGCACATCGCTTCTGACAGTACTCAGTGAGGTCTCGGCGGTCGTGATGAACTCAGGGCGAAAGTCGGTCACTGCCACTATGATTCATCTGTCGAGCGGATGCCGGGTTCGTCGGCCCGAAATCTATCGGGCTTCTATTCCCTCCGCACAGTTGCTCTCGGCGAAATGGTAGCTGCTTGGTGCCAGTTCGTAAAGGCCAACCGTTCGTCTGCTATCGGACCTCAGTCTGCTTCGACCGCCTCGCTCAGCCGCTCCTCAACGAACACGGTGAACTCACCGGCAAACGATACGACTGATTCCCAGTCGGTGAGCTCGGCGTCTCCTGATTTGTCCGTCTCGAATTCCTGGTTCCTCACGATGAATTTCAGCAGCGCTCGCTTGAGAAAGCCGTACTCTGAGAAACGTAGCGCGCCGCCGAAGAGGGCAATTCTGTCGGGCTGCCAGTTCGTGGCGTCGATGAACTTGTCGACATATCCTGTCGCCTCCACGAGTCCCTCGTCATTCTTCGCCCCGGACGCACCGGAGACTTGAAAGAACCCGTTCGGCTTTCTCACCAGTACGTCGCGGTTCGTTTTGACCCATTTCCTTACCGACTTCTGTTGTCTCCCATAGTGGACCGACGCGCCAATCAAGACAGCGTCGAACTCGTTGATATCGAGTTCGGGATCGATTTCCGCAACGTTCACCGTTGTTGCCTCGTGGTCGCGTGCTCTGAATTCCTCCGTGATGCTGTCTGCTATCTTCGCGGCCTGTCCCTCGCCAGTTCCAAACACAGTAAGGATAGTGGCCATGAATGTGATATCGTCGACATCAAGCAAATACTAGCCGTAGATTGTTGGGGCAAACACCCTGCTCCGAAAGTAACGAAGGGGATAGTGGCGACGAAGTGGCGGCGCGTGGTGGAGGGAACCATTGTCGAATGGTCGTAAGACCGACGTATAGACATTCAGACAGATAGACACACCTTCGTCTGTTGCACACGACATCTGGACCGTCAGTTTCAGGGGTTGCGATTTACGAACGTATTTGATTGTCTGGATGAATCGTCTACCATGAATTCTGCTGGCTTTCTCACCACTCTTGGAACGACGTGCAAACGGTACGGCCCGGGCCGGTTGCCGAGAGCAGAGCGTCGTGACATCGGAGCGGGGTACGCGCTCGCCTCTGCCGCAACAGGTGCAACACTGCTATTCGCGCTAATCTCGTGGAGTCTGTATGCCCTCGGAGAGCCAATCGGTAGTGACTGGGAGTTCTTGGGGACTTGGACACTGATTGCGCTTCCGCTCGTCGTCCCGACCTCGTTCATTTCGGCGGTCATCGTCTGGCGTACTCTCCCCTCGGATACCCCGTACTTCGGCGCAAGTGCTGGCGTGTTAGCGGCGTTGGGAACGTATATCCTCGCACTCCTCGCCCTCTTTGCGTTCAGTATGATTGCGCTAGTAATCAATGGTCAATACACAGAGATTCCGGAAGCGTTAGGATTTATGTCTGTTATCGGATTCGTCGCACTGGCATCGACGTTCTGGCTGACATTCCCCGTCGGGGCGATTAGCGGGATCATCCACGAACGCGTGACCCTCAGCGGGACCAAGCGGACGTAGTGGCAGCCGACCCCAACGCAACTCTTCGCACACGATACACGAGTGCCACGTCGCGGGTGGTTCAATTCCGATCGGGCGGAATAAACCATGCCTCCGTGCGAGATGCACCCTTTGTCTGTGTCACGCCACTCCAGACAGGATTTGGTGTGGTTCCTGCCGTCGTGCTGAATACAGAGCGCGCAAGTCGGTCACACTGAAATCGACTCTAGTCACCAAAGAACGCGTCTAGCAGTCGGTTCTCGGCTTTCCTGAGATGACCGTGAAGGGTGGCCGAAGAGATATCGAGCGACGCAGCAACCTCCTCTGCGGTGGAGTCACGTGGCCAATCGAAGTACCCAGCACGAAACGCAGCTTCAAGCGCCTCTCGCTGACGGTCGGTCATGTCCGTCTCGCTTGGTATCGCGTCATGATCGGTCGGTTCTACGTCACGCTTTGCCAGTAGCTCAGTCTCAGGGAACTCGTCTTGCACCCGTTCGACGACGGCACGGACATTCGTTCCTGGGGAGAGTTCCACCGTCATTTGACAGCGGCCGTCAGCCGCAGTTGCCGTCCGAACATTTGCTCCATATTCAACGAAGGAATGAGCAAGTGTGCCGTGGCTTGCCTGTACCTCGAGTGTAGTTCCGTCGTCGGTTGAAAGCTGGCGGACCTCCGAGACACCGGAGTGAGTCATGGCTTTGTCGGTGCCGACGTCGTTGTCTTGGGTACTGAGATAGGCAGTCAAGTCCCCCTTTCGAGCAGGGATGAGCCCGTTGAGGGTCCACGCACTATCGGTAGTGTCTGACAATACAACAAGCAACGCATCTGAGTCGGTCGAATGGATGTCAATCTCGATTTTGGTGTCGGAAACCAGTAAGTGAGTACGTTCGATAGAGGTGAGGGCATGCCCGATTGTTTCACCAAGTTCGTCGAGCACATCGAGTTCTCGTTCTCCAAAGCCAGACTCACGGTGCGTATGTAGTGCGATTGCACCGTAGACTGTCTGTCCATACACAAGCGGGATAGACGTCCACGAACCTCTCGCGGGTGACTCGGAGTGATCTGGCATATCTTCGCCTACCGACTCGATTGCTTCGAGCGCCTCGTTCGCCGGCAGCCCACTCCCCGACTCGACAGTACAGGGCGTGGTATCCTCGGCTCTCATCC
>NZ_LOPV01000535.1 GCF_001469865.1 Haloferax profundi
ACTGAACCAGACGTCATCGTACAACCCGGGTGTAGCGAGCGTTTCTACCACAGCCCACTGAAGCTCATCAACAGTGGTCGAGCTGACCAACACCTGATTCACGTTGCGGATGACTGTGTTGATATCTTCGAGTTGCCGAAACCTGTCACGTTGGGTACGAAGTTCCTCTTCGCGACGTATCCGTTCAGTTACGTCGTACAGTAAGATGGTGTGACCGACCTGTTCATTTCGCCGGTCTCGTATCGGCGCGGTTTCCACTTCGTAGGTTCGTCCTTGGAGCGTGAGTTCGGCGAGTCGGTCGGTCGTCGTGAAATCAAGCTCGTCGGTGTCGAT
>NZ_LOPV01000536.1 GCF_001469865.1 Haloferax profundi
GAGACGTTCCACGGGTTCGCCGAGTATCTCGTTTGCGTCACAGTCGAGAATGTCGCTCGCGGCCGGATTGAGATAGAGGGTGGTCCGCTCTGTGTCCACGATGGCGACTCCATCTTTGAGGTCGACCAGTGCCGCCTGTCTCCCGAGTTGCCGAGTCGCGGGCAACAGGTCGAACAACCGATATCGAAAGAGAGCGTTTCCGAACGCGATACCGGTGATGGTGAAACCGTAGGGTGTGAGATCAAGGCCCGGGAGCGGTGTGATGTCGAACACCGAGAGCGCGTTGCCAGCGAGCGGTGCGAGGATTCCGATGACGATCAATACGGTCTGGTCGAGATAGAGGTATTCTGAGACCGTCACCAGTCGAAGGAGTAACACGAAGCCGATAATCAAGAGAGTGTACGCATACACGAAGTAAATCCAGAATCCGACGCCAAAATCCTGTGAGAGCGTCACGATTCCGCCGGTATGGGTCTGAACCGGGTCAGTCCACATGATTCCATGTGCCGGATTAGTCCATATGAGGATGACCGAGAGGACTGGCAACACGAAATACAGCGGAATCGTGCGCCGGGTGAGAACCCGTCCATACCCAGTGAAACGGACGATAAAGAAGAAAAAGAAGATTGGGGCGACAGATATGGCGGCCCACTGGACCCGCTCCCAGAATAGGTGGCTTGCTCCTGTCTGTGACAGGGCGAGGATTTCCGTCACGGTCCACGCCGTGACAGCTACCATCGCCGCTGAGAGCGCCCTGGAACCGGGAACC
>NZ_LOPV01000537.1 GCF_001469865.1 Haloferax profundi
CTCCGATGAGGACGGCCAGACGCCCGCCAGACCTGTGCCCACCGCTCACTTCCGGTTTCGGTTTGTCCGAAACGATGAACGTCCGTGGCTCAGAGTGACCCCCCTTTACACCCTGCCGAATTTCGATGTCGTTGTCGCCGAACTCGTTGCTCGGTCGGTCGTTTGCTTCGCCGAAGACGTACACCTCGTCGCCGGCTTCGATCAGTCGCTCCCGAAACGAACGCGTGCCAGTGTTCGGCCACAGCGTCTCTAGTACCGGCTCAGTCGGGTCATCGATATCGTCTTTTTGCGAGAGAAACTGCTCGATTGGTTCCGGTGGGCGCTCGTCTCTCCCGACGATGATTTCGGTTCCCCATTCCAAATCTAGGTCGGCGGCGTCCGGCCGAACGAGCACCTCGCCTGTACCGTCGTCGACGTAGAACGGGACAGTCTCAGTCCCCGT
>NZ_LOPV01000538.1 GCF_001469865.1 Haloferax profundi
GCGATAAATTGCTCTGCCTCGTCCTCCCCTGGGGTTTCTCTGACCCTGTACGCGACGGCCACACACTCTCGTTCTGTGAACGGAGCAGTGAGCACGCCCTCGTCGGCGGGACTTGCAGTTCCAGA
The DNA here is from genome assembly GCF_001469865.1 of Haloferax profundi. Lineage (GTDB taxonomy): Archaea > Halobacteriota > Halobacteria > Halobacteriales > Haloferacaceae > Haloferax > Haloferax profundi. Next base: position 126 of record NZ_LOPV01000538.1, read on the forward strand.
GATTGCGACCGGGCCGGATTCGAGGCTCCCAGTCGGAGTTGTCTCGATGTCCGTGATTCGATTCCCCTCGAAGTAGTGCTGGACGCCGCTCAGGACGAAGAGCAGTCCGAAGACTACGAGACCCACCCCTGCGGCCACTGCCATATAGTCCATCAGTTCCATTCGTCTGTTGGATTATCGTTCGTGCAGTTCGCCGACAGCACTATTCGAGTACTCGACATCAACGGGATGTTAGTCCTCTTTGACGACTGCGTTGTACTCCTGGTAGGTACTTCCGAGTCCGCCGTACGGTGCGACGTCGATAGCATCGTACGCGAATCGCTCGTCGACCGAGTGGTACAACGGAAGAAGGGCCATGTCGTCCCAGTTCGCTTCCTCCATGGTGACGTACGCGCGCTCTCGAATCTGACGCGCCTGGTCTGTCGGCTCCATGTAGGCTTCGACGCGTTGCCAAGCTTGCTCGGCGGTTCGACTCGGTGTCGTGCCACTCCAGTTGAGATAGAACCCGTCAGGAGACCCGCCGGTCTGGGTCGCTGGCGGGTTGATGTTCTCGAGGAAGTCGATGGGGTTGGGGTAGGACCCGACCCAGCCGAGGAAATAGGCGTCGACGTTGCCCTGTCTGCCTCGATTGAGAAGCGTACTGAACGGCTCCTCTTCGTACTGCAGGTCGATGTGTGCGGAACCGAGTTGATCCTGAAGCAGTTGGCCGATTTGCTTGTTCGTCGGTGACGGGTAAGACGTCAGTGTGAACTGGTACGGATTACTCGGACCGAACCCTGCATCTTCCATCGTCTGACGAGCCTTTCCAAGTTCGCTCGAATCGTAGCTGTATGGGTACTCGTTGTCAGCGTGGGACGTGTAGTCGTCGTTCGGGAAAATTGGCGGCGGCGTGAGATGTGCTGCGGGCTTTGCGCGGGTGTTCAGGATTTGATCGACGACCGTACGCTGGTTCAGTGCGTAGGCCATCGCTTGGCGTGCAGGCTTGTACACCTCATCGGTGTTGAACGCGATGTAGTACGTTCGCACTAGTGGCACAGAGAGATACGAGACTGTCTCACCGTTGTCCATCGGCCC
>NZ_LOPV01000539.1 GCF_001469865.1 Haloferax profundi
GGGGATTGAGTGTGGCCACGTCGCGCACCTCGTCGAGGGAGTCGAACGGGTAGTTGGTCATGCCCAGTTCTTCGCCCTGATAGACGTACGGCGTCCCACGGAGAGTGTGAAGCAGTGTTGCCAGTAGCTTGGCGGATTCGCGGCGGTACTCATCGTCGTCGTCGGGCGACGCCCGACTGCTTGCCGAGGTCTCCTCGGCGACGTTACCGAACCGCGAGACCATCCGCGGTTGGTCGTGGTTGTTGAGGTACAGCGAGTTCCACCCTTCGTCGGCGAGGCCCTCCTGCCACCGGTCGAAGACGGCTTTCAGGTCGGGGAGTTCCCAGTCCACGACGTCCCAGACCTCGTCGCCCTGGTCGAGGAGCATGTGTTCGAAGTGGAAAATCATCGAGAGGCCGTCGCCGTCGGGTTCCTGACTCGTGTAGCGTCTCGCCGTCTCGAGTGGCATCTCGTCGCCAATCATCTCGCCGACGGTGAGCAAGTCTTCGTCGAGGACTCGGTCGCGCATCTCGCCGAGGTACTCGTGGATTCGTGGACCGTTGACGGCCCGGTCGATGGTTTTGACGTCGTGTTCCGGGTCGGCGTCGGGGAGGCCGTCGGGTTTGGAGATGAGGTTGATGACGTCCATGCGGAACCCGTCGATACCGCGGTCTAACCACCACTCCATCATCTCGAACACGTCGTCGCGGACGGCGTCGTTCTGCCAGTTCAAGTCCGGTTGTTTCCGGTCGAAGAGGTGGAGGTACCACTCACCAGTTCGGTCGTCGTAGGTCCACGCCGGCCCGCCGAAGAACGATTCCCAGTTGTTCGGTGGGACTTCGTTCACACCGGTTGGGGTCTCGTACTCGTCTGGGTCGAGGTCGGTCTCATCGGGGTCGCGGCCCTCGCGCCACCAGTAGTAGTCCCGCTTGTCGGCGTCTTTCGCCGACCGAGAGTCGACGAACCAGGCGTGTTCGTCGGACGTGTGGTTGACGACGAGGTCCATGATGAGGCGAATCCCGTGGTCGTGAAGTGCGTCGCGGAGTTCCTCCCAGTCGGCCATCGTCCCGAACTCGTCCATGATAGCGCAGTAGTCCGAGATGTCGTATCCGTTGTCCGCGTTCGGTGACTCGTAGACTGGGTTGAGCCAGATGCAATCGACGCCGAGGTCGTCGAGGTACGCTACCTTCTCGATGATACCTCGAATGTCGCCGACGCCGTCCCCGTCGGAGTCGTTGAAACTTCGCGGGTAGATTTGGTAGACGACCGCTTCCTTCCACCACCGTCGTTCTTCGTCCGCGGGAACCGAAGTCATACTGAGGTGTCTCACGCGTGGAACTTAGGTTGTCGGGCAGCAGCGGTCTCTCGACATCGGACGACCGCAGTTCACGTCTCCACCGCCAGAGCGACGGTTAGGTGCGTTTTTGTATCGCGAACCCGTCGCGTCGCGTATGAGCGACGACCACCACTCGGGCGACCACGACCACGACGACCACCACTCGGGCG
>NZ_LOPV01000540.1 GCF_001469865.1 Haloferax profundi
TCGGCCTTTGGAGTCTGTCTTCGAAATCTGGACCTTCCGAGGGTCGTACTCGTCGTCCGTTACAGTGACGAAGTCCGCATTCCGATTCTGCCCGTAGTTGTATGCTGTCGTCGAATCGGAGATGACCTTCCAGCGTATGCCATCCAGGTCCGGCGCAGTCCCGTGGTAGTCGGCGAACCGCGTGAGTTCGACTTCGTCGTTCTTGGTCCAGTGGTCGAAGACGAATGGACCGCTCCCGATAGGGGCCTCTGCGAATGCCTGATAGGACATGCGCCCAACGTACCCATCGATATCGCCGACGATACCCTCTGGAATCGGAGCGAATACAGGGTTCGCGAGTAGTTCGAGAGCCGCCGGCATCGGCTCCGACAACCTGAACCTGAATGTGTGGTCGTCGACCGCTCGCACTGCCATCGAGCCAGGGTCGTACCCGTCACTGGTGGTGTCGTGCTCGATACCGAGAGACTCGAGGAGATAATACGCGC
>NZ_LOPV01000541.1 GCF_001469865.1 Haloferax profundi
CGAGAGTTGTCGGACGCAGCGAGTCGCTCCCACGAATACACGATGTCCGAAGCGGTCACGGGCGATCCGTCGTGGAACGTCGCGTCTTCACGGAGCGACAGCGTGTAAGTTCGACCATCGCTAGAGATGGAAACGTCCGTCGCGAGCTGTAGTTCTGCCGTCGTCTCTCCATTCGGGAATGTCGTCAACCCATCGAAGAGATTCTCGACAACAGCGACCGAATCCGAATCGGTCCCGACGATGGGGTCGAACGACGTGAGTGTGCCGCTCGTCAGTTGGAGCGTGCCGCCCGACCGTTGGGGGGCAGCAGTGGTCGTGGGAGTTGGAGTCGGTGTTGTCGTCGTCGGTTTTGCCGTGGTTGTTTGTGTCGTTGTCTGTGTCTCTGTACTCGTCTTGGTCGCCGTCGGTGGCTGTGTCGTAGACTGTGCTGTAGTCTCTGACTCCGGCGTATTGTCGGGTGTCGTCGTCTGCATCGGCATGCCAGTCGTCTGCGTCGCCACTGAGTCGTCGTCGTCTCCGAACGCGACTTCAACGCCACTGTCGGTGGTTTTGATGGCACACCCCGATAGCCCCGTGATGGTCGCAGATGCACCCACTGCCGATAAGAATCGTCGCCTCCCCAACGAGGATTGGTGCCGGTCCTTGTCAGACATTGACTGCTTCCTCCATCGTGTTGTGCCGTCCACGTCCAGATTGATTCGCTCGCCTGAGTGGTCCGTTGAAAGTACATCGAGCGAATGCCCCCCTTGACAGACAGTGTTCCGGTTTCGGTGGTGTCTTGTTCGATATCCTGAGTTTCATTCGCCCCTATGTATCGAGGTACGCTACTTGGCATGCAACGCTACGTGTCTAGTGTCGCCTGCAACCACCACGACAAGCAGGTTTCGTTAGGAACAGCGTAATCCAGAGAGGTTCAGAGGACACACTAAACACGTAGCGTCACCAATCAAGGCACTTCTCCAATGCTGTTTTTCCGTGTCAAATCTAAGTGAATTCCGTAGACGCGACTTGCTCTATGGTCTTTCAGTTCTGGGAGCTACGTCGCTTGCAGGTTGTACCGACGTGACAAAACAGCAGTTCGAAGCGACTGCAGTCACCTTGCCATCAACCCACCAAGAAGGGCTGTTGTTGAGTGAAACGCTGCGTGATTCTACGAGTGTTTCTCGAACTGGTCCGAACGGAGACCTCGAAATCACCGTCACTAGTCACTTCGCGTCGTATAGCAGACAAAAGGGTGTCTCTGAGTACGGTGCAGTACGAACAGCAGTTGGCCACTACACTAAAGACCTGAACGGGGGGCTGCTCAAGGATGGTGCGACACTCACATCGGGTCGCAAACTTAACTCGGAGAGCCAGACCATCTCCGCCTTCGGAATGGAGGTTGACGTTGATCCGGCCGCGGTTACGCTTTTAGCTCCCACAGGATTGCGTACCGAATCGAATGGGTCTCCAATTTCAATATTCAGCGGTGCAGCTCTCGAACAGGACACACTTACTCTCGGAGAATTGGATGGAGTGGCCGCGTTCGAAGTTCCAGGGAGAAACTTCTACCCAGGAAGTATGTGGATGACAGATGAGGCATTGTATCCTGGAAGTATGTGGTACCCAGGGAGTATGTGGTACCCGGGGAGCATGTGGATTGCAGAGACTGGATGGTATCCAGGACGAACGTGGGTCCCACGATCACAGACTGGAGGTACCGGTTCTTCTAACGAAGAGGAAACAACAACTGCTCCAACACTTGTGTTCATCCAGGGTGGCAAATCGTTTGCTGACGTCTTCGGTGTAGACCTCGAAGCCGTTGGAGGACGTCCCGTTGAACCAGGAGAAACACTGGAGGCAAAGAATTTGACTGTCGCAAGCGTCGGTAATTCGCTCTTCAGCTGGGAATACCCCGATGGATACGAAGTGCTGTTCAAAGACGGGCGACCAGCAGCGCTCGGTGGCGCAGTATTCGAACTGGCCGTGCTCTCCACGCCATCGGCGTCTGTCGCTGGCGTAGAAACGAACCCAATCGTTTCGATGGATTCTGGAACGTTGTTGACCGAAGATACCACCCGGACGCTCCTCCGAAGCGTGGGGATCTCCGACGCAGATGACGTCCGATGGGTCGAGGGTCCAAAGCGACTCTCTCGAGATGGCTATCTCGCTCTTGACGAGAAGATAGTGGACAACATTCCTGAATCACTTACACCATCGGAACCGACGATTATCGACGAACAGACGACTATCGAGACGTACGCAGGCGTCGTCAGTGGCCAACATGGGTCGTGGGCCGTCGGAATACACGTCGCACGTGCGACGCCGGACGACCACGTGATTGCAATCGGCATGCAGCGAGCACCACTCGAATCTGCGGGTGGGGTCACTGATGAAGGTGAGGAAGAGTCCCCAATACCGTTCCCAATCATCAGCTGGAAAAATTGGTATCTCGATGCTCGTGCAATGATGGGCGTCGTCGTTCCACGGCTTAGCGAACAACGCAAGTGACGAACCATGAACAGAAAATCACTCCCGGTGAAAGACGCTGCGGCCGGTCTCGGACTGAAGGGTGCCGACGTCACCGTCGTGGAGCGCGCCGCATGATGGCCCGAAGCTGGCAGGTGGTTCTTCTGGGGTTTCTTGCCCAGTTAGGGGTTGGTGGCGTGATACTCAGTACGGAGATGATTGGCACACCAGAGAACGCGAGTGCCATCGTACGCCTCTTTCTCGGAGGAGGTATCCTCGTCGTGACCGCGGCCGCATTCCTTGTGACACTCCCTGCGATTTACCTCCTGTATCGCGGTTCGTATCGAATCGTTGCAACATCTATCGTGGTCGTTGTTGGGGCAGTGTTTCTCGTCGGCAGTGTCGCATCCCCAATCGTCGCAATTCTACCCGCATTTCTGTTTGTGGCGACCGTTCTCTCATGGCGTGAACGGTCAACCACGTGAATGACGGCCACCCACGAGCAACGCCCCGCTGAGTACGGTTTCTGCGGGCGTGCTGAACTCAGAGCACAAGTCGGCTACCTAGTTTCTACAGGCTGAGCAGGCCGAGTGCCTCGGGGTCAAGCCCCGAGGCAGTTCACTGAGAAGCGGAGCGGTCAAGACGAACTATCGAGCAACTGAAACGCGAGTACAGTCTGGTTCTTGTATGCAATGGCTAGATGCACTCGTTCGTCCTTTCGAACGGTATGCGGATGCGCTCTCCGCTCAAAATCACGCTATTGTCGCCTTTGTTTCGTTTTGCATCTTTGTCGGGGTGATTGCGCTGGGGTTCGTTCCGGTGACTCGCCGAATCGAGACGTCCGGCTATTCCACTGCAGATTTGCAGGCTGCGACGACGCGAGAGGAAGTGGACACGATACTGCAAGGCTTCGAGCCAGTCATCGAATCGGTGATGCTTCTTTCCATCCTCGATTACGTCTTCATCGTCGCAGGGTTCTTCCTGTTTTTCTCACTCCATTCGCTCTCTCTGAAGGCACTGGTAGGCCACGACAGGCTCGTTCTGATACCGAAGATCGGGATGGCCCTGACAGTCGTCTCTCGGCTTCTCGATTCTCTGGAGAACCTCTGGGTCATCCTCATCTACACGAATCCAGATGATTACGCGACCATCCTGATCAGTCTCATGAACAACTCTGAAGCGCTGAAGTGGATGGTCGTCAGTGTCGAATATCCGATGCTCGGCATTTCCATCGCGGTTGCACTGCTGACACGGTTTACCTCACTGTTCGACGGTCGCGCAAAGAGCCCACAGTAGACAGGACTAGAATTTTCATCGGTGGGGGGTTTCTGTGGTTCTGCTGAATACAGCGCGCAAGTCGGTAGGACGTGTCAGCAATGATTCTTGAGACCCTTATGTTTCAGCACAGCCAATTCGTCGTACCGATGACCGACACAGAACGCGAGTACCACGGCTACACCCCGATGGACTACGATGCGGACAGCGACGCAGACGAGGTTTACCAGCGGTGTCTTTCCTATCTCCTCACACACGCTCCAATCGAGCGTGGTGATACCGTGGTCGATATCGGTACGGGCACAGGTATCGTCGCGCTCGAACTTGCGTCGAAGTGTGACCACGTGGTAGGACGGGACATCTACGACGAGTGGCTTCGATACGCCCGCGAGAAGGCTGAGCAACGCGGCATCGAGAACGTCTCGTTCGGCCACGGGTCGTTTCGTGAACCGAACATTGACGAACCAGTGGACATCGTCATCGCCAGCTACGCCCTCTACATGGCCTATGATGAAGGGGGCGAGGACGAGTTACGCGCCGCTATCGATGGTCTCTCGTCGCTGAATTCGCGGTGTGTAGTGGTCGCCGACAAGATGCGTTTCGGGCCGATGCACTACCCAAACGATTACGAGACGCTGCCACCGATGGGAACAGTCGCCAATCTCCTCGTTGATGCGGGTTTCTCGCTCACCGATATCGAGATTATCTCGGAGTCGGTCGGTGTCATCATCGCCACCCGGTAGTACCACATCGGCACCCTTCCATCGAACGCTCAGCCGTGCGAAGGTTCAGAAACGTGAATGGATCCCATCCCGTGGGTGTGTGCTAAACTCAGAGCGCAAGTCGGTCAGAGTGAAATTTATCCCAAACACAGGTCTAACTATGTTCTCGGGGATAAACTACCATGACGTTCCAACCGTCTCAAACGACCTTCCTGCACTCGGTCTCGGGACATACAAGAATAAGCGAGAACAGGTCACTGAAAGCGTCAAGACTGCGCTTGACATCGGTTATCGTCATATCGACACCGCGCAAGTATACGACAACGAAGCCGCCGTTGGCGCCGGAATCGAAGCATCGTCCGTACCTCGAGACGAAGTCGTCGTCGCCACGAAGATCTGGAATGATGATCTC
>NZ_LOPV01000542.1 GCF_001469865.1 Haloferax profundi
GAATATGTCGTCGAGAGCGCTAAAGAGAGCCTCGACCGGCTCGGGCTTGACCGTATCGAGATACTCTATGTCCACTGGCCGGCGGGTGGCTACGAGCCAAGCGAGACTATTCCGGCATTCAATCAACTGTACGACGAGGGCCTTGTCGATAGCATCGCAGTCAGTAACTTCCTCCCCGAGCAGTTAGAGACTGCGCTGGACCGTTCTGACGCACCGATCGTTGCTAACCAAGCCGAACTCCACCCACTCTTCCAGCAGCCCGAACTACGGGAGTTCTGTGAGAAAAACGGCGTCGCTGTAGTCGCCTACGCCCCCATCGCTCGTGGGAAGGTATTCGACGTGCCAGAACTAGGCGAAATCGCCGAGAAACATGGGGCTAGCGAGGCTCAGGTCAGTCTAGCGTGGCTTCGACAAAACGGTATCGCTGCTATTCCCAAGGCCACCAGCAAAGAACACATCCGTGCGAACTGGGAGAGTCAACATCTCACGCTCGACGATGAAGACCTTTCGAAGATTTCCACACTCAGCTATAACAAACGGCAGGTCGACCCCGACTTTGCCCCGTGGTAAAGACGTAGACACCCGCTGTCAGAATACAGATTTCTGTCTGTCTTTTCATCTCCACTTCAGAGATGTTCGACGAACTGCTTCGCCAGCCATGACTCAGCTGCATTGAGTCGGTACTGATACGTCGACTGGGAGATTCCGAGTTCATCGGCGACATTGACGGCACTTATCTGTCGCGGTTTCTCGTAATAGCCGAGTTCGACGGCGGCTTCGATGGCTTCACGCTGTTCGGGCGGGAGACCACCACTTCGGATGATGTTGTTCGTCCAGTGCGTCGGGTCGCTTATCTTGGTCAGTTCGACCGAGACACCGTCTCGAACCCCCGCGTGGAGGCGGTCGTAAATGTCGCTCACCGCGCGCTCGTCGTCGACAAGGATACGCCATTCGTACTCGTTGCCGCGGCGGTCGGTCTGACAGAGATGTCCGTCGCCGAGGTACTCGTTGATAATAGATGTGACTGACCGAGCATCGTCGCGTTCTGGCCGGCGCGTGTAGACGACACACTCCTGAGGATCTCGGAGAATTACCTCGTACTCCCGATCGACGACCAGCTGGTCGCCGATAACAGCATCACAGTGCGCTATGTCGGCGATGAGTGCCTCGAAGGCGTCGAGTGCTTCAGGTTTCCCAGTCACGTAGTCTAACCGCCACATCGTCTCGTTGGACGCGTGTGAGATGGCGATTGCGTGGAGACTCGGCCATTCGATGAAGAGATCCATGAGGTCGTCGGCACCCTCTTTATAGTGTATCGTGAAGACGTACTCTCGCATCTGTAAAGAGAGGACCGAGAGGCGGATAATTGCTTCTGTGCCTCTTCGAGCGCGTTGTCGCGTCTCTACTCTGTGAGGGCGGTGAGGACGTCTTCTGTCGACTCGATATCGGTCATCTGGGTGAGCGTGTAGTTGAGTGCAGCATTTTGCCACTCTTCGGAGAAGCTCGCCGTTGCGTCCTCAACGACGGTCACGTCGTAACCGAGGTCCGCACCCGACCGAGCAGTCGATTCGATAGAGAAGTTTGTGAACACAC
>NZ_LOPV01000543.1 GCF_001469865.1 Haloferax profundi
GAAGCTGTCGACGTCGAAGCCGCGAAGCAGGTTGTCGAGGTTTGTGCCGCGGAACCCGTCCACGCGCATTTTTTCGACGACGACATCGTCTTCGTGTGGTTCCATCCCATTCATCGGCTGCGCACCCCACGATCCGCGAACGCAGACTTCGTCTGCGGCGATGTCCGAGAAAATAGCTGCATTCTGGGCGAGTCCAGCGGCGTCTTCCTCTGCGATGTAGTGGATATGGATGACCGGGACATCTCGTTCCCGAGCGGTATCCATCAGCGCCTCTATGTGCTCGTAGATATTCTGCTCCTCGGCGTGTTCAGGGACGCCGGAATCCTTGTTCGCCCCTTCGTGATGAAGGTTGTCTCGCTGCATGTCTTGGACGAGCAGTGCAGTGTTGTCCGAGTTTATGTCGAGTGTCAGTTCACTCATTGCATTTCTACAGATGGGGCAAGACTGCCAGTATGTTCGCTTGAATTATTTCAACAGTCAGGCTGCGGCACTCCTGTGCCTCGGTGTGGGCGCCGACCGTCACCAACATCTATTGTTTACTACGAATGGCGACGCGACCGATAACCATCCCGTCGATACTGAACAATCGGCATAATTGGAATAGCGCAACTCTCGGTTTTAGTCGTCTCTGGGATCGGAAATTTCGTTGGGATATTCCGAACGAGGGATGAATCGGAGTCCTCCCATCGAAGTAAATGTGCAATCCGACCAATCCGAACCAGCACACGACGATTCGCCCGGTGACAGTTCATCGACGGGCGAACCGGTATCGCGCTTCTTCCCCTATCCGGCAGCACTGCTCGCGCTCACCATCAGTGCCTTTGCCATCGGGACGAACGAGTTCATCATCGTCGGCCTGTTGACTCCAATCGGCACCGACCTCGGCGTCACTGTTGCGACGGCCGGGCTCCTTGTGAGCCTGTACGCGCTCGCTGTCGCGTTCGGTGCACCTGTCATTACTGGCTTGGCGAGTCGAGTCGGCAGGCGGAAACTGCTGTTGAGCTTGATGGGGCTATTCGTCGCGGGGAACGTCGTCGCAGCGTTCGCCCCCACGTACGAACTACTCGTTCTCGCACGCGTCCTGACGGGGCTCGCCCACGGTGTGTTCTTCGCTATTGGGTCAACTATCGCCGTCGACATCGTCAGAAAAGAACGTGAATCTAGCGCTGTCGCTATCATGTTTGCGGGGCTGACCGTCGCAACAGCGACCGGTGTCCCGCTTGGTACTTATATCGGTCAGAGCTTCGGTTGGAGAACGACCTTCTGGGCTATCGTTCTTCTCGGCCTGATCGGCTTCGTCTCTAGTTGGGTTCTCCTCCCGCGTGACCTAGAAAACAAAGAACAAGGGTCGTTTGCGGACCAGCTTTCGGCTCTCCTTGAGGGTCAAATCCTCCTCGTCCTCGCAATGACTGCCATCGGATACGGTGGGACGTTCGTCGCGTTCACCTATCTGGAACCAATCCTCCGCGAGATATCCGGCTTCGAGCCTGCGACAGTAAGTGCCCTGCTCGTCCTCTACGGTGCCGGTGTCTTCGTCGGTAATCTCGGTGGGGGAAAGCTCTCCGACCGCTTCGGTGCAGTCCAGACGCTCGTTGGACTGTTCGCCGTACAAGCAGTCGTCCTCGCAGCGTTTACGTTCACCGCCAGCGACCCGACGTGGAGCATCGTCACAGTGTTCTTACTTGGCGTCGTCGGCTTCGCGAACGTTCCGCCGCTGCAGACGTACGTCGTCAACAAAGCCGAGCGTCTCGCTCCCGAGGCAGTCAACGTCGTCTCCGGGCTCAACATTGGCGCGTTCAACGTCGGCATCGCTGTCGGCGCCTACGTCGGTGGCTGGGTCACTGAGGGAGGCAACGGCCTCAGCCTCGTCGATACGCCGTGGATCGGCGCGCTGTTCGTCGTCGGCGGGCTGTCGTTGACAGTCGTCAGTTGGTTGCTCGACCGTCGACAGTCATCTTCGAAGACTACCTCGGTGGTCACGTCCGACTGAATCACCGCTCGTGACATCCGCCTCGTGCGAAGAGGTACTGTGTTTGTGAGTTATTTTTACTGAAAATAGGCGCTAAGTTCCCTTCCTCAAGGAGCGAGTAGGGAGGGGATACAGCGTTCACGAGTGTAAGCACTCGTGCACAAACGAGACGCGAGGCGTCTCGTCAACCCATCGCCCACGAGACGGTCCGTGCCGATATGCCCGGCCCAGAATAGTGTAACGAGAAGGACGACTCGCGTCTCTGTTTAAAACCCGATAGTGCCACCACTACTGGGGCCGTGTACGTATGAAAGAGATTGCACAGGTGGCTACGGATACGTCGGTCGATCAATACCCAACCATGGTGTGAATATTGTAATCTCTGGGAGGATGTCACCTGTACTTCGAAGACGATACTGCGTCGTATATTCCTCTCGCTTGTCGCTTTGCGTTTGCCTCAGTTGGTGAGATTATCGAGCTTCGATATCGAAGTCGTGTCCCCACCCGGCCATTCGGGAGTGTAGCTTCTGTGAGTGTGCCTAACCGATGCCCGGCTTGGCTCATGTACACCACCTCTCCATCGGTCTCCCTGCGAGAGAGGCCACGGTTCCGCTTCCGAACGAGTTCTTTCGCTTCTTCGATGTCGATGTCGAGAAGGACTGAGGAGTAAATCATGGTGAGTCCGTTCTTTCGGTTCTCTTTGATCTGTGACCGTTCACGTTGGGGACGCTTGTTTCTCGCCTTCTGCAAGCAAGTTCGGGACGACTGACTGCGTGCATCAAATGTTGGACAGATAGTAGCAAGATAGTGGTTGAATTCCACATTTGGTGTGTGATTTTACATACACAACCGGGAGAGATAACTGTTCCACCCGCTCTGTTGAGATCCTCAATCCATGATATGTTTCGATTGTTGTGCTGAATAAAGAGCGCAGAGTCAGCATCCAGTCTGTGGGCGTGGTGTGCTGAAGGACAACCTGTAAAAGCGTACTCTCCGCTTTTTGATTATGCCCTCCGAAACGGCTGAAAAACTCCAGTCAATCCGCACCCAGACAAACCTACAGACGTTGATTCATGCCCTCGTACTGATTATGCTTGCCGACATTGGATACTTCGTTTCCGATGGCAACGAACACTTCTTCCTGTTTGCCACAGTTGGGATTATTGGCGGTATCATCGCCGTTAGTGCCGCTATCTCTGTCATACGTCGATTCTGATTCCACCTAACCGTGGTTTACAATGCTACGCGAACCGTTCCCGTCGGGTCAGACTGTCATCCCTCGGTCGTGCTGAACTCACCCTCGATATTCAGCACGCATTTACTGTCAGGCTCAGAGGGTTTCAACAGAGCCGTTCCACCGTAACTGGTTCTCGTGAGACACAAAGCGGACGACACCATGCGATTGGAGACGACTATTCTCCATTCGAATCAACAAGCGGTTCAAGGCGAGTGCCTCGGGGCTTGACCCCGAGGCAGTTCACGCACTCACTTCGAGTTCGTCGGGGTCGACACGCTGTTCGACTTCGGTACCGAGTGTGTCCGTGACGAATTCACGAGCCAACCACGCTTCGGCCCGAGTGATCCGGTATTGGAGCGTCGAATTGGGGATGTCGAGTTTCTCTGAGATTTCTTTGACTGTGTTACGACGCGGTGATTCGTAGTAGCCGAACTCGACTGCGGCTTCGAGTGCTGCTTGTTGTTCCGGTGGAAGGTTGTCCGAGTCGAATCCCTCTTCGAGCCAGCATTCCGGTTCGCTGATGCGCTGGACGCTGAGCGAGAGCCCCTCGCTGAGGCCATCGTTCACCTCCTCGTAGATCTCACCGACAGTATCGTCGTCGTCGATAAGGAGCCGCCACTGGTACTGCTTTCCGCGACGTTCTGCTTGCATCAAGAGACCATCTCCAATGTGCTTTGCCGCAACGTATGGAATCGACTGAACACCCTCACCCTCCTCACGACACGAGTAGATCCCCGAAAAGATGAGGGCACCACAGAGCTGGAGTGCGCCAAATGGCTTCCCAGGGGGCTCGCTGAACGCGACGTCGTCGATGATGGAGGGCATCACCCGCTCTAGTTTCACGCAAGAGACAAATTCGTTGTTGTTCTCTTGAGATTGTGCGCTGAATGTACGGTTATCATATTCTCACCTGTCAAAACGCTTTTTTCGTAGAGAAAATTTGATACCCGAATGGTAAAAGCCAAACGTCGTTTCCCCGTACCATCAGTTAATGAGCGAGTCAAAAGACGCGGATACGAGACCAAAAATATCAGTTGCAGTTGTAGATAAGACGCACACGAACGAAATTCCTGACAATATTGACTCTGAATTATATACGACAACAAGGCCTGAATCATCGTTGGTTGAGTTTGCGGCTGACCCTGACGGGGAGCTGGCAGAGGCACTCAGGCGAAACGGATTCGACGTCTGAGCTAATCCACTTACACACCTACCCAACAGCTATTCATTCGAAAAAGTTTCAGAAACAATAGGCTCTGTTGAAATCCTCAGGCCTTGACAGAAAGTGCGTGACACAGACAGAGGGTGTACTACTCAGAACAGGTTCTGATGGTTGGTACTCAACTGCTACTGTAGAGGAGTGCCAAGAAGGCGATAAGACCGGATATAATCACTGCAATCCCGAGGAATATAAAGCCGACAGTATAGCTCAAGAGTAAGTACGTCAAAGCTACCCCGAGGATTGTTGAGCTAAGCAAAATGAGGACATTCAATTGACGCTGGAGGGGTTCAACCATGTTTCTTCGTAGAACGTTCAGAAAATAAACCTAATGTTTGGGGATTACGGTTGGGTATATTCTGCCCGACTCGCGCTCTCTATTCAGCACGACCGAAGAAACCTCACCAAATTTTTACTTCCAATACGCCCTAGTAGCAAGAGTTCGATTGAGTGGAAACGGTTAGTTCACGCCTTTCGAGAGTTCAGCCCCTGCCTTGAACTTCACCTCATTCGACGCCTTACCCGCGTTCACCAGATGGAGGACCGGAGCATCCAACCCTACATGCGTCACGACGACATTTCCATCGCCCCCCTGGTCTTGCTCACTCCGCCCAGGACGCTTCCGGACGTAGTGGTCAACTCCTTCTCCCTCTCCTTCCGACAAAACTCCCGCCTTCACCAACGACCCGACTGTCCCGGAGTCAATCTGCGCACCCCGCTGAGCCTGCTCACCCGATAACGACCGCTTCAGCGCATCTCCGAGCCCATCGCCATCCAAATCGCCAACATCGATACCGACCACCTGTGCAGCGTCTTCCATCGTCAACACCGTCAGCGAATCTTCGAACAGCGCCGCATCGTCGATAACCCACCCCCCAGAGTAGACAAGCTGGTCATCACTCCACCCACGTCCCACGTACAACAACGCCGGAAACGCGTGTGGACACCCCGGCGGTTGGACCATCACCTGTGAAACGAACGTGTCGAGCAGCCGACCCTGGTGCGTCATCTCCAAGGGAGGACCATCCGCAGTACGCTGCCACTCGGTCAAATCAGCAGGCTC
>NZ_LOPV01000545.1 GCF_001469865.1 Haloferax profundi
GCGACCCTCTCGGAGTTTTGACTGTAGGCGGGCGATTTCGTCAGTCGTCTCGCGGAACCGTCCGAACAACTCGCGTCCATCGTAGAGGTACTGGTTCCCAGTAGTCGTGGAACAGGCGACGAGATTGTTTGCGCCAACGTCGAGGGCAGCTTCGTGAGAAGCCAGTGGTGAATCCAGTCGAGAATCAGGTACGGTGACTGGTTGGAAAGCCCTGAACGTGTCGCTAACCTCGTCGTATTCGAGTTCCAGACGACCCTGTTTGCCATCCCACTTTGGGTTGCCTCGGACTTCGAGGCGGAGTCGTTCGTGGTAGCCGAGTCCGTATTCGTCTTTCAGTTCTTGCCCGACAGGAATTTCGAGACGGCTACGTTTGCCCCACTGAATCGTGTACTGGTTGTTTCGGATGTAGGTGCGGAGTTCGCGTCCGTCTTCCTCGTTGCCCCAGTACGACGGTGGGTTGGCGTACTCGCCTTTCTCCTTGAGGGCGAAGAACGACCGCCACGCTTCGCTGTTCTTGCGCGTGACCTGTTGAACAGTCGCGCTTCCGACGACGCCGTTGTAGCGTCCTCGGTACTCAGATGTGTCCCACACGTCGCCGTCACCGAAGTAGTTCTGACGACGTTCGTAGGTCAGTTCGTTCCACAGAGAGGCGGAGGCGTCGAGTAGCCGTAGGAGGCACTTTTTGTCGTTCTCGGTCTGTGGAACCACCTCGAGGGTGTTGGCGCGCTTCATGCGTCGTCACCTTCCTGTTCAGCGATGTACTGTTCGACAGCGTCCTTTGAGGCACTACCCGCCGTACCGACGTAGTACGAACGAGTCCACTTCACGCGGTCGTCGTAGCGTTGGTTGTACTTGCGGGCGGAGATACCCTTGACCCAGTTGACGATGAGTGACGGGGCGTTCTTGGGTGGACTCCCGATGAACAGGTGTACGTGGTCGGGCATGACTTCGGACTCGGCCAGTTCGAGGCCCTTGTCCTCACAGATTTCCGCGAAGATGGTTTCGAGACGTTCCTTCGTCTTCCCCGTCAAGTGCGAACGCTGATATTTCGGCACGAACACTATGTGGTAGTAGAGTTCGTATTTCGCGTGACGGGTACTCTTCACCATCTATGCATACTATCACGGTCGGACGGATTAAAGATTGCGTTGGAACCCCGTCTATACCATCGTCGGCGGTTGAATACTGTTGGTCGGCTTCATCCCCGCCCTGAAGGGCGAGGCTTTCGCCTCGAATTTTTCGTAAATACCCACAGCAGTGGCGTACGATCCCATACAAAAAGCCCTCTCGCAGACTGGCGACTATTTCCAGTTACAGGCCCTTCTAGAAGTGATGGACATCGACAATCTGCCCAGCGCTGACGACGTGGCATCGATACGCCCCGAGGCGTTTCAGGAGCGGATTGCCCGTGGTGACCGGGTGCCAATCCTCGACGTGCGTACAGAGGGCGAATACGACAAGTGGGTCATCGAGAGTAGAAACGTCGACATGGTCAACGTGCCGTACTACGAGTTCTTGATGGGCGTCGACGACGAGGTGCTCGACCGGGTTCCTTCTGGTGAGGAGGAACTGGTCGTCGTCTGCGTGAAAGGCGGTGCAAGCGCATACGTGGTGAGTCTCCTCGAAGACGAAGGAATCGATGCGGTGAATCTCGACGGAGGAATGAACAGTTGGGCGCGGCTCTACGATGCTGTTCCAATCTCTCGCTACGAGGGTGTGGGGACACTCGTCCAGTACCAACGCCCATCTAGTGGCTGTCTGGCCTACATGCTCATCAGCGATGGAGAAGCAGCAGTCGTCGACCCGCTCCGAGCATTCCCTCACCGATATCTCGACGATGCCCAACAGTGGGGCGTCGAGTTGGTGTACGCCATCGATACCCACATCCACGCAGACCACGTCAGTGGCGTGCGCTCGATTGCCACCAGAGGTGTTGAGGCGGTTATCCCCGAACCGGCTGTGGCCCGCGGTGTCGACTACGAGATGGACTACACGACGGTTGCAGACGGCGACGTGCTGACAGTCGGCGACCTCTCCATCGAGGCGATACACACACCTGGGCACACCTCGGGAATGACGTCGTTCCTCGTCGACGAGAGCGTCCTCTTGACGGGCGACTGTCTGTTTCTCGAAAGCGTTGGAAGTCCTGACCCAGAGGGGGGAGACAGTGGCATTCCCGACGCAGTCCGGACGCTGTACGATACACTCCAGCGGCGTATTCTGAGCCTCTCCGACGACGTGCTCGTCGCACCGGGGCACTTCACTGACGCCGTGGACTCTTCACCCGACGGTACCTACACCGCATCACTCGGTGAACTCCGTGACCAGATGCCGGCCCTCGAGATGAATCGCGAGGCATTCGTCGAGTTCCTACTTGCAGACGCACCCCCTCGACCAAGCAACTTCGAGGAAATCATCACACTCAACCTCGGCCAAACGTCGGCAAACGACGACCAGGCGTTCGAACTGGAACTCGGCC
>NZ_LOPV01000546.1 GCF_001469865.1 Haloferax profundi
TGCGCGGCCAGCCAGCAGGCACTAACGATCGATTGAGTGTCTGTTTTGCCGAGAAGGCCCGAAATACTGGTGTCGGTACGATTACGCTGACGCGTCGCGCCGCATCGCCTGCAAATTGTCCTGTCCACTCGTGTCGAGGAGTTCTCGATATCGCTTTCGGATCGTCACTTCACTGATGTCGGTGACCTCACTGACGTCGCTTTGGGTCAATTCCGCGTCTGCGATGAGTGACCCCGCGTAGATGGCGGCTGCCGCGAGGCCAACGGGACTCTTTCCACTGTGGACGCCTTTCTGTTTCGCAGTCTGGAGGAGCGAGCGCGCGTATTGTTCGACAGCGTCGTCGACGCCGAGTTCGGAGACGAACCGTGGGAGATACTGTACCGGGTCAGCCGGTTGGATGTCGAGACCCAACTCCCGAGAGATGTATCGGTAGGTTCGGGTGAGTTCGAGCCTATCC
>NZ_LOPV01000547.1 GCF_001469865.1 Haloferax profundi
TCGAGAGACCGGGGGACGCTTGCCTGCCTCGCAGCGGCGTAGACGGAAGCAGTGGCGACGCCCTCGATAGACCGACCGGGTAGGAGATCGTCGTTCAGTGCCCGTCGATAGATGACAGACGCCATCTCACGGACGTGTTTAGGCAATCCGAGTGCAGAGCCCATCCGGTCGACTTCGCCCAACGCCTGCTTGAGGTTGCGCTCTTTGGAGTCACGAGTGCGGAAGCGCTCGTTCCACGTTCGAAGGCGGCTCATCTTCTGGCGCTGTCGGGTCGACAGTGTGTTGCCGTAGGCGTCTCTGTCTTGCCAACCGATGTTGGTCGACAGTCCTTTGTCGTGCATCATCCCCGTCGTCGGCGCCCCGACACGCGACTTTTGGTCGCGTTCGGCAGAGTCGAATGCTCGCCATTCGGGTCCTCGGTCGACGGCATCCTCACGGACGACTTCTCCGGTCTCTTCGTCGATCCACTCACCGTGTCGCTCGTCGTAGACAAGATTCTCGTCGTCGGTGCTCGTCGCGTCAGTCTCTTCGGTGGTCTGTTGGGATGCCTTGGGTGTCGTCTCGGTCTTTCGGTGCGTCGTACTCCAGTCGACGTGGGTGGTGTCCGCCATTGAGTAATTCGTAAAAGACACTGCTACATAATGGAACCATGGTTGGAATATTCCAACTGCTGTTGTGAGGGTACTCCGAGTGAAGTCACACTGGCGAACGAGTGGTGAGCGTGTGAGTCTTAACCGCGAAGCGCGAGGGAACCAGTAACGTGACTACCGAACCGCTCCCTGCCGAATACCTCTCACCTCTCGCGACGCTCGTCGACGAAGTACTCGCACGCGTGGGATACGAAATGACAGCGGTCACCAAGGTCATCGACGACGCTGTTCCCGGTTACGGTGGCCTATTCGACCCAACGACCACTTCGGCAGAACTGCGTCGGGCACTCGAAGACCTTCTCGCAACGGAGATTTCACGGCCCCCAGTCACTCATCCAGCTGGCGACTCGTTCGTCCTCTACGTCGACGGGAGTTCACGCGGCAATCCCGGCCCAGCAGGTGCGGGTGCGGTCATCATAGACGCCGAGGAGAACGAACTCGCACGTCTCGGTCGTCCCGTCGGTTCTCGGTCGGGAAACAACA
>NZ_LOPV01000548.1 GCF_001469865.1 Haloferax profundi
CTCTCCAACTCGGTCTCTCAGAACTATTGGCCCGCTACGAACCACACAGTTTGGAGGTCCGTATCGACTCGATGACGGTCATCCGTGACGTCTGGCAGGGAAACGACCCGACAGAACCTGGGGTCGACGTGTATAGCGAGGCTATCGCTTCAGCATTGGCAACTGTTCCGGTCCATCAGTACACCCATCTGGCGGACAGCGACCCGAATCCCGCAGACGCGCTGGCGACAGTCGGCGCCGACATCGCAGCATTCGGTCCCTGACAGAATCAGGTCTCGACGTCGAAGCCTTCGTCACGAAGCGCTGCTTCCAGTCGCGTTCCGTGTTCGCCCTGCAATTCGATAGAACCGTCGGCAGTGGTTGTCCCACCGACTGCGAGCGTGCGTTTCAATGTCGATGCGAGCGACGAAAGTTCGTCGTCCGGGAGGTCGAGACCCTCGACCACCGTCATCGGTTTTCCGTAGCGTCTGCTGTCGACGCGAATCGAGACGCGCTGTTGCGAGCGAGCGAGGTCGTCGCCGATTCCGAGGTCGTCCGGCAAGCCGGTGATTTCGCTGAGTGTGTCCTTTGCCACGCGAACTGCTACGGTCTCGGGGAGCATGAGACGTGTGTTGGAATATTCCAACCGTCGCAACTACCCAGACCCCCGAATGGATTACCCGAGATGTTCGACCGATAAGAGAGACGCCGGAGAGGTTCCCGAAACTCCACGGCCCACAATCACGCTACTGATTCACTCCAGTTCCAACCCGGACCCACGCAATCACCGACACGCCAACCAGTGCTACTAATGGGACCACGAGCAATTGCATCGCCACTTCGATACCTGCATCTGAGATAACGAAGCCCAATATAGCTGGCACGCCCGCAATCCCGAGCGTCGACACCACTAAACTAAGACTGTTGATGGGTGCGCTGTGCTCTGGTGCGGCCTCGGTCGAGTATGCCAACAAGGTTGGAAACTGCCCCGAGAGCGAAAACCCGATACCGAACAGGCCAACGAGTATGCCGACTCCAGTTGCGACGAAGAACGTGTACACAGCCGATAGTAGACACAGCATCGCAAGTCCGGAGATGAGCGTAACGGTGTCTAGTCGGTCAGACAGGACACCAGCCACGAAGCGGCCAGGGATGTACGCCACCAACAGAACGCTCAGTGACGCCGTGACGAACGAGGCAGGTACGCGACCCTCGGCGAACGTGGTCAACCACGTGAACAGTGCTCCTTCCACACCAGTCGTCATGAGAATCCCACCAATCATCACGAGGACTTCTGGCCGCCGGCCCACGCGCTTGATTTCCTCGAACGTGAGTGGGTCGTCACCGTCCCCTTCGATAGACGGCGTGGGGAGCCACACGACTAGCAATACGACGGGGAGAAACGCCGCACCGAGTGCATAGTACGCGAAACGCCAGTCGCCAAGCCACAGTGCAGCGGTGACGATGAGTGGGCCAATCGTCGCACCCACGGCCCACATGGCATCGTAGTAACTGAACCACTTTCCACGGTCTTCGGAGTGGAGGTGGCTCAATAGTGGGCGGTCGGTCCCGCGTCCCACACCACCGAACGACCCCCGAAGGAGCAGTGCGGCGAGGAAGAAGGCGAACGATGGAGTGAATCCGATGATGAACACGCTCGCGCCGGTTCCGGCGATGCCGAGTAAGATGAGGCGGCGTGTGTCGACCCGGCCGGCGACGACACCGGTGAGTGCCACGAAGACGAGAAAGCCAATCGTTCCTGCGGGCGCGACGAGACCGAGGAGCCACTCAGGTGTGCCAAACGAATCTCGGAGAACGGGGACGACGGACCCTCGCATCTGGAGACTGGCTCCTTCGAGGGCGACGTACGCAAAAATCACGATGGTCCACCAGCGCCGTGAGTCGAGTGTGGAGGTGGCGCTCGTGTCGTGGGCGTGTTCCATTACAGGAGTTCACTACCGTCCGACTCAAAGAGGTTCTCAAATTGGTGACACCGGGGTGGTTGTGCGCCTCCTACGCGCTCACTTCGAGTTCGTCGGGATCGACACGGTGTTCGACTTCGGTGCCGAGTGTGTCCGTGACGAACTCACGAGCCAACCACGCCTCGGCACGAGTCAGGCGGTACTGAAGCGTCGAGTTGGGGATGTCGAGCGTCTCGGAGATCTCTTTGACTGTGTTTCGGCGAGGCGTCTCGTAGTA
>NZ_LOPV01000549.1 GCF_001469865.1 Haloferax profundi
GAGGCGTCTCGTAGTAGCCAAACTCGACGGCGGCTTCGAGTGCTGCTTGTTGTTCCGGTGGAAGGTCGTCCGAGTCGAACCCCTCTTCGAGCCAGCACTCCGGTTTGCTGATGCGCTGGACGCTGAGTGAGAGTCCCTCGCTGAGGCCATCGTCCACCTCTTCGTAGATTTCGCCGACAGTGTCGTCGTCGTCGATGAGGAGTCGCCACTGATACTGGTTGCCGCGACGTTCTGCTTGCATCAAGAGACCATCGCCGATGTGCTTCGCGGCGACGTACGGAATCGACTGAATTCCCTCACCCTCCTCTCGACACGAGTAGACGATGCGGCCGTTTGGGGTACTGGAGAGCGTCTCGAAGTTCCACTCGACGACGGGAGCCCCACACATCCCGATGACTTCGTTACAGAGAGTCACACTCTCGACGACTGCATCGAACTCCTCGAGTACCTCTGTCGGGCCGGTGATTCTGTCGAGACGCCACATCGACTCGTTCGTCGCGTGGACGGCCATCGTCTTGGAGTGTAAATCTGGGTTGTCGATGAAGAGGTCCATGACCTCGTCTGCCCCCTTGTCGTATTCGACGGTGAAGACGAACTCGCGCATAGTAGCTCACCTATTCGCCCGCTCTCTATAACCTTGTTTGGA
>NZ_LOPV01000550.1 GCF_001469865.1 Haloferax profundi
AGAAGGACGCGTCACCTCCCCGATGCAAGAGTTCACGATGGGACAGGTCACGACCGGCGTTCTCGTCCTCGTCGTCGGCCTCGCCGTCACGTTCGGTCTCCCCCTGCTCCTCGCGTAGAACCGACACCTGACGAACTTCCGCTTTCTCTCCGTTTTTCTGTCAGCGTCGCGAAGGAGGACTGTGAAATCGATAGTCGTCACCGAGTACGGGAGTAGCGACACCCTCGAAGTCCGCGAGACGGAGATGCCAGAACCGGGTCCCGGTGAGGTCCGACTCGCCGTCGAAGCGGTCGGCATCAACTTCGCCGACATCATGCAACGCCGCGGCCACTACCGTGACGGCCCGGAACCACCCTACACGCCGGGGATGGAAGCGGCCGGAACCATCGACGCCGTCGGCGAAGGCGTGGAGCGCGAAATCGGCGAACGCGTCGTGGCCATGACCGGTGGAAACGCGTACGCCGAGTACGTGAACGCCCGTGCAGACGGGTTGTTCGACGTACCGGAATCGATGTCCTTCGCGGAGGCTGCCGGATTCCCCATCCAGTTCCTCACCGCCTACAACTGCCTCCACGAGTGGGGTGGCCTCGAAGCAGGCGAACGAGTGTTGATTCACGCCGCCGCCGGAGGGGTCGGCACCGCCGCCGTCCAACTCGCGTCACTCGCGGGTGCAGAGACGTTCGGCACGGCCGGCACCGAAGCGAAACTCGACCTCGCGACGGACCTCGGCCTCGACCACCCCATCCAGTACACCGAGGAAGACTTCCGCGAGACAATCGCCGACGAGACTGAAGGCGAGGGCGTGGACCTCGTCCTCGACGGTGTCGGCGGCGAGACGTTCCAGCACAGTCTGGACGCACTCTCTGACTTCGGCCGAATCGTCACCTACGGTGCGGCCTCCGGTGAGGTAGCCAAAGCGGATACGACACGCCTCCTCTTCGAGAACAAGTCGGTCATCGGGTTCCACCTCGGAAACGCGATGCAGAAGCGCCCCGAGTCGGTACTCGGCGCTGTTCCCGAACTCTCCGAACTCCTCGTGGCCGGCGAACTCGACGTCATCGTCGGCGAGTCGTTCCCCCTCGAAGATGCGGCGGCAGCGCACCAGTACATCGAAGACAGAAAGAGTACTGGAAAAGTCGTCCTCGAACCGTAAGCGACGGCCGTCGATTCGGTTTCCGCTTAGTCCAGTTCGTGCGTGAGTACGCCGCGTAGGTCGGCGATTTTCGGGGCGTCGAAGGCAACGTGGTCGCCGTCGACGGTCACGCCCAGATAGTCGTCGTCGGTCGTCGTGCCGAGTTCGTAGAGTGGCACGTCACCGGCGAGAGAAACGAGTGCATCCACGTCCGTGCTTTCGACGACGACGCGACCCGGCGTCTCGTCGAAGAGTTGGACGACGTTCTCGACGGCGACGTCTGCGCCGACGTCTTCGGTCACCATCTCGGCGAGGGTGACCGCGAGACCACCGTGGCTCACGTCGTGGACGGCGAGGGTCGAATCGTCGGTGGCAATGGCGCGAATCGCGTCGAGAGCGGCGGCAGCGGTTTCGTCGTCGGGGAGCGCTGGGAAGGCGTCGGACCCGCCTTCGTGCTGGAGCAGGGTCGACCCACCGAGTGCGTCACCGGGATAGCCGACGAGGAACAGGTCTCCCTCACCCGAGAGCGACATGCCGGGCGAGTTGCCGGCGGCCTCGCCGACCATCGCGAGGGTCGGCGTCGGCGGAATCGGCCCCGAGACGGAGTCGTTGTACAGCGAGACGTTTCCACCGACGACGGGCACGGAGAGCGCACTGCACATGTCCGCGAGGCCGTCGACGATTCCCTTGAACCCGCCGTACACGTCGGGTTTCTCGGGGTTACCGCCGTTCAGGCAGTCGACTGCTGCGAGTGGAGTGGCACCCTTCGCGGCGAGGTTCGTCGCGTTCTCGAAGGCGACGGCGCGGGCACCGTCGTACGGGGCCGCGTCGGTCCAGTTCGGGTCGGCACCGGCCGTGAAGGCGAGTTTCGTGTCGGCTTCTGGAATGTCGAGGAGTGCCGCGTCGTCGCCGGGTCGCCGGGCCGTTCGCAGGCCGACTTCGTGGTCGTACTGGCGGTAGACCCACTCCTTGGAGGCGGTGTTGGGGTCCGACAGGACTGCTTCGAGGGCCTCGGAGAGGGCGAATTCGGGGAGGTCACGTTCCGCTCCCTCGGGTTCCGTGGCGTCGAGGTCGTTCATCGGTGCGCCTTCGGCGAGGAACTCCGGCGGCACGTCGACGACTGTCTCGCCGTCGAAGGTGCAGACGTAGTTGCCTTCGGCGACGTCGCCGATGACGGCGCTTCCGAGGTCGAATCGCTCGGCAATCGCCTGGACGCGTTCGACATTCTCCGGCGCGACTTCGTAGCACATGCGCTCTTGGGACTCCGAGAGAAGAATCTCGAAGGCGTTCATGTTGGGTTCGCGCTGGTGGACGGCGTTCAGGTCGATTTGTGCACCGAAGCCACCCTTCGCGACGAGTTCGGACGACGCGCCGCCCAGGCCGGCGGCACCGAGGTCACGTGCAGATTCGACGAGTTCCTCGTCGAGGAGTGCCTCGTTGCACTCGATGAGCAGTTTCTCCGTGTACGGGTCGCCGACCTGCACGGCCGGTCGGTCTTCGGTTTCGGCGTCTTCGGCGAGGTCCTCGCTCGCGAACGATGCGCCGCCGAGGCCGTCACGGCCGGTCGAACTGCCGACGAGAACGAGTTTGTTGCCGGCCTCTTGTGCAACTGCGGTCACGAGACGGTCGGCGGAGAGGAGACCGACACAGGCGACGTTGACGAGTGGGTTGCCCTCGTACTTCTCGTGGAACGATGTCGCGCCTGCGACCGTCGGGACGCCGATGGCGTTTCCGTAGTCGGCGATTCCCTCGACGACACCGTCGAGCAGGTACCGCGAGTGTTCGCGGTCGAAGTCACCGAAGTAGAGACAGTCGGCGAGTGCAATCGGGTACGCGCCCATCGAGAGCGTGTCGCGGACGATGCCGCCGACACCCGTCGCCGCGCCGTCGTAGGGGTCGACGTACGAGGGGTGGTTGTGGCTCTCGATGCCGAGTGTGATGTACGTGTCGTCGTCCAGCGAGACGACGGCGGCGTCGTCACCGGGCCCGATGACGACCTGTTCTCCGTCCGAATCGAACGCCGAGAGGAGGGGGCGAGACGACCGGTACGCACAGTGTTCACTCCACAGGTTCTCGAAGAGTATCTCCTCGGCCGGCGTCGGGTCTCGGCCGAGTTCGGCGACGACGAGGTCGCGGTCCGCGTCGGGAAGCGTCATTCATTGGTATGGTCAGAACGCATAGTGTAAACCCTTTCTATGTGCACAAACGTGCCCAAAAAACAGCGTCGGTCGTCGGTGACGGGTCGTCGAACGCTCACGCGGGCGTGTACGGCGGCGACCCAGCACGGATGATTTCGGACAGTTCGTGCATCTCGTCTTCGAGGAGGACGAGCAAGTCGTCCAAGGTGACGATACCGCTGAGTTTCCCGTTGTCCACGATAGGAGCACGGCGGACGCCGTGTTCACGCATCTGGTGGAACAGGTCGTAGACGCCGAGGTCGGCATCCACGGTGAACGGTTCGCCTGTCATGACGTCGTTCGCAGTCATCCCTTTCAGGTCGCCGCCCGTCCCGACGCACTTGAGTGCGATGTCACGGTCTGTGACGATACCCTCGATGTCGTCGCCGTTGGCGATGACGACGGACCCGACCATCCTGTCTTCCATCATCTTCGCCAGTTCGTCGACCGGTGTGTCTACCTTCGCAGTTACCAATTCGTCCTTCGGTCGCGCGATGTCTCGTACAGTCATCTTTCTTCTCCCCGGTGGTGCCCACCACTCGTCGGGGTCTACCCACCGTATCGAAGTATTGTCCACTGGCATATTATATCTGTATTCTTACATTTTGTCCAGTTCGGATGGTATATCGTCTCTCGTAGACACTCTCGGAAACGTACCACGTGTCGGGAGATACCCAACCACTGCGCTTGGGCAGTATCCGTGCGTGAGTGAGACACACCTATCGAACCGGGACCGGGGCGCTTTTTTAGCCTCATTTGTTAGGGTACCTCGTGTTATCGGTCGAGTTGCACTCGCACTCGTCCCTCTCGTACGATGGGCGGGACCCGGTCGAACTCCTCCTCGAACAGGCGGCGGCAGTCGGATTAGACGCGCTTGCCGTCACTGACCACGACGAAATCGACGCGAGTCTCGAAGCAGCAGACGTTGCAGCAGACTACGGACTCGTCGGCATTCCGGGGATGGAAATCACCTGCGCTGCAGGCCACGTGCTCGCCCTCGGCGTGCGAGAACTCATCCCCGCCGGCCTCTCGTACGACGAGACACTCGACCGAATCCACGACGCCGGGGGCATCGCAGTCGTCCCCCACCCGTTCCAGAAGTCGCGCCACGGCGTCGCCCCGCACATCTCACGTGCCCAACTCGCCGCCGCGGACGCCATCGAAGTCTACAACTCACGTCTCCTCACCGGCATCGCCAACCAGCGTGCAGAGCGCTTCGCGAAGCGCCGTGGACTGCCGATGACCGCCGGCAGCGACGCCCACATCAGTGAGATGGTCGGACAGGCAGTCACGGAAGTCGGAACCGATACCAGAAGCGCCGACGCCATCCTCGAAGCAATCACCGAGGGGCGAACCAGCGTCGTCGGGAGCAAGACGCCGTGGCGCATCTCCTTCCAGCAGGCCGCCGGCGGTGCGAAACGCCGTATGAAACACGCGCTGACCGACCTGCTCTGATGGGCGACGAGGACGACGCGATGCGCGGCGCAGACGACGCACTCGTTCGACGGGCCCTCGCCGAACGCGACCCACTCCCCGGAACCGCAGGGTTCGCCGGAGAGATAGACGGCCATCTCGTCCGCGACGTGCTCGGACGTCAACCACTCTTCTCCGAGCGAGACGACCCTTCACAGTGGTCGTTCGACCACCGTGACCTGTCTGACCCTGTGGCGGTTCCGTCGGGACATTCCCGCCCCACGACCGCTGACGTTGCTGGAGGCGCCGAGCAGGTCTGGACGCTCCCCGCTCCGAACGTCACCACCGACACCGAGGAGGCACTCTCTCGGGTCCGAGAGGCCGTCTTCGAGTCCGTCGACTCAGTCGACGACGACGGCCTCGCCGTCGCGTTCTCTGGCGGTGTGGATTCGGCCGTCGTCGCGTCTGGCGTTCCAGACGCACCGTGTTACGTCGCCGGATTCGAGGGGTCACACGACATCGCCGCCGCCCGTGACGCCGCCGCCGCGATGGACCGTGACCTCCGCGTCGTCGAACTCACGCACGAGGCAATCGAACGCGCCGTCCCCGAAATCGTCGCGGCACTCGGCCGAACGAACCCGATGGACGTACAAATCGTCCTTCCGCTGTACCTGCTTGCCGAACGCGTCGCTGCCGACGGATACGACCGACTCGCAGTCGGGCAGGGCGCGGACGAACTCTTCGGCGGGTACGCGAAGGTTGCCAAAGCACCGGACGACCCGCGGGTGGAAGCCGAGACGGTTCGCGGGGCCGCCCGCGAGATGATTCTCACCCTCCCCGACCAACTCGAACGGGACGTGCTGACGCTCCGTGCGGCAGGTGTCGAACCAGTTGCACCACTCCTCCACGACAGAGTCGTCGAAGCGGCACTCCCGCTTCCCGGCGAGTTACTCGTCGCCGATGGCCGGCGGAAAGTCGCACTCAGGGCGGCGGCGAAAGCGGTTCTCCCGGCGTCAGTCGCCGAGGCGGACAAGAAGGCGGTGCAGTACGGCACCTACGCGTCCCGCGAACTCGACCGACTCGCCCGACAGGCGGGGTTCAAGCGTCGGATGGAGAACCACGTCCAGCAGTACGTGGAGTCGCTCGTCGAATAGGCGGCCGGTCCGAGTTTAGTCTTCGTCTGATACGACGTCGATAGCCTCCAGCGCAAACTGTACCGTATCCGGGTCGATGTCGCTGTCGCGTAAATCGTCGGGGTCGTACCACTGCCACACGTCTGGGTCGGCCTCGCCCGGCGCAGGGTCGATGTCGCGGGAGTCCACGCGAGCGTAGTAGATGTGGTCGATGTGCTGGTGGCCGACGCTTCCATCACCGTGGACGTTGATGTCGTAGAGCATCTGCTGACGAGGGTGCGGAAGCACCTCGCCGTCGGGTGCCGGAACCGAGTCGGTGTCGTCGACGAGTTCTGGGTCGAGACCGGTCTCTTCGCGGACTTCGCGCAGACCGGCCTCGTGGGGGAGTTCGTCTCTGTCGACGTGGCCGCCGGGTGGGATTCGGATGCCGAGGCGTTCGTGGCGGTGGAGGGCTACGGCCCCGTCGTTGACGATGTACACCGTCGCGGTGAAGTGTCGCGTCGTCTCCATACGCGACGCTCTGGCGCAGCGAGTATCGGTGTTGCGAAACGTGAAAAGGCCGACTCGGTCAGGGCGTCTGAATCTGCTCTTCTGCTTCGAGCAGTTCGTGGTAGCGATTCCGGATGGTGACCTCGGAGATGTTGGCCACCTCAGATACCTCGTTTTGCGTCACCTTGTCGTTGGTGAGGAGCGAGGCGGCGTAGACGGCGGCGGCGGCGAGGCCGACCGGCGACTTGCCGGAGTGGACGCCCTGCTTTTTCGCGGTCTTCAACAGTTGTCGTGCGCGTCGCTCGGTCTCGTCTGCGAGACCCAGGTCGCTCGCGAAGCGTGGGACGTACTGCTCGGGGTCGGCAGGTTGAATTTCGAGTTTGAGTTCCCGAACGACGTATCGGTACGTGCGGGCGATTTCGTCTTTTTCGACCCGTGAGACGTTCGTAATCTCGTCGAGCGAACGAGGCGTCCCAGCCATGCGGGCGGCGGCGTAGAGCGACGACGTGGCGACACCCTCGATGGAGCGTCCGGGGAGCAAGTCGTCGTTGAGTGCGCGGCGATAGATGACGGAGGCAGTCTCACGGACGTTGTCCGGCAGACCGAGGGCCGAGGCCATCCGGTCGATTTCGCCGAGTGCCTGCTTGAGGTTGCGCTCTTTGGAGTCACGAGTGCGGAAGCGCTCGTTCCACGTTCGGAGGCGCTGCATCTTCTCTCGCTGCCGCGACGACAACGAGCGTCCGTAGGCGTCTTTGTTCTGCCAGCCGATGTTGGTCGACAGTCCCTTGTCGTGCATCATGTTGGTGGTGGGGGCACCGACGCGGGACTTCTGGTCCTTCTCGGAGGAGTTGAACGCACGCCACTCCGGTCCGCGGTCTATCTCGTCTTCCTCGACGACGAGGCCGCAGTCGTCACAGACCGTCTCACCGTGCTCCGAATCAGAGACGAGCGACTCAGAACCGCACTCTGGGCACGTGAGCGTCTCGTCCTGTTCGTGTTTGGTCCGTTCGCTGTCGCGTTCGGACTGGTCGTTTGCCTGTTTGCGCACGCGCGCGTTGTCGGTCGTGAAACGTCGGACACTTCCTGTCATTGTGTGCGAGAGAAGCAACTGGGAACGGTCGTTCTCCGTCTATTCGTATTGACGCCGCTTACTTATATCTGACGGCGATAAAACGGCTAAATATAGCGGGTTCGGGTGGCAACCCCGAAGAGTGGGAAGCACCCGCTTCGAACCCACCGGAGCGACGACGAACGGGCCACACCGAAACCCTTACTCCCGGTCTCCGTCACCTGCGATATATGAGCGATACGCCCGTCGACGCCGACGAGGTTCGACACGTCGCCGAGTTGGCGCGGGTCGACCTCGACGAGGACGAAGTGGAGGAGTTCGCGACGCAGTTCGCGGACATCCTCGAGTACTTCGACGCCCTCGACGAGGTCCCCGAAGTGGACCGCGAAGACGAACTGGTGAACGTGATGCGCCCCGACGAGGTTCGCGAGGGCCTGACGCAACAAGAGGCGCTCTCGAACGCCGAAGAGACCGAAGACGGCTACTTCAAGGGTCCACGGGTGTCCTAAATGTCGCTGAACGCCTTCATCACGAAAGAGACGGTCGAGAGCGACGAAGACGGCCCACTCAGCGGGAAGACCATCGCCGTCAAGGACAACATCTCGACGAAGGGCCTCCGCACGACCTGTGGCTCTACGATGCTCGAAGACTACGTCCCGCCGTACGACGCGACGGTCGTCGAACTGCTGAAAGACGCAGGCGCGACCATCGTCGGCAAGGCCAACATGGACGAGTTCGGGATGGGGACCACGACGGAAACGTCGGCGTTCGGCCCCACCAAGAACCCCGTGGACGAATCCCGCGTCCCCGGCGGGTCGTCCGGTGGGTCTGCCGCCGCAGTCGCCGCCGGCGAAGCGGACCTCGCACTCGGGTCTGACACGGGTGGCTCTATCCGCTGTCCCGCGGCCTTCTGTGGCGTCGTCGGCATCAAACCGACCTACGGCCTCGTCTCCCGTTACGGCCTCGTCGCCTACGCGAACTCTCTCGAACAAATCGGCCCAATCGCACCCACCGTCGAAGACGCCGCGGGCCTCCTCGACGTCATCGCCGGCCCCGACGAGCGAGACGGAACCACCCACGAGGAGGGTGCCGACTCCGACTACGCCTCCGCCGCCGACGGCGACGTCGACGGCCTCACCATCGGCGTCCCGACCGAACTGGTCGACGGTGCCGACGAAGGCGTCGAGGAAGCCTTCTGGGCCGCCCTCGACGAACTCGAAGCACAGGGTGCCGAGTACCGCGAAGTCAGCATGCCGTCGGTCGAAAAGGCCGTCGCCGCCTACTACGTCATCGCCATGTCCGAGGCGTCCTCGAACCTCGCGCGGTTCGACGGCGTCCGCTACGGCAAGTCCGGTGGCTACGAAGGCAACTGGAACGACGCCTTCGCCCGTGGCCGCGAGGAAGGCTTCGGACCCGAAGTGAAGCGTCGTATCCTCCTCGGCACGTACGCGCTCTCTGCCGGGTACCACGACAAGTACTACGCGAAGGCACAGGACGCCCGCGCGTGGGTCAAACAGGACTTCGACGAGGCGTTCGAGGACGTGGACGTACTCGCGTCGCCGACGATGCCCGTCCCGCCGTTCAAACTCGGCGAGAGCCTCGACGACCCGCTTCAGATGTACCTCGCCGACGCCAACACCGTCCCGGTGAACCTCGCCAACCTCCCCGCTATCTCCGTGCCCGCGGGCGAGACGGATGGTCTCCCGGTCGGCCTCCAACTCATCGGCAAGAAGTTCGACGAAGAGACCATCATCCGCGCGGCGTCTGCCGTCGAGAACTGAACCGTTCGCGGATTCTCTGTTTAGCGCTCGCCTTCTCGAAGGTCTACGTTCGTCTCCAACCGACCTGCTCGCCAGTCGAGCGCGAAGGTTGCTATCGAGTATTCGTCCTCCGCCGGCAGTGGTAACTCGAACGTGTGCGACCACGTCGCCGTCTCTTCGGCAGGAACCTCCAGACCGACGGCTTCCTCGGGTGTGTACGCCACGTACGGCCCGACTCGGTCGAGCGCGCCGACGAAGGTGCCAGCTACCGAGGACGTGTTTTCGACTTCGATAGTCACGGTCACGTCTGTGAGTCTGTCCCCCTGCTGTTCTGCAGACATTCCGTGAACCACGAACTCGGCTGGTGGGCGTCTGAGTTTCGAGACGGTGTCCGAATCGTGTTCGTACGACCCGCCGGGCCATTCGAGCGCGACCGATGCGGTATCAGTGGGCTTCGGCAGTCGAAACACGAGATACCCAACCCCACCCATCGTGTACGGCCCGTCGTTCCGGGGCCAGAGGCGATGGGCACGGCTGTTTTCGACTGCTGTGATGGGCTGAACGACGTCGTCTCCTGTGACGAGTTCGAATTCACTGTATCTCGGTCCAGACTCGTCTGCTGCGCTCACGGTTGCGACGACGAACTGTTCGTCGCGCGTGCCCACGGTGCTGGTCGAATCGGGCGAGTCGAACGCGACTAACTCCGGCACTACCCTGATGTTGGTTACGTCCACATCGTACGCAGGTGTGGGCGGTTCGGTCGATTCGGACGTGCGTCTCTCAGTTTCGGTTGGAGTCGTCGTTGCCGTATCGCTCTCTGCCGGCGCACCGAGACACCCAGCAAGCGAACCGAGAACCATCGCCGTAGAGCCGAGAACCGCACGACGGGAGGGACAGGACATGAGTGTCAGACTTCTTTCCAGTGTGATAGGTCTTCAGGCGAAGCGGGCGTAAAAAACCGATGTGCCCTACCCCCTGAACAGGTTCATCACTTCGTCGGCGACGTTCGACTCGACAGCGAGGACGTAGCGGTGGCCCGCTTCGAGGAGCGTATCTGGGCCACCGAGTCGGTTGCCGTGGTAGTCGACGATGATGAGACTGCCGCGTGGGAGTCGGACCTCGTCCAGTCGCTTCCCGGCGACGGGTGCGTCGTCGGCGACTTCGACTTCGACGACTTCGACGTTGCCGCCGATGTCCTCGATAGTTCTGACGCCGCTGACCTCGATTTCGTTCGTCGCCGCGCGGGCGCCGAGTCGCTCTGGGAAGACGAGACCATCTACGAACTCTTCGTAGAGTTCGTCCGCCGTCTCGTTGATGCGCATCACGGTTCGGGCGTCGGACATCCGCTGGGCGGCCATACAGATGGCGAAGTTGGTCGTCTCGTCGTCGGTCAACGCGGCGACGACGTCGCTTCGTTCGGGTTGGGCCTGTCTGAGTTTCTCCGGGCGCGACGCGTCACCCTCGATGATGGTCGCGACGTACTTGTCGGAGAGTTCCTTGCAGCGGTCTGGGTCGGATTCGACGATGACGACGTCGTGGCCGCGGTCTGAGAGGAGTTCCGCCGTACGGACGCCCATCTCTCCCCCGCCGCCGATGATGACGCGTAAATCCTGAGTCACTGGTTTTGGCATGAGTGTATGTTCGTGTGGGAGTGTCGTAGTGGTCTCGGTGGTCTGTTCGGTCGGAGTCGGTTCTGTGGGTAGGTCTGTCTCGGGTCCTCAGTCGTCGGTGTCTGTCGTCTGGATTGGCTCCGGTTCCTGAATCTCCGGTGCCGCAGTCGGACCGATGTCACCCCGTCTCGACAACACGAGGTAGACGGCACCGCCGAAGAGCAACCAGCCGATAGCCAGTATCCACGTAAACGGGTCGATGAACAACCCGAGAAGCGCGTTACAGACGATGCCGAGTATCGGTGTAGCCGGGTAGAACGGCACCTCGAAGGGTCGCTGCAGGTCGGGTTGCCGTCGCCGGAGTCGAATCAACGCGTAGTTGACGATGATGAACCCTAGGAGCGAGAACAGACTCGCGAGGTTCCCGACGATTCGGATGGGAACCACGACGACGGCGATGAGCATCACCACCGCGGAGGCCATAATCGCCACGAGTGGCGTCCCGTATCGGTGGTGGAACCGACCGAGGCGGGCGGGCAACTGGCGCTCACGACCCATGGCGAACGCCACCCGAGAGGACCCGATGACGACTGCGTTGAGCGCAGAAATCGTCGAGAACACCGCCCCGAAGGCGATGAGTGACGCACCAGTGCCGATTATCGGGAACGACGGCATGAACCCCTCTGCCGCCTGTGCGATGGCCGTCTCACCCGCGCCGGCGAGTTCTTCGGCACCGAGCGTTCCGATGGCGACGAAGACGACGAAGAGGTAGACGACGACGGTGACGAGGACAGAGAGGAGAATCGCCCGCGGGATGTTCACCTGCGGATTCTCCACTTCCTCGGTGACGGTGGCGATGAGGTCGTACCCCTGAAACGCGATGAACGTCAGACCCATCGCGGGCAGGAGCGACAACGGTCCCTTCGTGAAGAGTGGGTCGAACTCGTTGACTCGCGTTGCCGTGAGGCCGAAGATGACGAACACGGCGAGGATGGCGATTTTGACGAGCGTGATGGCCGTCTCGCCTCGTCCCGACGCCTCCGTCGAGAGGCCGTTGAGGGCGACGAGCGCCACGACGGCACCGAGTGCGTACAGCACTGGTTGGCCGGGGAGCGTGATGCCGTAGATGTGGCCCCATTCGAGGAAGTTCGAGGCGAATCCCAGCGCGTAGAGCGACCCGGCAATCATGTACGTGAACCACCGCGTCCACCCCATGACGAAGGCGACGGGTGCAGAGAACACCTCGCGGACGTAGGCGTACCCGCCGCCGTTTCGCGGAATCGCAGAGGCTAATTCGGCGTACGAGAGCGCCGTGAACGTCGTGACGCCTCCGTTGAGCGCGAACGCCACGAGTGCTGCCGGGCCGGAGATGTCGACGGCCAAGCCGGTCAACACGAAGATTCCCGCTCCAATCATCGCGCCGATACCGACCATCGTCGCGTCCAACAGACTGAGGCTCACCGACGGCTCACGTCCGCCAGAGTGACTCACTGGGCCACCCTCTCGACACCATCTCGTCGTCGAGTTGTCATGCGTGTGTGAGTGCGATTCACCATGGACTGTGATAAAGGTCAGCCCGGGTGTCTGTACTCGTTCACTCGGCCGTCGTCTCACGGCAGACTCGGCGACGAGAGGGAGACAGGACCTAAGGAATCATATGGCTGCTCCCAATCTTGACTCGTGAACAAGAGGATGAACGCGAATTTCACAACCTACGTCGATTACCGGACGAGTCTGGGGTTCCTCGGGTCGGTAATCAAGTACATGGCACTCCCGCCGTTGCTGCCGATTGCTGTCGCCCTCTACTACGGTGAGAGCCCCGTCCCGTTCGTGGTGACCATGGCCGTCATGGTCCTCGTCGGGGTGGGGCTCGAACGCCTCCAGTCTGACCCGGACCTCGGCCACCGCGAGGCGTTTCTGTTGGTGAGTCTGACGTGGCTGGCAGTCCCCCTCGTCGGGTCGGTTCCCTATCTCGTCGCTGGACAGGGAACCGTGGCCACGCCGGTCAATGCCCTCTTCGAGAGTATGAGCGGATTTACGACGACTGGGGCGACAGTTCTCGGAGACATCTCGTTCGACACACACACGCGGAGCATCATGATGTGGCGGCAAGTGACCCAGTGGCTCGGTGGGATGGGAATCATCGTCCTGATGGTCGCCATCCTCCCCGAACTGTCGGTGGGGGGTGCACAGGTCATCGACCAGGAAGCGCCGGGGCTGTCGATAGAGAAACTCACCCCTCGGATACGGGATACGGCCCGCGCCCTCTGGCGAATCTACATCGGCTTCACCATCGCAGCGGTGGTCGTCTACTACGGATTGCACCTCGCCGGTCTCGCACCGAACATGGACTTCTACAACGCACTCGCCCACGCACTCTCGACGCTTCCGACGGGTGGGTTCTCACCGGAAGCGCGGAGCGTCGAAGCGTTCTCACCTG
This sequence comes from Haloferax profundi, assembly GCF_001469865.1. Taxonomy (GTDB): domain Archaea; phylum Halobacteriota; class Halobacteria; order Halobacteriales; family Haloferacaceae; genus Haloferax; species Haloferax profundi. Next base: position 13,224 of record NZ_LOPV01000550.1, read on the forward strand.
TGATTCAGTGGGCCGTCGTCGTCTTCATGGTCGTCGCCGGGACGAACTTCGCGCTGTTCTGGTACGTCCTCGCTGGCGAACCCGAGCGCTTGACGAAGAACGCCGAGTTTCGGTCGTACCTCCTGATGATGGGTCTCGTGGGTGGCGTGCTCTCGGTCCTCCTCTTCACCGGGCTCGGCCTCGACGTGGTGCCGGCAAACGTGCCAACGATTCCGGGTGACCTCGAACACGCAGTCCGGCAAGCCGTCTTCCAGACCGTCGCAATCGTGACGACGACTGGGTACGCCAGCATGGACTTCAACACGTGGGACCAGTCGGCGCAGGTCGTCCTCCTCTTGGCGATGTTCCTCGGCGGGTCGGCGGGGTCTGCGGCCGGGTCGGTCAAGATAATTCGCTGGTACCTCATCCAGAAAGCGGCGGTCCGCGAGTTGTTCACGTCGGTCCACCCCGACGCAGTCCGCCCCGTTCGCCTCGCCGACGAAGTCGTCGACGAGTCGACCATCCGCGGCCTGTTCGTGTTCACGATGACGTTCCTCGCCATCTTCGCCGTCTCGACGGTCCTCATCTACCTCGACAGCCTCCGAATCGGGCTCGAACTCTCCGGCATCGAGGCCGTCGGCGTCGCCATCGCGACACTCGGAAACATCGGACCGGGCGTCGGTATCGCCGGACCGATGAACAACTTCCTGCCGTTCTCGAACGCGGCGAAGCTCTACATGGTCTTCTTGATGTGGATCGGCCGTCTGGAGATTCTGTCGGTCCTCATCATCCTCACGCCGTCGTACTGGCGCTCGTGAGGTTCGAGGGCCGTCGCGTCACACCGACGAAGTAATCTCTTCGGCGACGCGTTCGTCGACGAAGAGGACGACGTGGTCGCCGACTTCGATGACCGTATCGCCGCGCGGGGAGACGAGTTCTTGCTCGCGTGCGATGGCACCCACGACGACACCCTTCGGTAACCGCGGAACCGACTCCCGAATCATCTCACCGGCGAGCGCACTCTTCTCGTCGACTTCGACTTCGATGACCTCGGCCCGGTCGTCTTCGATGAACGTGAGTTTCTCCGTCGTCTCTTCGCGTGTGATTCGAGTAATCTCTTCGGCAGTCACGACGCGCGGGTTCACCGCCACGTCGACACCGACGGCCTCGAACACGTCGCGGTACTCCCCAGTCTCGACGACGGCAATCGTCTGATTGACCCCGAGTCGTTTGGCGAGAAGCGAGACGAGGAGGTTCTCCTGGTCGCTTTCGAGCGCTGCGACGACGGCGTCGGCGGCCCCGAAGTTCTCTCGTTCGAGTGCCTCCGTATCGGTCGCATCGAACTGAAAGACGAGTGTGTCCGACAGCGTCTCTGCGACTTCGCGGGCGCGGTCTGGGTCTTCCTCGATGAGGCGTGGTTTGATGCCGCGTTCTTGGAGCAATCGCGCAGTCTGGAACCCGATTTCCCCACCGCCGACGACGAAGACGTTCTCCGTGTCGTTCGCTGCGTCGTTCGGCGACGCAGTCGTCGCAAACTGGGAGACCCGTTCGGGTGGTCCGATGACGACGATACGGTCACCGGCGTCGAGTGTGCTGTCTCCACGCGGTAACTCTACGTCGCCGTTCCGAAGAATCGCGGCGAACGTGAGCAGGTCGAACTGGTCGGCCTCTTGGACCGTCTGCCCGACGAGGTGGCTCTCCGGGTCGATTTCGAACTCGGCCATCTGCACGAGGCCGTTGGCGAACCACTCGACGTCTACTGCTGCGGGGAGGCCGATAATCTGGACGATGTCCTCCGCAGTGAGCAGGTTCGAACAGACCATGAAGTCGACGCCGAACGCGCCGGACGAGCGTTCCCACGTCCTGAGGAACCCGACGTGTTTGACGCGAGCGATGGTGAACGCGTCACCGAGCACTTTGGACGTGCCACAGGTCGCGAGATTCGTCTCGTCGTGGTCGGTACTCGCGATGAGGAGGTCGGCACTCCCGGCGTCGGCCTCTTCTAAGGTCTCTATCGCGGCACCGTCGCCCTGAATCGCCAGCACGTCGAGTGAGTAGTTCAACTCCTCGACGCGGTCTGGGTCCACGTCGACGACGACGACATCGTGTGAATCGGCGAGGCTCGCTGCGATGTTCGACCCGACTTCACCCGCGCCGACGATGACTACACGCACGGATGCCACCCTCGCGGTTGTTGCATACTCACGAGTGAAGTACCACACCCATCAACATTTCTGCTCCGGAGTGCGGACGTGAAAAGACGCCACTGTCTGCGAGTCGAGGGGGGCCGGCGGACGAGTCTCCGACAGCAGTCGTTCACCGCCGCCAGTACTCGGGGGTGAAGAGGACGAACACCGGGAGAATCTCCAGACGGCCCATCCACATCAGGATGACCATGTACAGTTTCGAACTGTTCGAGAAGTCGAGATAGCTTCCCATGGGGCCGACGAGACCGAATCCCGGCCCGACGTTCCCGAGTGTCGCGGCAACGGCACTCATCGACTCCAGCACGCTCAGTCCAAGGTCGATACGGGCCGCATCGAGGTGGAGCACCCCTGTGGAGACGAAGAACAGCACGAGGTACAGGAGCGTGAACGCGTAGATACCGCGGATAGCGCGTTCGTCGACGGCGCGACCAGCGAGTCTGACCGGGCGAATCGCCTCGGGGTGCGCAGTCGTGAACAACTCACGACGGAGCGATTTCAGGATGACGTACCAGCGGACGATTTTGATGGCCCCACCAGTCGACCCGGCGGACCCACCGATGAACATCGCGAACAGCAGGCCGTACTGCGTCGGTGCGCTCCACGCGTTGAAGTCCATGCTCGCGTAGCCAGTGGTCGTCACGATAGAGACGACCTGGAATATCGACTGTCGAATCGACGGTTCGACGTTGCCGATGAGTGCCGTGCGAACGCCTTCGAGGTAGAACTGGTCGTACGTCTCGCCCGCCGGGGCGACGGACACGAGGCCGTCACCGACGAAGAGAACTGCCGCGAGGATGGCCGAGATGACGCCGATGATGCCGAGGTAGGATTTGAACTCCGTGTCGCGGACGAGTCGCTTCGGTTCGCCCGTCAACACGTGCCAGAAGAGGGCGAAGTTCGTCCCGGCAGCGACCATGAACGGGATGATGACCCACTGTGCGGCCGCAGAGAACGCCTCGATACTCCGCGCTTCTGGCGAGAATCCCCCCGTCGGCATCGTCGTCAGGCCGTGTGCGATGGCGTTGTAGACGTCCATGTTCGGCGCGTTGCCGGTGACGTGGAGGCTGTAGAGGAGGACGATTTCGAGGACGGTGAGGCCGAGGTACGCACCCCAGAGGGCGCGTGCCGTCTCGGCGATGCGCGGCGTGAGTTTCTCGATGCCGGGTCCGGGTGCCTCTGCGTCCATCAGTTGTGCCCCACCGACCGACAGTTCCGGAAGGATTGCCACCGCGAGGACGACGATACCCATCCCGCCGAGCCACTGCGTGAGTTGCCGCCACATCATGATGCTCCGGGTGTGTGTGTCGAACGAGATGTCACCGAGGACCGTCGCTCCAGTCGTGGTGAATCCACTCATCGTTTCGAAGAGTGCGTTGACCGGGTTGCCGAGCGTCGACTCCGGGTGGATGGCCGAAGTCACGAACGGAACGCCGTGTGCCTCGATGAGGAACGGAATCGCACCGACGAGTGTCACCGCGAACCACGTCGTTGCGACCATCAAGAAGCCTTCGCGTGCGCCGATGTCGGGTTCGTCGGTGAGACGTTCGAGTCCGATGCCGACGAGAACCGTGACGGCCATCGTGACGACGAACGGGAGGACCGACTCACCGTAGTACAGCGCGACGACGAGGGGAAAACAGAGGGGGACTGCGAGATACTTCAGGACCGTCCCCACGAGACGAAGGCTGGCTTTGTAATCGACGCGCAGTTTCATTCGTGGAGAAACGTTCCGGACGCAGGGTTCTTGCCTGTTCGGGTTCGCGCTCACCTACGAGAGCGTGTGACGTGGTGGCTGGCGACCCAGTAGCCGTGTCGGGCACGGAGGGGCAGCGCTACAGTTTGGGGGCGACGTCGCCGACGACAGAACTGTCTGCGAAGACGACGACGTGGTCGCCGGGTTCGATGACGGTGTCACCACGCGGCGTGATGAACTCACGCTGGCGGGTGATTGCGCCGACGACGACACCTTCTGGCAGCGACGTCACCGACTCGCGAATCGGTCGTCCGGCGAGGACGCTGTCGGCGTCGACTTCGATTTCGAGGACTTCCGCCTTGTCGGACTCGATGAGTGCGACGTTCTCTGCGCCACCCTCCCGGGTGAAGCGCGTAATCTCTTCGGCGACGACTTCGCGCGGACTCACGCCGACGTCGACACCGACTGCTTCGAACAGGTCGACGTACGGGGTGGTGTCGATGACGGCGACAGTTCGCTCGACGCCGAGGCGTGCGGCGAGAAGCGAGACGAGCAGGTTCTTCTCGTCGGAGTCGAGCGCAGAGACGAGTAAGTCGGCGTCGCCGATGTACTCGCGTTCGAGGAAGTCGATATCTGTCGCGTCGCTCTCCATGACGATGGTACCGGGGAGTTGTTCGGCGAGTTCGCGAGCACGCTCTGGGTCTTGTTCGAGGAGGCGTGGTTTGAACCCGCGTTCTTCGAGGAGACGAGCGACGTGGTAGCCGATTTCGCTCCCGCCGACGATGACGACTTCTTCGGCCGTCCCCGGCGATTCGTCTGGTGAGATAGACGTCGCGAAGCCCTGTACGCTCTGTGGGCTCCCGATGACGACGACGCGGTCACCGGGTCGGATAATGGTGTCACCACGGGGAATCGTCACGGCACCGTTGCGGAGAATCGCGGCGAACGTCAGCGAGTCGAATCGGTCCGCCTCGCTGACGGTCTGGTTGGCGACCGGACTGTCGTCGTCGACTTCGAACTCGGCCATCTGCACTTCGCCGCCGGCGAACGGGTCTACGTCGCGCGCGGCGGGGAGGCCGACGACGCGGACGATGGACTCTGCGGCGAGCAGGTTCGTACAGACCATGAAGTCGATACCGAAGGCCTTCTCGGAGTGCTGCCACGTCCGGAGGTACTCGGTGTTCTTCACGCGGGCGATGGTGAACGCCGACGAGACGGCCTTCGCCGTCGCGCAGACGACGATGTTCGTCTCGTCGTCGTCGGTGGAGGCGATGACCATGTCGGCCCGTTCGATGCCCGCGTCTTCGAGCGTGTCGACGGAGGTGCCGTCCCCGTGAATCGCCAGCACGTCGAGCGAGTAGTTCAGTTCGTCCACTCGCTCGGGGTCGCAGTCGACGATGACGACTTCGTGGGTCGCGTCCAGGTCGGCCGCAATCGACGACCCGACCTGTCCGGCACCGACGATAATCACGCGCACGTTGGACCAGCCCCTGTCATACCTCTCGGTTGGACTGCGGGTGCGTATGTGCATTTCCCTTCGTCCACGGGTGCGTCGGACGGTACCTCACCGCCGGCACCCACCCACAGGCCGAAACTGGACCGCTCAGTTCCCATGCTGGGTGTGAATCGTAATCTCGACCTGTCGTGGGCGGCCCTCGATGTCGGCGACGATACGCTCGACGATGCGCTCTGCTTCGGTCTGCAAGACGGGTTTCAGTCTGTCGATGACCCACCCAAGCGAGACGAATCGGGGGAGGTCGATATCACCGGCAGAGACGGTGTCGGGGTCGTACTCGACTTCGAAGAACACGCGAGAGGCTGACTCGGCCTCAGACGGCGCGTCGGCCGGGAGTTCGTCGAGTTCTTCGATTCGCCAGCGACCGACGGCGTGAATGTCCTTCGTGATGTTCCAGTCGATGCGCGTCGGCGGCGTAACGTCCGTCACCCTCGACTCGGCGGTGTACGTGAGCTTCCACCACGAGAACCGGAGCGCGTAGCGGGTTCCTGGTGACCCGTCGCCCGACTTCCGAACCTCTCGCAAGTGTTTCGAGTAGTTCGCGTACCGTGGAAAGTCCACGAGGAACTCGTAGATATCTTCGGGAGGCAAGTAGACGACGGTACTGACGGCTATCTCGTCCACGCAAGGTGATGTGTCCGGGGAGAACTAAGCCTTGCGGGCCGCAGATTCCCGAGGATGTCCCTGTGCGCACGTCATCGCAATCTATAATCGGCTCGTGTCGACACCTAGAGTCGAGATGGTGGGGGGAACGCTGCGGGACATCAGAGCAGAGATTCGGTCTCTGTCCTGTCCCGATGGCGACTTCGAGGTTCTGTGTGGCCGCAGTGGGACTGCGCCGGCGGCAGTCTCCGGGCTGTCGTTTCCGAATCGACACGCTGCCGGTGAGGCCGCCGAACTCGCGAGTGAGTATCGCTCTGTGCTCCGTCGATACGACCCTGCCGCGCCGTACTACGACCCACTCGTGCAAGAGTCGTCGAGCCAGATACCGCCGCTCGCGGTAGACGCTGGCGACCGGCAGACGAGGTTCACCTCGTTTTGCCACGACGTCGCCGGCGCGATGTTCGAGTCGCTCTCCGAGTCGGGACACCGCGAAGTCGAGTCCGCCGCCATGGAGACGTATCTCACGCTGGCCGAAGTCGTCGACGGCGAAGACGACTACTGTCTCACGATGGTGTGGAGTCTGATGAGTGAGATGGACGTTCGACTGTCGGCAGACGAACAGACCGCCGTCGTCGAGCAGGCCGCCTCGCTGTTCGCCTCGGAGCGAACCCCGAACCCGGTCGGAGCGACGCTTCGAAACCTCGAGTCCGTCGGATTCCTCGACGGGTACACAGTTCGACCCCTCGCCAGCGACGAGAACGAGGCCGACACCGCCGACGCGGAGGCCCGACGCTGGGAACTCACCTTCGGCGACTACGCCCTCGCAGAGCGTACCGGCCGGATTCCGACGCTCCCACTCGCCGTGGACCTTCTCAAACGGACTCCCGCCCGGTGTGTGGCGTTCATCGACGGCGAAGCACTGTCTGACGCCCGCTGGCGTCTCCGTCTGCAGATTTCTCCAGCGACACCGTCGGACGGACTCGTCAGCGTCGACGTCGCGGAGAACCGCTGGCTCAACGATTCCGGTGTGTCACCAAACCAGGGGCACCGGGAGTAACACGCCGAAATACGGGGATGGCCGCGCCGGATGCATTCGACAAGCTGGCGCTCTTTGTTTCACACCGAGTGAGTGTGACAGACCGACAGGTGGGGCGTACATCCCGAACCGTCGCGGCCACACCGTATGCGAACTCACGAGACTCGAATCCGGGCGCGAACTTATGTATGTGCTCGCACACGAACGCAGTATGAAGCGACGTGACTACCTTGCGGCCACCGGCGTTGGCGTGGCAACCCTTTTCGCCGGTTGCACAGGTAGCCAAGAGAACTCTCCCACGCCTACGACGGCAGGCGAGTACTACGGCCCGACGACCGAGAACTCCACAGACGTCGACCTTCGCTTCCGCGACTTCACCGCCGACGGAATCGCTGCCGTCCGGAACAACGCCTCCTCACCCGCCTACAGTCACCTCCTCGAGAACATCGACTCCTACACTGGCGAAGCCGTCTACTACCTGGGGACGGTCGGCCGGGTGACGAAGTTGGACCGAGAAGACACCTACTACTTCGTGGTCGCCGCCGACGACTCGTGGCACAACCTTCTCTACGCATCCTGGGTCGGCGACCGGGTTCACCGCGGAGACGAGATTACGCTCTGGGCACGCGTCCTCGGAACAGAGACGTACCAGCCCTTGCAGGGGGACCAGCGAACTATCCCCGCCCTCGCCGTCGCCGACATCGATATCGAGTGGTCCAACTCGTAGCCCTCCACACTCACCGTCTCGGCTCGTTTTCACGCCCAGTGCGGTCGAGTTGGCTGGTTCGTCGGTGGGCGGAGTCAGCACGGTGCTGGGTTCGCGTTCGAACTCGTCTGGTCGAAACGACTGGGTGCTCGCTGCTGCGAATTGGAGACGACGAGTCCTGCGACTTCCCGGAGTATCCACCGGACCGTGCTGGTTATCGAACGGGCGCGGTCTCTGCCACATCGAGTGATTCGATTACAGACTGATTGAATCCCCGAACGATCAGCCAGACCGCCATGACCATCTCTTGGAGTGCTATCGGAAGGGCGAACACCGACTCCGTCGGAAGCGAGATACCGATTCGGAGCGTCGCCGCTGGGTCGAACAGACCAAACACCCCCGCCACTCCCCAAGATAACCACAAGAGCGCTGCGAGAAGACCCCACCCAGCCAACCACCGGGGGACGAGTTCGGTGCGGTACAACGCGAAGTAGAATATCAAAGCCCCGATGGCAAATACGAGCGTCAGTAGGACGTAGTAGACCACTTCGTATCCAGCGACTAGCACGAGTATGGAGTCGAACGCTCCAGTCGTAGTGTCTGCAAATACGCTGTCCCGACTGACAGCGAGGATGGTGAGCAGAACCCCCATGAGTGCGAGGTACATCACGAACTCGAGGGCACCTCGAAAGACGAGATACGCGATTGCCAGTGGCTCGTTGTACCGCTTCAAAACGGGGTACATGAAGACAGGGATGAGGGCGAGGGAGATACCCATGGTGAACACGAGAAAAGCGCCGACCATCACTTGCATTCCGCCTTCAGAGATAGAAGTGAGGTACTGGGCTGCATTCGTGGTGGGTGTCAGATAGGGTTCTACGAAGACACCGCTCACGATTCCCGAGACGGTTCCGAGGATGAACAACACTCCGACGATTCTTGCAGTCCCCGTATACGACCTCCTCGTCAAGTAACTGCCTGGATAACCAATCTCCGTGGTCGCTTCTCGTGTAGTCATCGTGAATCACCGCTTGAATGAAGGGGACGAAACGCCAAAACCTCGCTAGATAGTCTCACAGGTTCAAAAGTGCCGTTTGCCCTATCAAACGCTGGAGTCGCCGAGACTGCTGTGACGGACACGCAGTGTATTACTGCACGACCGCATGGTCCGAACCGAACGCTGTCTAACGTGGCCGGACACAGATAGAGGGTGAGTTCATCAGGCTCCCGAAGCGTTATTGGCTATAGTAGTCAATCTAATGATAAATGAAGCCCCTCCACATCGCTGTTGCTGGTGCGACAATACTGGTGATTCCGCTACTACTCGACCTGATTAACTTGGTCTGGCTTCCACTTGGTCTACTGCTGCTTATCGTCGGCATCGCACTACATTTTGCTCAAACGTACTACTCTCGGCGTCTCGATAGAGAACCGCAGCGTTAGATGCGAACGAACTGCCGGGGGAGATACTCACCAAAGAGGAACTGCTCGAACACGTTGTCGATGACCGAAGATTTCCATAGACTCAATCGCGCCCCTTTACTCACCGCTGTGCCAACGACTCGTATGGACGAGACGAATCCGCGAGACGTACTCGTCGTCGGCGGTGGCGTCGCTGGACTCACCGCGGCGACGTTCCTCGGTCGTGCCGGCCTCGACACACTGGTCGTAAACGACGGCGAATCTATCGTTCGACGCAACGCACACCTGGAGAACGTACCGGGATTCCCCGCGGGGGTCAACAGTCGCCTGTTCACCGACCTCCTCGGTGAACAGGCAGACCATGCCGGTGCGGAGACGCTGACCGGCCGCGTGGCCGACCTTGAAGTGCTCGGCAGCGACGACGACCCACTGTTCCGCGCGACGGTCGAAACCGACGACGGGACGGACGAATGGACGGCGACCCGCGTCGTCGCCGCCTCGTGGTCCGACGCCTCGTACCTCGAAGAGACGGGTGTCGAACTCCGCGACGCCGGGTCGAAGACCTACGTCGACGTGGACGAACTCGGACGGACGGCAGTCCCGGGCATCTACGCTGCCGGCCGACTCACCGAAATCTACCACCAGACCGTCGTCGCCGCGGGCGACGCCGCCGAGACGGCGATTACACTGATTCACGACTCTGAGACGCCGTTCTACAACGACTGGGTCACGCCGAACGGCTACTTCACCGACCGGGGCCGCGAGGTGCCGCCCGCGTGCGAAGAGATAGACGAAGACGAGTGGGAACGCCGGCAAGCGGAGTCTCGGGAGGTCATGCGCGAATTCTTCGCAGAACGCCACCCCGAACCCCAGCGGACGCATCCGAGCCTCGTCGACGACGAACTCGGCCGCCTCGACGAGTAAGCATCTCACCCGACTCGGTTTTCCGACCCGTCCCACCTCCACAGACGCGAATCCTTTTAACCGATAGCGGGCGCAGACACGAGTGAATGCTGGAAGGTGTCAACGTCGCACTCGGGGTGACAGGGAGTATCGCGGCCGTGAAGGTCGTCGAGTTGGCGCACGAACTCCGCCGACAGGGAGCATCTGTCCGCGCGGTGATGACCGACGCCGCGACGGGTATCATCCACCCGTGGGCCGTCGAGTTCGCCACCGAGAACGACGTGGTCACCGAGATAACGGGCCGCGTCGAACACGTCGAACTCTGTGGCCGCGACGGGTGGGCCGACGTGTTCCTCGTCGCGCCGACGACGGCAAACACGGTCGGAAAGATGGCGGCCGCCATCGACGACTCGCCGGTCACGACGTGTGCGACGACGGCGCTCGGTGCCGACGTCCCCATCGTCGTCGCGCCCGCGATGCACGAACCGATGTACGACCATCCGGGCGTCCTGGAGGCCATCGAGCGCGTCGAATCGTGGGGTGTCGAGTTCGTCGACCCACGAATCGAGGAGGGCAAAGCCAAGATTGCCACCGAGGACGCTATCGTCACGGGTGTCGCGAAGGCCGTCACCGAGCAGACGCTGGCCGGAAAATCGGTCGTCGTCACCTCGGGGTCGACCACGGAGTCTATCGACCCGATTCGGACGCTCTCGAACCGTGCGTCGGGGCGGACGGGTCGCGCCGTCGCTCGCGCCCTCACGATTCGCGGCGCGGACGTGACGCTCGTCCACGACGGCGACGACGTCCACTACGCCGACGTGAAACAGGTCGAGTCCGCGGCCGAGATGCTCGCTGCCGTCGAGGATGCTGCAGAAGACGCCGACGCACTCGTCTCCGCGGCAGCCATCTCCGACTTCACCGTGGAGGCGGCCGACCAGAAGATTCGCTCCGGTGAGGCGATTACGCTCGACTTGCAACCCGCGCCGAAACTCATCGACACCGTCCGCGAGTCGCATCCAGATCTCACTATCGTCGGGTTCAAAGCCGAGACGAGCGGCGACGACGACGCGATGGTCGCAGAAGCACGTCGAATCATGGACCGCGTCGGCCTCGCGTTCGTCGTCGCCAACGACGCGTCGGTCATGGGCGACGAAGAGACGCGGGCACTCATCGTCCGCGATGGCGACACGAGTGAGTTCGTCGGGTCGAAAGCTGGGCTGGGTGCGCGCGTCACAGCAGCGCTCGAAACGACGCTCGACTGAAGCAGACAGTCGTGAAAAAGTAGTGGGACCGAGTTAGCTCAGGAGGCCGACGAGGACACCCCCGAGCACTAACACGACGAGGAGGATACTCGTCGCAATCGTCGCTCGGAGGCTTCCGACTGTAATCGAGGCGGCGTCTTTGCGGCCGAGGCCGCCTGCGATACGCCGAAGCGTCGGATACGGGTCCGAAACCATACCGGCGACAGC
>NZ_LOPV01000551.1 GCF_001469865.1 Haloferax profundi
CAACTTCGGAGCAGCGTGTGGCTACGTCGGAACGCCCCAAGCAGGCAATCACACGCCTCGAAGGTCACCACCGGGTTCAGGCGCACGTACTGCCAACAGTACCCCGACGAGGGCGACGCCTCCGGCGACGAAGAACGCAAGGCTATACCCCGCCCAGTCGATGATTGCGCCGGCGACGATTGGTGCGGCAAACGCGCCAAGCAGGCCAACACTCGTCAGGAGAGAGACAGCCGTGGTCCGAACTGTGGGTGCAACGAGTTCGACGATGTACGAAAAGATGAGTCCAGTAATGAGTTGGATGGCAAAGCCGACGACGATCACCGTTCCGATGACGAGCCCAAGCTGCGAGACGAACACGAAAGCGACGATGGCAGGGGTAGTGACGGCGAACGACGAGAGGATGACCGGGCGACGCTTTCCGCCAAACACTCGATCCGAGATAACCCCACTACTGGAACGTGCGACGGCACCGATTGCTGGGAAGAGCGCAGTCAGCAAGCCACTCGTCGCGAGCGAAATGTCGAATGCATCGACGAGGTAGCTCGGAAGCCACGTGTTGACAAACAGGTACAACGAGTAGGCCAGAAAACAGAGTACACACACGATCCAGACCGCTTGACTGGTAAACAGTTCGCGCAGTGCTTTCTTATCGGGGGCGGCAGCATCGACACCGGGAACGTGACTCCGGGTCGCGAGCAAGAAGATAGTGACGCCGACTACGCAGAGAGCGGCATACAAGGGGAAGACTGCGGGCCAACCGAACGCATCTTCGATGAGCGGACTGCCGAACTGACCGAGTGCGAATCCGACTGGAGCACTCGCTGTGAACACACCCACTGCGGTCGCTCGATGTCGAGACTCGACAGCACTACCGACGGCGTTCGCACCTGCGTTCCAGAAGATGACGTACGCGAGCCCCCCGAGGACACGCGAGACGAGCAGCGAGAGGTACGCGCCAGCAGTGGCCGCGTACCAGCCCCAGACACCTGCAACAGTGAGTGCGACGGCACCGAAGAAGACCACTCTCCGAACCGAAAAACGGTCGAGTACGATGCCGACAGGGATGCTGGTGACGACTGCAGTCGCGTACATGATGCTAACGAGTAAACCGGCGGTACTGCCATCGATTCCGAGCGACGCTTGAACGACAGGGAAGACGCTCGCCGGTGCGATTTCGTACGCTGCGGCTGCTGTCGAGAGTACGAAGAACCCAGTGAGCAGACCCACTGCTTCGTATCGAGATGTGGTATGGTTCGAATGGGTGCTCACGGTATCTGTCACCGCTTTCTTGAACACGGCTAAACAACTTGCTGTTTGGAGACTAACTCTTTCACTCGAATCTTCGATACACCCATCACCACAGCTGGAATCTCGCGTGGGTCGGTTCGTTCAGACGAACTCGAGGACGTAGATTTCTGCCTACACAACTGATAACACGATACAAACTAACGATAATGATAGATGTCTGAACAACCAGTCGACACGCTCGAAGTAGACGAATTCACACTCGGCCTCGTTGGGCCTGAACAAGAGTGGGCGGGTTCTGTCCGTGACGGTGGAACAGTCAAGACACACACCCCCGCTGGCTGTTGGGGACCGATGATTACACCGACCTTCCGCGGAGGTCACGAGGTGACACGACCGATTTACGTCGAAAATGCTGAACCAGGGGATGCGCTCGTCGTCCGAATCAAAGATATCGAAGTGACGAGTATCGCGACGAGCACCGGGAGTATGGCCGAACGAGAGGGTGCGTTCGGTGACGACCCCTTCGTCGACCACCGCTGTCCCGAATGTGGGACACCGTGGCCAGAGACAGTCGTCGAAGGGACAGGCGAAGAGGCGATTCGATGTGCAGAGTGTGGTGCGAACGCGTCCTCGTTCGGATTCGAGTATGGGTATACCGTCGTCTTCGACGACGACCGAACTGTCGGTATCACCGTCGGTGCCGACGGCGCTCACCAGCTAGCTGAGCGCGCCGACGAAGCAATGGCACTCCCAGAGAACTCTCGGCAGCACCCAATTTTGCTGTACGAACCGGACGAGATGCCAGGGGCACTTGGTCGACTCCGTCCGTTCATCGGCAACATCGGGACGACGCCGTCCATCGAACTCCCAGACTCACACAATGCGGGAGACTTCGGTCAGTTCCTTATCGGTGCCGAACACGACTGGGGGCTCCCGGACGAAGAGGCACTCGAAGCACGGACTGATGGTCACCTCGATTCGAACGAAGTGAGGCCCGGTGCAGTTCTCATCTGTCCCGTTCGGGTCGAAGGGGCAGGGCTGTACGTTGGTGACCTCCACGCCAACCAAGGCGATGGGGAACTATCACTTCACACGACGGACGTGAGTGGGAAGACCGAACTCGAAGTTGAAGTCATCAAAGGCCTCGAACTCCCGGGGCCGCTCTTGCTTCCGAACGAGGAAGACCTCCCGCATATCGCAAAACCCTACACCGACGCCGAGCGGAACGCTGGGACAGCACTCGCAGACGAGTACGACGTCGAAACGCTCCACGATGCTCTGCCAGTTCAGATTATCGGGTCAGGGGCCACGATAA
>NZ_LOPV01000552.1 GCF_001469865.1 Haloferax profundi
AAATGCGTTCGACAGGGCAAGTTCGCTGTTCGGAATCAGCGAGGGAGAGGTCCGGTCTCGCTGTACGTTCACTGGTGGCGTCGAAATCGCTCGCTTGCCGGGCGTGGTCCAACTCTCGATGCTCGTCCCGGTAGAACTTCTCGACGAAGTTGGCCTCACAGAGACAGTACGCGAACAGTACCAAGCGTAGTCAGCCACCACGCATCGCTGGGAACAGTTTCACCTGTTCTCCATCCGTGATCGGGTCGTCCAACGCGGCTTTACGTTCTCCAACCATCACCCGCACACTGGGCCGAATGGTGTCGTCGTCGTCAAGGAGGTGTGTTGAACTCGTCGGATATTCGTCTACGAACGCCGTGAGTAGGTCTCTAACCGTCTCACCGCTTGGAGATACGTCGACCGTCTTTTCGCCAGCTGCAGACCGGAGCGGACCAAAGACTGTGATTTTCATACTGTACCCAGGGGTCGTTAACACAAATTGTTTGACTCGACTATCCAGCCAGCAATAGACGAACTCGAGGAATCTCACACTGTCTTTCTGTCGCACGAACACGACCGCATCGCCGCTGCCGTGTGATTAATGCTCGCAGCAGACTACAATATTCATCGAGATGAACCGACGGACGTACCTCACGCTCGGTGGACTCACAGTAGGTGGCATGCTCGCCGGCTGTGTTGGGAGCACCAGTGAAGACACAGACACCGGTGTGGGGTCGGAGTCGACGCCCTCATCGGGCTCTGAGTCCTCGACAGACTCGAAATCGGCGTCTACCGACTTCACGGTCGAACAGGTCGCGACGGACCTCACACGGCCTTGGGCGCTCGAACGGGTTCCCGATGATTCACGGCTTCTCGTGACCGAACGGGGTGGCAGGCTGCTGCTCGTCGACCGAGAG
>NZ_LOPV01000553.1 GCF_001469865.1 Haloferax profundi
GGCGAAAGAACAAATCGAGGGGACACCGGAGGTGTATGCACGAGGACAGGGCGGTCTCCTCGACGTCGCGTTGCATCCACAGTATCCGACCGAGCCCTGGGTGTATCTCACCTACGCAGCCGCACGAGACGACGGCACATCGAGCACCCACCTCGGACGAGGCCAACTCGACACCGACACAGCTCGAATCACCGAGTTCGAACAACTACACGCGGCCGAGCCGTTTGTCGACTCGGCGGGGCACTTTGGCTCCCGACTGACCTTCGAC
>NZ_LOPV01000554.1 GCF_001469865.1 Haloferax profundi
GCTGTACATGACCGTCGGTGACCGACAGTTCAAGAACTTCGGACCGGACCACGTCGCACAGGACCGGACCAACGAACTGGGGACAGTGTTGCGGTTCAACGCTGACGGGTCAGTGCCTGCAGACAACCCGTTCGTCGACGACCCAGATGCTAAAGACACCATCTTCAGTTGGGGCCACCGGAACCCACAGGGATTGACCACCCATCCCGAAACCGGTGAAGTCTGGGAGTCAGAGTTTGGCGAGCAGGATGGCGACGAAATCAACGTCCTCGAACCGGGAGCCAACTACGGGTGGCCAATCGCCGACGAAGGCTGTACATACGGCAGTGGTGAGCCCATCGGCGTCTCTCACGACGAACGCGACGACGTCGTCGCACCCGTGTTCTCGTGGCCGTGTGGGAGTGGTGGCTTCCCGCCCAGTGGGATGACCTTCTACACCGGCTCGACGTTCCCCGAGTGGACAGGTGACCTCTTTGTGGGTGGTCTCGCCTCGCGGTACCTCGCACACTTCACCGTCGATGGTCGAACAGTGACCGAAGCCGAGCCGCTGTTAGCCGACCGTGGGTGGCGCATCCGCGATGTGTTAGACACACCCGATACAGGAGACCTATACGTCGTCGTCGACGCCGATGATGCACCGCTCGTCAGACTCACCGTCGACGGGTGACGACCGTCCATTTGGTCGTACGTCCTCGGCCAAAATCGGCGGGGTTCTACAAATGGAAATTTGATGCCTGTAATCGCCTCCTCACCGATTCAGAATGCGAGACGCTCGAGGAGTCGCTCGCCCACAGAAGGCCGACGAGAGGCATGTGAGTACACTGTCAGCGTCGTGCAGTTGTGACTCGGCGTGGACGACAACGTCCCGTGGACAGCGGTTCTGATTCCACGGTCAGGACTCGGTTGCACCACGACGTCGGGGTGGATACGACGACCACCATCGGTAAAGAGCGTCTCTGTCCGAACTGGGACAGACAACACGGCAGCGAGGTCAGAACGGTACTCGTCTATCACCTCCCACAGGTCGGGTTCGTCGGATTCCTCCGTGGTGTTCTGAATCGAAATCGTCCCTCGATTTGCCGCTGCGACGCGTTCGGCGATACTGACTGCGAGTGGAGAGTACGGGCTGGTAGCACCGGTTAGCATCACCTGCTTCGGTTCGTCGTAGCCGAGGTTGTCGACGAGAACGACGTCACAGGAGGCGTGCCGGACGACCCAATCGATGGGGTCGCCGAACAACCGTGACTGGAGTCGAAGCGGTTCGTGCTCTGCGACGATGGTGTCGACGCCGCGGTGGTCGGCGAAGTTGACGATAGCATGTTTCGTGTCGTGGCTGACGATTTCGTCTGCCTCGATATCGACCGTGGTGTCCGCCGCGAAGTCCGACATTCGGGCCTCGAAAGACAGGTCAGAGGGAGACTGGACCGTGACGTGTTCTGTCAGTGGCACTTGGTCTGGAACTTCGTCAAATCGGACGGCGACAACTCGTCCGCCGTCACGAGCGACGAGGTCAGCGGCGAAGTCAACGAGCGCTCGTTCGCGTTCGGGACCGACGTCTTTCGTGAATGCAACGAGCACTTCTTTCGTGTGTTCGTCAGTCGCCGACACGACGTTGGTCACGGCATTCTTGTTCACTTGGCGGCGAATCGCATTCGTGGCGACGCCTGAGCGGTTCACACGTGAACGAGCGTACGCGAAGTACCACGCAACGCTCCCGACCACGATTACGAAGGCACCGATGAACGCGACGGGACCCATCTGGGTCAACAACAACACACCAGTTACGGCACCGAACACCTGGACCCACGGATAGAACGGCGAGGTGAATTCGGGGTCGTACTCTGTGCTCCCTTCGCGGAACGCCACGACAGCCACGTTGATGAGCGAGAACACGAGAATTTGGAAGGCGCTCGCCAACTTCGCTATCTCCAAGATTGGGACGAACGCGATGAGCACGAGCAAGACGACCCCCGTCAGTGTGATTGCGGGGATGGGCGTCCCAAAGCGGTCACTCACTTTCGAGAGCGACGGCGGTGCGAGCAAATCACGACTCATCGCGAGCGGGTATCGAGATGAAGAGAGGATTCCGGCGTTCGCCGTGGAGATAAGTGCGAGCACTGCAGCGAGAATGACTGC
Organism: Haloferax profundi; assembly: GCF_001469865.1. Taxonomy (GTDB): domain Archaea; phylum Halobacteriota; class Halobacteria; order Halobacteriales; family Haloferacaceae; genus Haloferax; species Haloferax profundi. The sequence goes on from NZ_LOPV01000554.1 coordinate 2,137, forward strand.
GACGACGCCGACCTGTCCGAGAGTGGATTCTGCAGCGACGGCGACTGGAGTCAATGAACCTGCAACCGACCCTGGCTCCGTCACGCCGACGAGCACTGCCACGATTGCGATGTACAGGAGCGTGGTGAACACGAGTGAACCGAGGATTCCAAGCGGGATGTTCCGCCCGGGTGACTCGACCTCTTCGGCGACGCTCGCGACTTTCGTGACACCTGCATAGGAGACGAACACGAGACCGGTGGCAGCGAGGAGGCCGGAGATGCCAGCGTCGAAGAAGTTCGCGTAATTCGCTGCCTGCGCGCTTGGGGCACTCCAGGCCGCGAACCAACCGAGTGCAGCCAACATCACGGCGACGATGGCAATTTGGAGTCGCCCTGTCTGTTTCGCCCCGATGACGTTGACCAGAATCAAGAATGCGGCGAGTCCCAGAGCGACTGGCTTCAGCGGAAGGTCGAACAGCAACAACAGGTACGGAACGCCCCCGACGAGTGCGAGCGCACCTTTGAACGACAGTGAAAACCACGTCCCAACACCCGCGATGGTTCCGAGGAGGGGACCCATCCCGCGTTCGATGTAGATGTACGTGCCGCCGGCTTCTGGCATGGCAGTCGCCATCTCCGACTTCGAGAGCGCTGCAGGGACGACCAGTAATCCAGCGAGCGCGTACGCGGCGATGACCAAGGGCCCCGCAATTTCGAGGGCAAGAGCGGGCAAGATGAAGATACCGCTGCCTATCATCGCACCAGTGCTAATCGCGAGCACTGACGGCAGGCCGAGGTCTCGTTCTAGTTCCTTCATGTCTCTGTTCGATTCGTGCTTCGGCTCGGTGGTGGGTCGTCCTGTGCATCACCGCATCGTCGTGTCATCATAGACATCATAATCAGGTTGGGAACCCCAGGGAGTGATTAGTCAGCAGTGGGGAATTCTATTTCCAGAAATGGACCAGACTGATATAAAATTGCGTATATAATTACCACACTGTTCGTAGCTTACCAACTATTTCACGAATATTCCACCTAATTGGATTCAAGACACATTGTGAGTCAGGCAACCATCGAGAGAAAAGCCAGTGAGCGACTCGACAGGGGGAACACCCTATCCAGTGTGAGGTTCGGGTTGTGTCTGTGGGTTTCCGAATTCACTCACATCGGAACCGTGAGTTGTGCTATAGTTCCGGATACGGGAACGAGTGTGTGTCCCAGCTTTCGGGATAGTGACGAGAGCCGTTGGAGAGTGCAGCATAATCTTCTGCATCGAACGGAGTCCCGTCGGGGTGAAACACACCGTTGACGCGCCCTTTGTTCCGTGGGACTCGGAGGTATGCTGGCTTGAGCATCAACCCCCAGAAGAAATCGCCGTCGACACTCCCATCGTCGTGGGCGGTTTCGATGGTCGCAGCGAGCGACTTGTAGTTCGGTAGAAACCGGCTCGGTGGCCCTGTCAGGGTTCGCTGCCACTCAGTACACCAAAGCGGCTTGCCCGTCTCCTGTCGAT
>NZ_LOPV01000555.1 GCF_001469865.1 Haloferax profundi
CGCCTCTTCGAGGTACGCTTCGGCTGCGTTCGTATCCCGAGGTAAGTTCATGTGGAACTGATGGATGTCGAGTTCGTCGTTCCTATCGTACACGTTGTTCAACTGGAAGTCCTTACAACCCATCGTGAGGGTGGCTGAGGCTGCATGGGTTCGTACTTCGTGCAGCACGTCTTTCACGAAGTCCTGTCGAGGTTGGACGTCACCCGGTTCGTTCATAATCTCGGTCGCCAGCAGTCGCGAATCGGTCGCATATTTTCGTGCCCACTGTCGTGCGAAGTGTACCGGAGACCGGTCGTACCCCGACCAGTTACGTGGTTGCAAAATGTTCGCTCTCGAGGGTGAGTGAACGCCGAATGCCTTCTCGGGGTCGGTCGTCGTGCGGTTGTACTCCGTGGGTTCTCCTTTCGGTGGCGCTTCGAAGAGGACCACAATCGGGCGAATGCCTCGCGCAGAACACTCCGACAAGAAATGTTCCACTCGGGAGAAAAAGGAGGGCCCATCCTCCACCCACCGCTCGTAGGATGCAAACACTCTGAGGGCGTTGAGGCCGAGTGACTTGGCCAAGTCGAGTTCGCGCTCGATGACGGTTTTGTCGTAGTTTGCCCACATCTGATAGGCGTTCCAATCCTTCGACGGTATGTAGATCGCCCCACGAATGTCTGTGAGATCGGCTGAAACCGCTGTGTCTCTTTCCGTCTGGCTCATGAGCGTCGAACCAACACCCCCAAGGGCGGTCACACCCGACGCCTTCAGGAACGTTCGCCGCCCAACCTGCGTCGAAGAACGTTCTGGTGAATCAGAGTGTTTAATATCTTTGACCATCTAAAATGGAATTGATTCAGTATTACTTAAATTTATTAGTATCTTACTTGTTAGAAACGTGCGTGTTAGTAGTCACCTCCGAACCAGCACAGGGAGCGAACAGCAGCGTGGCAAGCAAGTCGAAGCGATGGTGGCGAGGAGGTTCTCCCGGTTGCTCAGCAACCCAGAGGGTCGCGCACCCCGAACCGAGGGCGTGATGGTTCGAACGCGAGGCGTCTCGGCCGTCTTCGAGTCGCGCACTCAGTAGCATATCGAATCGACCAGAAAGCGCATATGTCGCTGCTCCAGAACATAAAAATAAAATGAACCGTCGTGCCCTCCTGACCACGGTTGCCACCGGGGGAGCCGTGGCGCTCGCTGGTTGCAGTACGCTAGGTGAATCCTGTGGTCCACCCACGGGTACGTTCGACAGGCCACGCGACCGCTGGCCGGCGAGTGGGTACGACCCGACGAACACCTCCTATGCCCCTGCTGGGCCGTCGAGCGGAGAGACACAGTGGCGGACCGACCGCGAGGCTGGCGAGGGCCCGCGGTTGAATGGCTGGTTCAGTTCGCCCATCGTCGGCGACGATGCGGTGTACGTCGCGACACGACAGTTCGACGGGCACGACCACGACTACCCTGGCTACCTCGTCGCGCTCGACGACGAGACTGGTGAGTTGCAGTGGCGGGTCGAACTCCCATCGTTGGCAAGTGGCGACCCGACACTCGCGGGTGACACCATACTCGTCGGCGACCTGGGGGGTACGCTCCACGCAGTCTCGACGGCCGGCGAACGACGCTGGACACAGGAACTCGGCGCAGCGGTCCGAACACCGACTATCGTCGGTGAGCACGTCTACGTCCTCGACTCGTCGGCGACGGTGTACGGTTTCACACTCGATGGAGAGCGGTGCTGGGAGTACAGGCAATCCAACGTCTGGGACCGCCTCCTCGGTGGCGACGCGTTCGCGGCCAACAGTGCTCCAGCAGTCGACGACTCACGAGTGTACGTGGCGGTCCAAGCGAACCCCGACGGGGACGAAACCGCCCACGTCGTCGCGTTCGACCACGAGGGGCACGAGGAGTGGCGTTACAGATTCCCAACTGGATATCGACCACCGAACACACCCGCTGTCGTCGACGAGACCGTTCTCGTGACCGGGGGTGACCAGATAGTCGCCCTCGACGCGGTGACCGGCGAGCACCAGTGGCGATTCGTCGTCGGCCACCGGCACACCGGCGCACCAGCGACCGATGGAGAGCGCGTCTACGTCGGCGCGAAGAACCTCTATGCGCTCGACGTCGATGACGGGAACGAGCAGTGGCGCGTCGTCAACTACGGCGTCAGCGATTCCCTCGGGTGGACGAAGAGCGTCCCGTTCATGGGACGCCCCGCGGTGACCGACGACGCCATCTACCTCCGGGCAGGCGCGTTCGACTCCTCCGACGGGAGCAGACTGTGGGGTGACCTCGCTGAAGAGACTGTACTCGAGTCAAACTATACGACGAGGTACTACTCTTGGCACTCGATGGCACCGCTTTCGGTGACGACAGACGCGCTGTATCTCTCCCATCAAAGCCAGGGGGTGACGAAGATAGCATGAACCGCCGTCGCTTCCTCCAGACAGTAGGTGCTGCCGGTTCGGTTGGCTCGACAGTCGGCCTCGCGGGCTGTAGCCAACGCTCCGGCGACGGTTCGGACAGGGAAGGCACGGATCGGTCGGAAGTATGCGAGTCGTACGATCCGACGGTCACCGGGTTGCCTGACTGGCGGACAGTCAGGGGCGACCCCGCTGGGACGGGTGTCGTTCCAGCGAGTGGGGCACCCGAGCCGCCTCTGTCGCTCGACTGGACGTTCACGCTCGGTGGGATGGTCGGGGCGGGACAGCCTGTCGCCACCTCTGACAGAGTCTACGCGCACGAGTACGACTCGATGCTGTACGGTGTAGACGCGGCATCCGGTTTGGAAGTTTGGCAAAAAAGCGTCGACGGGCTACGTGGGGCTCCGGCCGTCGGCGACAACGTGGTCGTCGCTCTCGCAGACTCGACGGTCCTCGGACTCGACCCAGAGACGGGTGAGACAGTGTGGACCGCTCCCAAGACCAAGACCGACCCGTTTCAGGGGAGCCCAGTCGTCGTCGACGAGACGGTCTACGTCCCGACCGAACTGTCGCTTCTCGCACTCGACCTCACCGACGGGACCATCAGGTGGCAGCACACGACGGGTGAAGAGACGATTGCGACACCCGCAATCGAAGACGAGACAGTCTACTACGGCGATTACGACACCTACGTCTACGCCGTCGATGCGGCGACCGGGGAGGAGCGCTGGCGTGCCAAGACGGACGCGCACATCGAGTGTAACATCTCTGTCGCGGACGGCCTCGTCTTCGCTGGCAGTCGTGATGAGACCGTTCGTGCACTCGATGCGACGTCCGGCGAGTGTCTCTGGACGCGTGAGTTCGGGGCAGAACCGGATGTCATCGCGACCGACGGTTCCCACGTGTACGTCGATATTGGCCGCCAACTCTACGCGCTCGAGACCACAAGCGGTGCATCGTGCTGGTCGACGGCCTACGGAGATACCAGGGGCATCGGCATCGCCGTCGGTGGCGGTCACGTCTATACGCCACTCACCGACCCGGAGTCAGAGTACGGTACCCGCCCGGGCGTGCTCAACGCGGTGACCGGCGAGACGGTCGCTCAGACACAGATGGAGTTGGAGTCTGACTACGCGAGATTCTACAAAGGATCGGCCGTCGCTGACGGCGCGATGTACGCTTCCGGAGTCGCTGAGGGTGGCATCACGCTTGCTCGGTTCAGCTGAGTGGTAACGTATAGCCATTTGGGAATGATGGACACCATCTGTCCTCGATGTGCGTACAGAGGGCGAATACGACAATTGGGTTACCGAAGGCGAGAACGTCGACAATCACAACGTGCCGTAGTCAGGGGGAACCGCCATCGGTGACACCACGGTCGGTGTCGATTGTATCGTACCCGAAGGCAGCGTCGAGGATTGCAAGCGTCTGTCCAGCGCCGACCAACACGAGCCCAACAACCAGAACAAAGGGCAGAGTACTCAAGAGACCGAGAGCATACGTTACCGCACCGAACACACACGCAGTCGCACCACCGAAGTACACCCAAGCACGTTCAGAAACACGCCGTCCGGTATCGGCGAACCCGATGGCAGGCAGGAGCATCCACCCGAACAAAGCGACGCCTTGGAAGAGCGGTCCCGCAGACCCGATACGAAAGCCGACTGCACCGGTCACCGTTGCAACGAACCCTGTTACGATTACCAACCACCACGTGTAGAGGACGCCCTCCCGCATGTCTTGGCGTCCGGTCACAGCAAACACCGCCAGCAGAGTCGCCATCACGACGTGGGCGATGAACAGCGTGGACGAACTAACGACGCCAAGATGTGCAGCCGTCACGAACCCCCACGCCAGCGGTATCAAGAAGACCGGACCGTACTCACGGGCCTGCCGGAACATACGTTACTGGATTCGTGGCTATCGTAATGAGGCTTGGTACGCAAAAACGGACGAAAATCTGTAAAGGACGTGGTGACCGCGTACACGTCCAAACCGAGGCTTCGACGTGCTCACCGACTTCGAATCGGATGCAGTCGTCCACTGGGCGGCGATACCGGCCGCCCGAATCAAATTAAGAGCCGACACCTTCCGAAACAACCCGACGATATCGAAGACGACTTGCAGACGAACGAAGCGGACGTCCTACAACACCGAAGTCGCGTCGGTTACTCAGAATAGTGACGTGAGTACCGCCGAAATGTCAATACGGAAACCCAACACTTCGATTCCCTTGTATCCCAAGTATATTCCGACAATTCCCAGAATTCCAGCGAGATTGGGTGGTGCCGGAATTGGTATTTTTATGACACTGAACAGGGCTCCAGCAATTACGCCCGCCAGCAGAGCCAGAACAAGTTGTGAGGCCATATAACACATCAGATTTTACAGGAATATAATGTTACATTGTTGGCCGGTACGCATCCGAGAAGACACCACTCGTTACGTGTTCCTCAATCCCCGCCACGTACCGCTACGTTCATCATTTCTTGACATCAAGCAGGGGCAATGGAACTACGACGACGTTCTCTTCTCGCGCTAGCCGCCACTGGCGTCGGTGGAACCCTCGCCGGTTGCACTTCGAGTGACGAACCTACGGAGAGTGAGGCCACCACCGAAAGCGAAACGTCCGAACCAACCGAGTCAACTCGCCCAGACGGGCAGACTACGGCGACGTTGCGAACGACCAAAGGCGACATCGTCGTCGAGCTCTATGGTGACCGCGCACCCCGGACGGTCGAGAACTTCGTCGGCCTCGCAACCGGTTCGAAAACGTGGGTCGACCCCCAAACCGGTGAATCTGTCGACGGTGAACCGCTGTACGAAGACGTCCTGTTCCACCGGGTCATCGACGACTTCATGATTCAGACCGGCGACCCGACTGGGACCGGCCGTGGCGGCCCAGGCTACCAATTCGACGACGAGTTCCACGAAGACCTCCGACACGACGGCCCCGGCGTGGTTTCGATGGCCAACGCCGGACCCGACACGAACGGGTCGCAGTTCTTTATCACGCTCGACGCACAGCCACATCTCGACGGCCGACACGCCGTCTTCGGTCAAGTCATCGAGGGGATGGCAGTAGTCGAAGCGATTGGAGCGGTCGAAACCGACGATGCTGACCGACCGGTCAACGACGTGGTTTTGGAGTCAGTGACAATCGAGACTGCATAAAGGCCCTCGGAGGCAAACGCAGAGACGCCACACGAATTCGAAGGAGACTCACAACACACACACGACGACCGGTAAGTCACCCTGAAACCGTATTGTTCACGACCGAATTCCCCGTCGTTCTGATGAGTGTGACACCGCGGGCATTGTCCGAACCGACGTTCCCGGTTACGACGTTATCGTCGCTCGATATCAGGAGGATAGCGTTGTCGCTACTGTCTCGAACCGAGTTGTTCACGATGCGATTCTCATCGCTGGACCGAAGTCGAATGCCGACTGCGTTCGACACGGCTTCGTTGTCTGCTACTACATTTTCGTTGGAGCGGTCGGCGAGGAAAATCCCATAAAAGCGGTTCGAGACTGTGTTACGAGTGAGTTGGTTGTCACGGGCGGCAGACAGCCAGATGCCAGCAATCCGGTTTTCGTCCGCACTGTTGTCCACCACGAGGTTGTCGTGAGCGTCGATGAGGACGATACCGAACTCGTTGTTCGACGCCGTGTTGTCGACGAGAGTGTTGTTTCGCACGCCGCCTTCGACGAGGTGAATGCCGAACAGGGCGTTGTCGGTTGCGGTGTTGTTCACGACTGTGTTGTTCGTACTGGATTCGAACAACGAGATGCCCCGAAGCCGGTTTTCGTGGACGACGTTGTCCGCAATCCGGTTGTCTCGGGCGTCGAGTAGTGAAAGCCCGACGCGGTTATTCTCGGTCGTCGTGCTTACGATGGCCCCGTCGACGACGCCGATGTATCGGATACCGTCGTCCCAGTCAGTGACCGTCACGTTGCGCACAGTGACGTTCTCGAGTGGTCGGCCCCCGGTCGAACGCACGACCACACCGGCAGTTCCGAACTCGCCGACGCCGTCGACACGATAACCC
>NZ_LOPV01000556.1 GCF_001469865.1 Haloferax profundi
AGGTGGACGTCGTGCGACTGGACTCGGATGCAGGTACCTGCCTCGCTGTCGGCGAGGTCGGCAGTGAGTGCGTATCGACCCGGTTCGGTTATCGTGGTACACGAATCAATCTCCCGGGGGTGCTGAGCGTCAGTCACGGTTCCATCGAAGACCAGCCAAAGACCGCCAACAGCGACGCTGAGGATAGCGATGAGGGCAAACACTTTCCAGTATCCAGCGGTGACCGGCATCACTCGAAATTCGTCGACATTACCCATAGATGTACGCCGCAGATTGCCCCCACACTCAGCAGGAACATCCACCCACTTTGGTCAACCAACCTTCATATTGGTGTAAGCCGATTGTACACAGTATGGTGGAGGGAACTGAGTCGACGGTGCGTACAGTCGCGCGAAAATACGGAATCGAACTCGACGACACTGGAGTCACAGCATTTCAAAACGCAGTAACTCAACAAGCAGCACAGTACGAAAACTTCCCACCGACGACGCCGTCGGGGGAATCTCCGACGAGCATCACGGAGGGAGACGACCCGTACAATGCGTTCCGTTACCAGTTCGAGTTCGGTGGCGGAAGCGGCCGTCTCGCTGGACTCGACGTCGCAGTCAAGGAGAACACGGTCGTCTCGGGTGTCCCGACGACGTGTGGGTCACCCGGGTTCGAGTACGAACCACCCTACAACGCCACAATCGTCGAGCGACTGAGAGATGCTGGGGCATCACTGGTTGGAACGACCAACATGGACGAATTCGCTTTCTTCACAACGGGTGAAACGTGTGCCCACGGTCGAATCGAGAATCCAGTGGCAGAGGGGTGTGTTCCAGGTGGTTCTTCGAGTGGTAGCGGTGCGGCCGTCGCCGCAGGCATAGTCGACGCTGCACTCGGGACCGACACTGGTGGCTCTATTCGGATTCCCGCGTCGTTCTGTGGGGTCGTCGGTGTCAAACCGACACACCAGACCGTCTCTCGGTTCGGTGTCGTCGACCTCTC
>NZ_LOPV01000557.1 GCF_001469865.1 Haloferax profundi
ACCACGTCGGCCCACTCGCATCAGACGTCGAAACAGCGGCCCGTGTGTTGGAGGTGATAGCTGGACCGGACGCAAACGACCCCTCGACACGCGGGTCCCCACAACCGGGACAGTACGCCGAGTCTCTCGACGATGGGGTCGAGGACTTCCGCGTGGGCGTCGTCTCCGAGGCGATGAATACCTCGGAACCGGGAGTCGTCGAGGCCATCGAAACTACCCTCGACAAACTTCGGGACGCCGGTGCCACCGTCGAAGAGACATCGTTGCCAGGCTACGAGATGGCGTCGGCCGTCGTCGGCGCAATCGCTGGGCTCGAATTTGCATCCTTCGTCGGGGCAAACGGGGCCTCGTATACGACAGGGACTGGAACGACAGAACCGCTTCGAGCAGCGTTGGCGGCAGCGAACGAAGAGGGAGCCTTCGGTCAAAACGTCGTGCAGATGCTCGTCACGAACGGTGTCCTCGTCGACGGCGATGGGACTGAATACGTCGCTGCGAAGGGCCTCCAGCGGATGTTCACCCAAACAGTTTGCGACGCCCTCGAGACGTACGACGTACTCGTGACGCCGACGACACCGATCACTGCCCCAGAGTTTGGGACTATCCAAGGCATGGAAGGACTCATGCGAACCGTCGAGAACACTGCACCGTTCAATTGCAGTGGCCATCCTGCCATCTCTGTCCCGACTGAAGGAGCCGACGACAAGCCAGTCGGTATACAGATTGTCGCAGACTGGAACGACGAGGAGACTGCATTCCGTGTCGCACAGTCGGTAGAACAGGCCTAGACTACCGACGCGGTGAGGTTTTTCACTGGCCCATTCGTACCGTTGGGTATGAGCGAAATCGACGTCGACGACCTGCTTCCGAACGACCGTGTCAAAGAATCAGTGGCCGCTGGAGACGTGACGCAACTCACTCGCGGGGCGACGACACGGTACGCCGACGAAGGTGATTCGTTCGAACTCGATGGCGACACGTTCGAGATAGTCAGTGTTGCAGAACGCACACTCGGTGACTTCACCGACGAAGACGCCCAAAGAGAGGGGTCGCCGTCACTCGACGCGTACAAACAGCGGATGGAGCGCGTCCATCCCGGTCCATTCGAGTGGGACGACAGCGACGAAGTCGTGACCTACAAATTCGAACGGCAGGGCTGACTTCGACTGTTACTGGGCTGTGCCCACGGAGGGAAGTTCTTGTAGGGTCGTCGTATTCTGAGAAAGTGCCACGGCGCGGGGCGTGACGAGGCGATACACTCGCCAATCCGTGTTTCTCAGACACAGGTGGCACTAGCGTAACCACCTGACACTGCCGTCAGCGAGCGTTTAACACCCGATAGCCACACATCACAGATGCAGACGTATACCACCCATCCACAATGTCTCAACAGAAATCCGACTACGTAGACGACGCTCAAATCGACCACGACCTCGACGACGTACCAAGCGATGAGGAAGTCGAGGCAACCGTCGAAAACCTCGAAGCAAACGGGTTCGACGTGGTCGTCGTCGACACCGCAGACGAAGCACTCGAAACGCTGCAAACCCACATTCCAAGCGATGTCTCCGTGATGAACGGACACTCGACGACGCTCGAAGAAATTGGGTTCGTAGAGTACCTGAGTGAAGGAGACCACGAGTGGGAGAGCTTACCGGACCAGATTTGGAGCATCGACGACGATGCAAAGCGACAGAACGCTCGCCGCGAATCACAGACCGCCGATTACTTCCTCGGTGGTATCAACGCTATCGCACAGTCAGGCGAACTCGTCGCAGCGGACCTCTCGGGGAGTCGCATCGGCGCGTACCCATTCGCCGCCAGTAACGTCGTCATCGTCAGCGGTATCAACAAAATCGTCCCAACACTCGACGATGCGCTCGACCGACTCGAATCAGTTGCGTATCCGCTGGAGAACGAGCGGGCGCAAGAAGCCTACGGAGTCGAGTCCGCGATTGCGAAGCAACTCATCTTCAGACGAGAAGTCGACGAAGGGCGTACGACTGTCGTCCTCATCCGCGAACAGCTAGGGTACTAACCACAAGAACTCGCTTTCGTCTGGTTCTGTATCCCGGGATTACGTCGACAGAGCCGAGACGATACGTCCGAAAGAGATTCCAGAGCGAAACAGCCTGTCGTCAAAAGATAGCGGTCCGGTCGGCGGTTACCCGAATAACCGCTCTCTGAGTGACCGTTCGTGTGGTCGCTCTGCGAGCAACACGGTCGTTTCGAGTTCATCGAGGACCGACAGTTCGAGTGCTCCACCGACGAGTCGAGACAACAGGCCTCGCTCCGTCGCCCCAACGATGACGAGAGTCCGACCGGCACTCGCTTGTTCGATAGCGGTCTCTACGTCGCCAGTCTCGACTAGCAGTTCGGCGTGCTGCAACCCGTGTTCTGAAGCCCACGTCTCGACGAACTCACGTCCGTCGTCGAGGTCGTCGCTCACGTGCAACACCGAGACGTTCGCTCCGACGACATCTTGCAGCGCGAGTGCGACTGTCGCCGACAGGTCCGACGAGTGACCACCAGCGGTCGGGATGAGAATCTCCGTCGCGTCGAACTGTTGGCCGTCCAAGACGAGCACGTCACACGGGAGGTCGTGAGTGAGTTCGTCAAGTGGGCCTTCGACACGGCCACCGGCGAGTTTCGCGCCACCGTGGCCCAGAATGAGCGTGTCGATGTCGTGTTCACATGCGATGTCGAACACTTCTGCGAGGCCCTGGTGCGAGAGAACCGTTCGCGTCTCCACTCTGACGCCAAGTTCCTCGGCGTCTTCGCGGGCGTCGGCGAGGAGTTGCCTCGACGTCGTCGAGATACGGTCGCGTTGTTCTGCGGCGGCCTGGAGTGACGTCTGGTCCGGGACCTGAATCACGTGTGTGGCAAGGAGACTCCCCTGTTCGTGTGTTGCGAGTGCGGCAGCGAGTTTTACCAGCGCGTGCTCTGTGAGGGGATTCGAGACTGCGACCATCGTCTTGGGTGCGTCGTCGACACGGGTGGCCCCGTCGGGGGCGATGTTCACCGCAGCGTCGACGAGAGTCGGGGGAAGTTCGGTGCCACGGTCGAGGATGTACTCTCCGAGTATCCCCTGTCGAGGGACGTTCTTGCGTGCGTAGGCGAAGTACCACACAACCGCGACGACGACGAACACCCCCGATAAGAGGAGTTCTTGCGTCCCGACGAACGCCAGTAGTCCGAGTGAGAGGACGATTCCTACGATTGGCGTAATCGGATAGAGGGGAACTGTGAACGCTGGGTCGTACTCTGGGTCCGTCTCTCTGAAGACGATGAGTGCGGCGTTCATCAGCGCGTAGACCACGAGGTGGAGGACGCTCGCCGCCTTCGCAAGCACTTCGATGTCTCGCCCGAGGGCCGCGATGAAGACGACGATGATAGCCCCCGTCACGAGAATCGACCGGTACGGTGTCGCGTACGACGGGTGGATTTCGTTGAGCCAGTTCGTGACAATTCGGTCGCGACCCATCGCGAAGTTGATTCGAGCAGACGCCAGAATCGACGCGTTGGCACTCGATGCCGTCGCTAGCAATGCACCGAGCGTCACGATAGTGACGGCGAACACGGCAAGTCCACCAGGGAACGCGAGTTCCGTCGCCTGTGTCAGCGGAGCACTCTGGCTCAGTTCTGGCCACGGGACGACACCGAGCATGATGCTGACCAGAATCGAGTAGAGAATCGTCACGATGACGACGCTCCCGATGATGGCGAGTGGGAGGTTCCGTCCGGGGTTTTTGAGCTCTTCTGCGACAGTTGCGATTTTCGCGTATCCGAGGAAGGAGACGAAGACCAGCGCAGTCCCCGGAAGTATCGCACCGTATCCGAGTGGGGCGAGTCCGCCATCCCCGAGGAGTGTCTCGAAGTCGAACGAGAGCCATCCCTGAACCGCAAAGAGCGTGAGAATACCGAGGAGAATCGTCACGATGACTGTCTGGACACTCCCGGTCTCTTTGGCCCCGATGTAGTTGACCCCGACGAAGATTGCACCGGCGAGAAGCGCGCCGACCTGGACGTCAGAGAGCATCCAGAGGTCCGGCATCGGGACGAGCGTCGCAAGATACTGCCCGAAGCCGATACTGTAGAACGCCGAG
>NZ_LOPV01000558.1 GCF_001469865.1 Haloferax profundi
CGAGGCCGACCCAGTCACCGAGGCCTGCGATAGAGCCGAACAGTGGTCCAAGTGCGCGGTTGACGTAGTAATACCCGCCACCTGCTTTCGGCATCGCCGTCCCGAGTTCGGAGACTGAGAGCGCATTCACGAGCGCGACGAGTCCCCCGACGATGAACGAGACGACGACGACCGGTCCAGCGGTCTGCGCTGCGACACCTGGTAAGACGAAGATACCTGCACCCACCATCGTCCCGATACCGATGGTGAGTGCTGAAAGCAGTCCGAGGTCTTTCGCGAGTTCTTCGTCCGTCATCCGCGAACCTCCGTGTCTGTGTCGTTCGGCGGGCGTCCAGCCATCGCCTCGGC
>NZ_LOPV01000559.1 GCF_001469865.1 Haloferax profundi
TGGGGTGCTTCCCGAGCGAAACGACTGGAAGTTCCCCATCGGTCACGAGACGAGTACCCGTGTCACCCGACAGTAATCGCACGAGTCGGCTCCCTCCACGAGGTCGGTATGCGATAGCCGTCGCTTCGACGTCGTTAGCAGTCTCGAGAATCGTCTCGGCGACGTTCGTCCCGAAACTCATCCGCATCTCGATGTCGACGATGCCGTCGAGTTGGACGTCGAAGACAGAGAGGTAGTGTGCGGCATCCGCTCGGCGTTTTCCCATGGGGGCTTTGTCGACGACGCCACCACCTTTCTCGATGACGTGAATCGCCGTGATTCGTCTGATTCTATCGAGGTACAGGTTCAACGCGTCTGCAGTCTCGACAGCGTCGGTCTCGTCAGCAATCGGAACGACGACGTGGTCGAGGATGCCCATCGCGTCATCCACCCCC
>NZ_LOPV01000560.1 GCF_001469865.1 Haloferax profundi
CGAACGAGTGGCGTCGTGCACAGTTCGTGCCGGTGGACGTGGTGCTTTCGACGCCCATCGTGGGTTACGGGGCGTTCGTCTGGTTGGGTCGTGTCAATCTCTCTGTCCATGGCCCTCTTCTGTTTCGAGTAGCAATAAGTTCTCCTTTTGTATTTTTGATATCGTAATTTATCGTTGTTGAATTTTTGATTCCGAAATGTACTGGTAGATTTGACAGTGTCGCGTCGGGAAGACACGAGACTACCTCACCAACGACGGCGCTGGCAAGTCCACCGAGAGGCGGTTTTCGAAACGCGTGCGAAAGCGAAATTCCCCCGGAGACTTGGAATTCGCAAACTGGACACCACCTGAGCAAATGTTATCCACCTGTGTCGGGTAGATTACTTCTGAAACCGAGATTGGAGCCCGTTACGACAATGCCACACCGAAATACCGACCATCGTCTCGACGAAATCGACCGACGAATCCTACACGCGCTCATGGACGACGCTCGAAACACCACCAGCAGCACACTCGCAGACCAAGCGGGCGTCTCGGGAGCAACCATCCGAAACCGAATCCACAGGCTCGAGGACGCCGGAATCATCCGGAGCTACACCACACAGGTCGACTTCGAGCGCGCCGGGCGGAAGCTCTCCAATCTCTATCTCTGTGACGTCCCTGTCACCGAACGAGAAGCGCTCGCCCACGAGGCACGGGCCATTCCCGGTGTCATCAACGTTCGGACATTGATGACTGGTCGTCGTAACCTGCACGTTCTCGCAGTCGGCGAGACGACGAGTGACCTCCGGCGAGTCGCTCGAGAACTCACCGATATCGGAATCCACATCGAAGACGAAGACCTCCTCGAAGAGGAACTCTTCGCCCCTTACGGTCCGTTCAACCCGGACGACCGAAACGACCCCTCTCCAGAACCGAACGACTTCATCAGCCTCACTGGGGACGCGAGCGTCGTGGAAATCACCGTCGAATCGGGCGCGCCAATCGCTGGACAATCCGTCGAAGTTGCTGCCCGAACCGGCACCCTCGACGAAGACACCCTGCTCATCGCCATCGAACGCGACGACCGTGTCCTCACACCTCACGGAGACACCGTCATCCAGCCAGACGACATCGTAACTGTCCTGTCGAGAGATGATGCAGACACAGACGCCCTCACAGCGTTCCGGAGTCCGTCTAGCACCCCTAGTACCCAGTGACGGTACCGCCCCGTCGACGAGAGGAGGACTCGCTGCTGTTTTGACGCACGTCGAGAATCGTCTCCCATGGACGTAGCAATCACGGGTGGGCGCGGCCAGACAGGACGCTGGGTCGTCGACCGACTCGCCGAAGACCACACCGTCACGTGCCTCGACCAGGACCATCCGGGAGACGACGGCCATCCAGACGTCGCGTATCGGGCGCTGGACCTCACGGACCCAGGGAGTGTGTTCGACACACTCACCAGCCTCCAACCCGATGCAGTCGTCCACTGGGCCGCGATTCCGGCCGCTGGAATCAAGCCCGGCGTCGACACGTATCGCAACAACACACTCGCAGCGCACAGTGTCCTGACGGCCGCTGGCCGTATCGGCGCTCGTATCGTGCAAGCCTCTTCAGACGGCGCCTATGGCTTCTTTTTCGCCGACGAGACACCGATTCCCGACGAACTCCCGATTACCGAAGCCCACGCGCTTCGTCCCGAGGACGACTACGGCCTCTCGAAAGTCGTGACCGAAGAAATTGGGAAGACCATCGCTAGACGTGACGACGTGTCAGTGGTGTCGCTCCGACCATCGTGGATACAAATTCCGGGAGAGTACCCGTGTCGTGACGAATCGTATACCTCGGACCTCGAAGCAGGTGCTGGGAACTACTGGTCGTACGTCGACGTCCGTGACGTTGCTGACATGGTCGAAGCAGCGCTCACGGCAGACGTATCAGGGCACGAAGCGTTCAACTGTGTCGCCGCAGACAACGCACTCGGCCGCCCCCTCCGCGAATTGATGACCGACTACTACGGAACCGTTCCAGCCACCTGTTCTGTCGAGGGTGACGCGTCTGCGTACGATATCTCGAAGGCTAACACCCTCCTCGGCTGGGAACCCACCCGCTCGTGGCGAGACGCTGCGACGGAGACGATTCCAACGCCCCGAGTCTGACGAGACGAGACGCTGTCCTGAGCAGGTGATTCTCAGGATGTGCAGAAGTTCATCGAGAAGAATAGTTGAACCGCCGACAATTATTAACGATTATCCCGCAAGGATAGAGATATGCAACAGGAGAGAACCGCGGTCACACGACTCATGACGTCGGGCGTTCTCACTGTCACGGCGGACACGGCAGTCGAAGAT
>NZ_LOPV01000561.1 GCF_001469865.1 Haloferax profundi
CGACGCTCCAGAGACGACGCGGTCGACGGCCGCAAAGAGGTCGGTAACACCACGAACGAGCAGGCGGGTTCCGTAGAACACGGCAGGGTTCAACACGGCGTCGACGTCCGGGACGTCTCCGACCTTCGAGAGCGGCTTTTTCACCACTGCGAAGCCCACGATGCCCAAGACGGCGAGTACGAACCCTTCAGTGAGGTGACTGATGGTGAATGGGTGCGCGTCGACAGTGCTCCCGGGGAGAATTTCGAACAGTGCGTCCGGGTAGACACCGAAGAGGACACACAGTGCGGCGACGCCGAGCATCGGGACTGCCTGGCCGACGTTGGCGCGGTCGAGCGACCAATCGCGGTCGGTGTCGCGGACGAACGCGTAGTAGCCGAACTTGATGAACGACATGAACGTCCCGACACCGCCGGCGAGGAGGAGGTAGAAGATGCCGTCGTAGTGCTTCTTGTGCGCGGCGGCAGTAATCATCCCTTTACTCACGAACCCGTTGAACCCGGGGAAGCCACTAATTGACAGCGCGGCGATGGTGAACGCGAGCGCCGTCACGGGGAGCGCACCGCGGAGGTTCCCGAGGTACTTCAGGTTCTCCTCGCCGGTGCGTGAGAGGACGACACCGGCGGTCATGAACAACAGCGCCTTGTAGAGGATGTGGTTGTAGACGTGCGCGAACGCCCCCGCGGTGGCGAGGGCAGTCCCGATACCGACGCCTGCGACCATGTAGCCGACCTGCGACTGGATGTGGTACGACAGGAGTCGCCGCATGTCGTTCTGCAAGAGTGCGTAGAAGACGCCGAGGACGGCCATCGCCGTCCCCATGTACGCGATGGCGAGATTCCCGTCGGGGAACGCTCGCGCGAGGCCGTAGACGCCCGTCTTCGTCGTGTACACCGAGAGGAAGACGCTCGCGGCGAAGTGCGGCCGCGGGTAGGTATCGGGGAGCCACGTGTGCAACCCGACGTAGCCGACGTTGACCCCGATACCCACGGCCGCGAGGGCAGCGGGAATACCGGGGACGATGCCGTCGGTCGCAGAAAAGAGGAACGACCCGACTTCGACGTACTGCCAGACGATCGCGCCCATGAACAGACTCCCACCGAGACCGTGAGCGATGGCGTACCGGTACCCGGCACGAACCGCCTTTCCACCGTAGTCCCACACGAGGAGCGTGCTCGTGACCGCCATGAGTTCCCAGAAGAACACCATGGTGAGCCAATCCCCCGCGAAGACGGTGCCGAGGCTCGTCCCGACGTAGCCCAGCGCGTACGCCGTCTGGATGTTTCTCGCCTCCGATGAGTACGAGTAGAGGACGGCCGCCGCGCCGATGAGACCGAAGATGATGCCCATCAACCGGGAGAAGTCGTCGACGTTGAACAACACGGCGTCGAAGCCGAGGAAGCTGACCGGGAGGTGGACACCGGCGGGTGCGAGCAACGACCAGACTGCGACACCGCCCGTCGCGAGGACGCCGAGCGCGTGGCCCACGCGTCGTGAGACGAACGGCATGACGAGCGCGACGGCCAACACGACGAACGCCGGCGGAAGGAGTGTCGTCACGGTCGACATCAGAACACCACCCCCGTCACGTCGGCAACGACTCGCTGGACGAGTGCGAGGAAGACGGCCGAGTACGGCACGATGCCGAGGACGACTGCCCCCGCCGCCGCCGTCGCTATCGGAGCCATCATGAACCAGGTGCTCTCGGTCCCGATTCGACGACGCTCCCAGCCACCTTCGGGCGGGCCACCGTGGTGGTGGTCGTCAGAGTGGTCGTCAGCGTCGGTGGCAGCGTGTGCCGCTACGTCGGCGTCCGCGTCGGTGATGTGGTCACTGGGGTTTCGGTCGACGGCGTACCGGTCTTCGTCTCCGGCGGCCGGCCGTTTCGTCCCCCCGTCTGTGCGGGCGGAAACCCCACCGATGGGGAATTCTATGAGGGGTTTCGCGTCACTGTCGTCGGGCGTCTGGAAGAACGCCTGGTAGATAATCGGCCAGAAGTAGCCGATGTTCAACAGGCCCGACGCCAGCAGGACGAACACGAAGACGGTCTGGCCGGCGTCGATACTGCCGATGAGCAGGTACCACTTGCTGACGAACCCGGCGACGAGCGGGAGGCCGGCCATCCCGAGGCTCGCGATGGTGAACGCAATCATCGTCAGTGGCATCCGTCTGCCGATACCGGCCATGTCGCTGATGTCGTCGGTGTGCGTCTCGACGTGTATCGCACCCGCACAGAAGAACAGCGTGAGCTTCATGAACGCGTGGGCGGGGATGTGGAGGAGGCCGCCGACGAGTGCCGCCGGCGAGAGTAACGCGAGGCCGAGGACGATGTACGACAGCTGGCTAATGGTCGAGTATGCCAGTCGCCGTTTGAGGTTGTCCTGTCGGAGGGCGATGACGCTCGCGGTGACGATGGTGAACGCCGCCACCGCTGCGAGCGGGAGTCCGACACCGAGCTCGCCGACCGTCACAGGCCCGTAGACGTCCAGGATGACGCGAGCGATGCCGAAGACCCCACTCTTCACGACGGCCACCGCGTGGAGCAGTCCCGACACAGGCGTCGGAGCGACCATCGCATCGGGGAGCCACGAGTGGACGGGCATGAGTGCCGCTTTCACGCCGAATCCGGCGACGAGCAGGCCGAAGGCCGCGCGAGCGAGCACGGGGTCGGCGGTCGCGAGCGCGGCGATGCCGCCGGCGGAGAACTCGACAGTTCCGGTCGTCCAGAAGACGATGGCAGTGCCCGCGAGGGCGGCGACGCCGCCACCGAAGGTGTACGCAAGGTACTTCCGACCGGCCTTCCTGGCTTCGTCGGTCTCGTCGTGGGTGACGAGCGGGTAGGTCGCGACAGTCAACAGCTCGTAGAAGACGTACAGGACGATGAGGTTCGAGGCGAACGCGACGCCCAGCGCCGCGCTCACACTGCCCGCGAATGCGGCGAAGTACCGCGTCTGGTCGTGTTCGTCCAGTCCGCGCATGTACCCGATGCTGTAGAAGCTCGTGACGAGCCAAAGGGTGCTCGCGAGGAATCCGAATATCATCCCGAGCGGGTCGGCTTGCAGGACGAACCGCACGCCGGGGACGAACGTCCCGAGGTCGGTGACGTAGGTCGTTCCCCCGATGACACCCGGAACCATACTCGCGACGATTGCGAGCGTCGAGGCTGCCGAGAGGAGCGTGGCGCTCTCACGGATGTTTGGGTTGCGTCTCAATACCACGATTCCGACGATACCGACCGCTGCGGACAACACCGCCGCGAGCGGTCGCAGTGACTGAATATCTGTCATTAGAAATATGCCTCCAGTGCCGGCTGGATGACGTTGATGAGTTCAGACCCGACGAATCCGAGGACGACCGTGCCGACGGCCGCAAGAACGACGACGGAGCGCATTCCGACCGACGCCTCGGTGACGTTGTCGCCGCCGTCGGTCGAGACGGCGGCCCCCTCTGTGTCGCCGAGGGTCGCGGGCGCGGTGAAGTACATCCGTTCTATCACCCGACCGAAGTACGCGAGCGTGAGGAGCGTACTCACCACGACGACGACAGCGACCGACCACCTACCCGCTTCGACGGCGCCGACGACGATGTTCCACTTTCCGACGAACCCGACGGCGGGCGGGATACCGACCATCGAGAAGGCGAGCACCGCGAACGCCGCACTCACGACCGGGGCGCGCCCGGCGAGTCCAGCGAAGTCGTCGACGTTGCGGACGCCGAACGCGACGGTGAAGACTCCGACGGCGAGGAAGAGTCCGCCTTTCATCACGGCGTGGCCAACGAGGTGAACCACCGCGCCGACGAGCGCCGTCTCGTTCGCGATACCGATTGCGGCGATGATGAGACCGAACTGTGAGACCGACGAGTACGCGAGCATTCGCTTGAGGTCGGACTGCATGACGGCGAGTGCCGCTCCGACGACGATGCTCACCGACGCAAGCGCGACGAGTACGTCCGTCACGAGCGGGACAGCGTCGAGGAAGCCGGTCGTGTAGACGCCGAAGATGAGTCGAATCAGCGCGTACGCGGCCGCTGTCGACACGAGCGCGGAGATGTACGCACTGACCGTGTCGGGTGACTCTGCGTACGCACCAGGCTGCCACGTGTGCAGCGGGAAGAGTGCGACTTTGACCAAGAGCCCCGTGACGATGAGGCCGAAACTCGCCAACACCGCCGGCGACGTGTAGCCGACCGAGTCGATGGCGACAGCGAGGTCGGCCATGTTCAGCGTTCCGGTCGTGATGTAGAGGTAGCCGACGCCCAGCAGGTACAGCGACGCGCCGATGGTACCGACGAACAGATATTTGAGGCTCGCCAGCGCGGCTCTCGGGGAACGACCACAGGCGACGAGTGCGTACGTCGCGAGGCCGGTAATCTCGAGGAAGACGTAGAGGTTGAACACGTCAGCAGTGGCGAAGACACCGGAGATACCCGCCGTGAGCAGTGAAAGTTCGCTGTAGAACGCGTTCGAGTGCGGCCCTGCACGTCGTGCGTAGGCCAACACGCCGAGCGTCGACAGCGAGACGAGCACCAAGAGCGGTGCCGAGATTCCGTCGGCGACGAGTTCGATACCGAACGGTGGTTCGAACCCGCCGACTGCGTAGGAGATTCGCCCCGTGTCGATGACGAGCGCCGCCACTGTCGCAGAGAGGGCGAGGTGGACGACGCCCATCGCGGCCGCGACGTACCACCCGAGTCGGTCGAAGCGTCCCCCGAGGAGGACCGGAAGCAACGACGCGACGATAGGGACGACGACGAGGAGAACGAGCGCGTCAGTCATCTACCTGTACCTCCTTGATGACAGATTCGTCGAGGGTTCCGTAGCCATTGTAGATGCGGATGATGAGCGCGAGTGCGACGGCCGTCAGACTCACCCCGACGACAATCGCCGTCAGGATGAGGACGTGTGGAAGCGGACTTACGAACGTCGTCTGTCCGTGTCCGACGACCGGTGGTACGCCACCGTCGACGTAGCCGATGGTGACGAAAAACAGGAAGATACCGACCTGGAAGATATTCATGCCGATGACCTTTTTGACGAGGTTGTCACTCCCCATGACGACGTAGAGGCCGATGCCGAACAGGAGGACACTCACGACGTAGTTGTAGTGAGTGGTGAGGAGGTCTATCACGTCTCGTCACCCCCGTCGGCGTCATTGGTGAGCCCGGCGGCGAGGTTCATGAACAGCGAGACGATGACCCCGGCGACGGTGGCCCCGATACCGAGTTCGACGAGTTCGATACCATACTTCACGCCGTGGCTGATGTTGTAGACGGCGTACTCGAGGAACGCGCCGCCGAGCGCCATGGCCCCGAGACCGATGAGCGCGAAGGCGGCGGCACCGCCAGCGATGAGGAGTCGGAAGATGCTATCGTCGAGCCACTGTCGCGTCGGCTCGATACCGAACGCGAACGCGACCACGATGATGCTCGACGCGACGATGGCACCACCCTGGAACCCTCCGCCAGCGGACTCCGCCCCGTGGAACATGACGAACAGTCCGAAAGTAAACACGAACGGACTGACGATTCGGGCCGTCGTCATGATGATGGTACTTTCGACGTACGCGCGGACGGGGCGGTCGACCGAGCTCATACGTACACCTCCTTGCGGAGGACGACCAGCACGGCGACGCCGGCGGCCAAGACCACCGCTGCTTCACCGAGCGTGTCGAACCCACGGTAGGCGGCCAAGATGGCCGTGACGACGTTTTCGACCTCGGTCTGGGGGTACGCGTTTTCGAGGTAGTACCGGGTTATCTCAGAGGTCGCGACCGGCGAGTTGGGGTCACCGACGCGTGGGAGCGACCGCATCGTCGTGAGCAACACGGCGACGAGGCCGGTGGCGAGAAGCGCAGGAACCACCTTGATTCGTTCGAAGAGGCGGTCGCCGCCGGGGCGGACCGTCCGAACGATGGTCAGGAGGAACAGGACCGTCGTGACGCCGGCCCCAACTGCGGCCTCGGTGAGTGCCACGTCGGGTGCACGCAGGAGGATGTAGACGATTGAGACGCCAAAACTGAACCCTGCGAACGCGATTATCGCGCTGAGGATGTCACGGAGGAACGCGGCCGCGAGTGCCGCACAGACGACGAAGGTGAGCAATATCGCGATGACTGGAAGCTGCACGTCACTCACCCTCCTCGTCGCTTTTCGTCCACGGTTCGATGCCTTGGTCGTGGGCCGCCCGTGCGATGGCGTGGGCTGCCGTGGGGTTGGTAATCAACATAAACAACAGGAGGAGGACGGTCTTCACACCGGAGACCTCCGCGCCGAACAGCAGGGCGACGCCACCGAGCGAGAGCACCGTCCCGAGCGTATCGCTCTTCGACGTCGCGTGGGCGCGGGTGTAGAGGTCGGGCAGACGGATGATGCCGACGACTGCGACGAAACTGAAGAACAGTCCGACGAGGACGAGACCGACGACGGCGTATTCCAGCGGCGTCATCTCAGAGCACCCCCCCGCGTTCGACGATGAACTTGGAGATGGCGATACTCGCCAGGAAGTTCAACAGTGCGTAGACGAGTGCGATGTCGAGGTAGCCCGGGAGGTCGAGCGCCGCGGCCACGAGCACCAGAATGACCACCGTACTCGTCCCGATGGCGTTGATGGCGATGACGCGGTCTTCCATGGTCGGTCCGCGAACCACGCGGTAGAGGAGGGCGACTGCGAACGCGGCGAAGGCTCCCGCAGCGCCGAGGAGGAGTGTCTCGAACGTCGACATCTGTTCGAGTGCCATCAGGCGTCCTCCTCCGTGTCGTCCGTCGTCGGGAGCGAACTAATCGCCCCGCGCTCGGCAGGTGACGGGAGGCGCGCTGCCGACCGGCCGTAGAAGACGAACCTGACGGCGCGTTCGAGCGCCCCCTCTTCGAGGCCGTCGCGGGACGATTGCGTGAGCGAGTGGATGACTAAACTGTCTCGCTCCATGTCGACTGTCAGGGTACCGGGCGTGAGCGTGATGCTGTTGGCGAGCGTCGTCACCGACAGGTCGCCCCAGATAGCCGCTCGGAACCGTTGCATCTCCGGTTCGATGGGGAGGTCCGGGTGAAGGATGATGTAGGCCACAGAGAGGTTGGCTTTCAGAATCTCCCACAGGAGATACGGGACGTAGAGGAGAAACCGAACGGTCCGGACGACGAATCTGGACGCATCCGGTGTGTTCACGAACGTGATGCGCGAAAACACCGCCGTTACGATACCGGCGGAGACTGCACCGGTCACGAGGTTGAACGTGTCGAAGACACCGGCGAGTAAGAGATAGAACGTGAACGAACCGGCGAACATCGTCACCGCTTTCGAGACGTTCGCTCGACTCGGAAGACGGCTACGTTCGACGACGCGCTCGACCGGCGCTTCCTCGACGAGCAGGTCAGACCGAGCGAGTTCGAGTTCGAGCGGTTGGAGCATCGGTGCACTTCCTCCCGGACGGTACTCCGGGTCGACGATGATTCGGTCGAGTTCTCGGTCAGCGGCGTAGTCCAGGAGGACCGTCGCGAAGTCGCCGGGCGAAAACAGGTACCTGTCTTCACCGATTACCGCGGTCTCAATCGAAACAGGAACGTCCTCGCTGGCGAGTTCGCCGTCGTCGTCGTAGTCGAGGTCGTCAGTCGCCCAGACGCGGGCCTTGTCGAGTGTCTCGGCGACTTCCTCGGCGACAGACTGTTCTCTCTCGTCGACGAGTTGCCAACGGACCGGGTAGACGAAGTGGACCGTCGCCTCTTCGCCCGTTTCGGAGGCGACTCGCCGTGCTTCACGGACCGCGTACGCAACGGTATTCCGGAAGGTCGACGACTCTCCGACGGGAACGAGAATGCGTGCACTGGACTCGGACATCACCCACCTCCGAGGCGTTGCAGGACAATTCTCACCGAATTTCGATACTGGCGCATAAGTACTATCAGTCACTTACGAAAGCCAAGCAAAACCCTTTCCGCTATCGGTCGGCGAACCCACCGGTTTGCAGTCGAAAGGTCGGTCACAATTGCGGGACATCACTCGGATTCGACACTGGAGACGCGTTGGGCGGCCCGTGACCTCTGGACCGGCCCGTGTGCCGCAGTCTATCGGGACGTCGAACTCGCCATCGGGCACTTCGGTCTGTCGTTCAAATTCGGCACTCTGCGTGTCGATGCCGCTTTGGGAGGCCCGTTCGACAGCGGACTGGTGTTCATCGACGAAGGTGACGTGTTCGTAGTCTTCTTCGAGTCGTTCGGCGACGACGTGGCCCACGCGTGCTCCACCGAGTATGCGTGAATTTGTTGCCATGATGTAGTTGTAACTGTGGTCGGGTGCTGGCGCTCAGACGTTCGTCGACGTCACAGTACCTCCGGTGAGATTTCTGGGAGGCGATGAGTACTCGGTCGATTTTCATCGCCACGAATTCCACCCCCAAATTTATAACAACATCTGACAATCAGGAATTCATGACAGGTCCAGACGCGCGCTCCGGGCAGGGAGACGCGCAGCGTCAGGGCGTGGGGGGGAACGCGTGATAATCGACCCGGCACGGATGGCATCCGTCAACGGACCGGGGCCAATGAGCGACGTCGCGATGGACGCGATTCGTGAGACGTCTGAGGGGGCTGTCTCACTGGTCGCCGTCTACGGGGCGACGGCGTTCGACCTCTTCCACGTGGGAGAGTCAGTTCGCGAATCGTTCGGCAGTCGTGACGAACTCGTCGCACATCTGAGTGACCTCGCCGAAGAGACACGAAGGGAGTTCATGGAACGCGGACTGTTCTCGGGACTCAGTCCGGTCCAAAACAGCGTCGAGTACCGATTCGAAGAGCGAGACGACCACGGTGTCTTGCAGGTGTACTGCGGGGGACGTGGTATGTTGCTCTTCGTCGACACCGACGAACCGGTCGAACCACTCGTTCGGACGGCGTCGAACCTTCTCGGCGGAATGTAACGACCCTCGGGGAGTCTCCCCGAGGACTGTCTGCACCCGCGAGTCGCAACGCTGGTGTTCCGATTTACCGGCGGGTCCGAACGGAGAGGTGTGGCTACGATACGTGACGGAACGCTACCGTCGTCGCGTGACAGTCGGTACCGCCTATCGTGTGTTTGCGTACCCGACGGACCGCGAACCGCCACATTTTATGCCTAACCCGGGGAACGGGCGACATGGACCAGTTGCGGCAGTCGCTTCTCGACGCGCCAATCATCGAAAAAGGCGATTACGAATACTTCGTGCACCCGATTAGCGACGGGGTTCCGATGCTGAAACCCGGACTCCTCCGTGAAATCGTCATCAAGATCATCCGCAAGGCTGACCTCGAAGACGTCGACAAAATCGTCACCCCGGCGGCGATGGGCATCCACATCTCGACCGCCGTCTCGCTCATGACGGACATCCCACTCGTCGTCATCCGAAAGCGCGAGTACGGTCTCGATGGTGAGGTCTCTCTCCACCAGCAGACCGGGTACTCCGAGGGAGACATGTTCATCAACGACGTGAACGAAGGCGACCGCGTCCTCGTCCTCGACGACGTGCTCTCGACGGGTGGCACCATGAAGGCCGTCCTCGACGCCCTCGACCACATCGGTGCCGACGTCGTCGACACTGTGGCCATCATCAAGAAAGCCGGCCCGAACGAACTCGACGACTCGGAACACCACGTCAAGACACTCATCAACGTGACCGTCGAAGACGGCGAAGTCGTCATCGTCGACGAACACGGCGACGACTGAAGACGACAAACTGCTTCGTCAGCAGTCGTCTAACAGACGGAGTCGATGCGTGCGACTCCGGTCGACGCGGTACCGAATCGCGGTTCTTCTCACGTCGTGTCCAACCACTGAACAGTTGCGACGTTTACGTGGATGGCGTCGCCCTGTTCATGTCAATTCTATAATAATCGAAGACTATTTGCATAACTGGGCATCACATGAGCGCATGGCATCCGGTAACAAATTACATTTCGATAGACGGTCACTGTTACGAACACTCGGCGCAGGGGGAGTCGTCGGACTCGCAGGGTGTACCCAGGGCTCTGACGACGGCACGTCGACGGCGGATACCGAGAGTGGTGACGGTGGTGGTGGGTCAGATTCGACCGAGACGCCTGCGTCGGACCTCGGCGACACGTTGGTCGGTCCCGACGGCGAACAAGTCTCGCTCAGTATGGTGTACAGCACGGGTAGCGAGACGACCAAGACCATCGCGCAGTTCATGCAACAGGAGTACGGGAAGATGGGTATCGCCGTCGAGTTGACGGGCGTTCCGTTCAACACGATGCTGTCGAAGTACGCCCAGAACACCTACACGCCAGACGACGGCGAGGAGCGAACCTCGTTCAACGCGGGGCCGCGCGACGAATCGACGAGTCAAGAGCAGTGGGACCTCATGCTCGGCATCGGATTCAACTCGTACCCACGGACGCCGACGGCGATTCGGCCGTTCTGGACGAGCGAAGAGAAACGCCAGCAGTCGACGGTCAACTTCTACGGCTACCGGCCCAGTGAGGATATCGCGGGGATGCTGGACCAGGCCTCCAAAGAGACGGACGACGCGAGGCGACAGGCAATCCTCGCGAACGTGTTCGGCGTCCTCAGCCGCGACCAACCGGTCAACTTCTACGAGTTCTCGGTCGACCTCAACGGGTTCCAACAGGACATTCAGGGTATCGACGCCGGGCCGAGTATCGGCTACAACTACCAACAGTACTTCCGCGGTGAGTCCGGCGCGTCGCCGTCTATCACGGGCGCGTACAACGTCGGGGCGGGGACGGACGCGAAGACGGTCAACCCCATCCGAATCAACGACACCTCGTCTGCCAACCGCCTCGGTCTCACGTTAGACGGCGCGTACACGCTCGACAACGACAACAACGTCGTCCCCCTGTGGGTCGAGTCCGTCGACACCGACGACAAGCAGAACTACGAGTTCACCCTCCGCGACAACCTCCAGTGGGGCGCAGACTACGGCCAGATGACTGCCGACGACTGGGTGTACTACATCCAGGAAGTCCACCAGGCCGAAGACAACTGGGCGGGAGACGTGAACCAGTCCGACTGGTTCAGCGGCGGCGACCCCATCCCGGTGGAGAAGACGGGCGAACTGAGCTTCGAGGTGCAACTGCCCGAAGTCGACCCAGCGTTCGTCTTGAAGCCAATCATGTGGGGTGCGTACTGCCTCCCGAAGGGCCTCGTCGAACAGTACCGCGACATGGAAGACGGGGGGAACCAACTCAACCAGTCGACGGAGATTCAAGAGATTACCTACGGCGGGAACCTCGGGCCATACACCTTCGAGCGCTGGGACCGCGAATCGGTGTTCGTCGCCACGCGCAACGACGACTACTACCTCCGCGACGTGGAGGGGTACGACGGAACCCCCTACTTCGAGGAGTACAAGTACCAGGTGTTCGGCGAGGAATCGACGCGACTCTCCGCGTTCGAGACGGGAGAAGTCAGTGCGACGGGAATCCCCTCGGCGAAGGCCAAGAAGTTCGAGGACCTCGAATCGACGAAAGTCATCCAGACACCGAACGCGTTCTGTTCGATTCTTGCCTACAACCAGCGTGCGAACGGGTGGGACCAACTGCGGACTCGCGACGTCCGCTACGCACTCTCTGTGGGCGTGAACAAACAGACCATCGTCGAGAACATCGACCGTGGGTACGCCGAAGTCGCCCACACGCACCAACCCGAGTTCTCCGAGTGGTTCGACGATTCGAAGGTCGAAAAGACCGGCGTGGGCGAGAACTACGGCGCGGCGAAAGCCAAGCAGATACTCGCCGACAACCTGTCGAACGACTACGGATTCGAGTGAGGGTGGAGGGTCCCCGATGAGTATGCACTGGTACGTCGCCCGCCGCGTCGCGTGGGCGGTGGTCGCGACGTACCTCATCTTGACGATTACCTTCGGCCTCCTCGCCGTCGCGCCCGGTGACGGCCAGACAGCCTTCGCGTTCCAGGCCGCCACCGAAGGCGGCGACGTGGACGAGGCGCGAGAGACGTTCGACGAGATTACCGGCCGCGACGAACCGTTGTTGACGCGCTATTCGAACTACATGGTCAACATGGCGACGTTCAACTGGGGGTGGTCGTTCACGCGCAACCAACCGGTGATGGACGCGATAGCGGCGGCGTATCCCTACTCGTTGATGTACGCCGTGCCCGCCACGCTCATCTCCATCGTCTTCGGGTACGCCATCGGCCTCTACTCGGCGACACACCAGTACACTCTGACCGACTACGTCGGGACGTTCACGGCGTTCTTCGGTATCAGCATCCCGAACTTCTGGTTCGGTATCATGCTTATCCTCGTGTTCGCCGTCGACTTGGGGTGGTTGCCCAGTTACTACCAGACAGGAAGAGGCGTCTGGACACTCGCGAACGCGAAGCAACTCATCTTACCCGTCGTCGTCCTCTCGACGGGAGCAATCGCCGGAAACATGCGGTACTCCCGCGCCGAAGCGCTGGAGTACGTCCACGCTGACTTCGTGAAGACGGCGCGGGCGAAGGGCGCGAACGACTGGCGCGTCCTCGTCCGGCACATCTTCAGACCGGCGATGGTGCCGTTGATGACCATCCTCGTCGCCGACATCCTCGGCTTGCTCTTCGCCGGTGCGTACATCACCGAGGTGGTCTTCCAGATTCCCGGTCTCGGGTTGTTGAGTTACAGAGCCATCATCCAACAGGACACGGCGCTCGTCATGGCGACGACGCTCGTTCCAGTGTTCATCGCAATCGTCGGCAACCTCGTCCAGGACATCGCCTACACCGTGTTGGACCCACGAATCGACTACGGTGACCGCTGATGGCGGCCGATACGCAACCTGACACGGGCGCATCCGAGCGATTCGAGGACGTGGAGTGGGACGAACTCGGCGGACTCGGCTTACCGCGGCGGACGCAGGTGCTCGTCGTGACTGCATTGGCCTACGTCGCCGCCGTCGCCTACGACGTGTTCGTGACAGACGATGCCATCCTCTCGGGGACGAACTGGTTGTTCGTCCTCACGCTCCTCGTGGGCGTCTTCTTCGTCGTCTGGCCACTGGTCGAGAATCGTCGGTTGACGGCGTACTACTGGCGACGGTTCAAGAAGAACCGCGCCGCAGTGGTGAGCGCGGTGTACCTCGTCGTCGTCTTCGTCGTCGGGACGTTCGGACCGTTGCTGCTGGCGAAACCAGAGTTGAACGTCCTCGCGGCGTACCAACCGCCAGTGTTTCTCAGCGTCGATTCGACTGTCCCGACGACGTGTGTCGGCCAGAGTGCAGACGGACTGTGCCACGGGACGTGGCAGTATCCGCTCGGGACGACGAGCGACGGGAAGGGAATCGCCAAACTCGTGGTCTTCGGGATGCGCGTGAGTATGCAAGTCGGACTGGTCACGATGCTCATCGTCGTGAGTATCGGGACTGCCGTCGGAACCTCGGCGGCGTACTTCTCTGGCCTCGTCGACGAAGTGCTGATGCGTTACGTCGACATCCAGCAGACGTTCCCGACGTTCTTCTTGTTCCTCATCGTCACCTACCTGTTCAAGCCGAGTCTCTTCTTGCTCATCACGATATTCGGCTTCCTCGGGTGGGGTGGCATCGCCCGACTGGTGCGCTCGGAAGCGCTCCAGCGCCGCGAAGAGTCGTACATCCGCGCGGCCGAGAATGCCGGGGCGTCGGACGGGTGGATAATTCGCCGTCACTTGATGCCGAACGTGTCGAATACGGTCATCACGGCGGCGACGCTCCTCATCCCGTCGTTCATCCTCTTCGAAGCGACGTTCGCGTTCCTCGGTCTGACCGACCCGTCGACGCCGTCGTGGGGGCAAGTCATCGCGTCCGGTCGCGGTGACCTCGATAGCGCGTGGTGGATTGCGACTATCCCTGGCGTGTTCCTGTTCTTCACGGTACTCGCGTTCAACTTCGTCGGCGACGCGTTGCGGGACGCACTCGACCCGCGTTCGGAGGGTGAGGCATGACCGACCCACTCCTCTCCGTCCGTAACCTGCACGTCCAGTTCAACACCGACGAAGGGGTCGTCCGCGCCGTCGACGGCGTCTCGTTCGACGTGAAACGCGGTGAGACGGTCTGTGTCGTCGGTGAATCCGGGTCCGGCAAGACTGTCGCCTGCGAGTCCATCACGAGACTCCTCCCGATGCCGCCGGGAGAGATTGCGGACGGCGAGATTCTGTTCGACGGTGAAGACCTGACCGACGCGTCGGAGAAACGCCTCGAATCCATCCGCGGCGGTCGAATCGCACACGTCTTCCAGAATCCACAGAGCGCACTCAACCCGGTCTATCCGGTCGGTGCGCAAATCGTCGAAGCGATTCGCCTGCACAGAGACGTGTCGAAACAGGCCGCGCGTGACCGCGCAATCGACCTTCTCGACCGGGTTGGAATCCCGGAAGCGACCGCTCGAATCGACGATTATCCGCACGAGTTCTCTGGCGGTATGAAACAGCGTGTCGTCATCGCGATGGCGCTGTCGGCGGACCCGGACCTCCTCATCGCCGACGAACCGACGACGGCCCTCGACGTGACGATTCAAGCGCAGATTCTCCGACTCCTCCACGACTTACAAGACGAGTTCGACATGAGCATCGTCTTCGTCACCCACGACCTGGGTGTCGTCGCCGAAATCGCCGACCGCGTCGTCGTCATGTACGCGGGGAAAGTGATGGAGACCGGTTCGGTCTACGACGTGTTCGACCGCCCGTCGCATCCGTACACGCAGGCACTTCTCGACTGTCTCCCCGGCCAAGGAGAGTCGATGCGGCCGATTGGTGGCACGCTCCCCGACCCGAAGAGACCACCCGCAGGGTGTCGGTTCCACCCACGGTGTCCGCACGCGACTGCTGACTGTCGAGCCGGCGACCACCCGGAACCGCTCACTGTCGACGCGGGCCACGAGGCGGCGTGTGTGTACTACGGTCCCGGGTACGACTCGTCGGTGATTCGTGGTGGGTCGGCCTCAGAATCACGAGTGGCCGACGGTGGCGCCGCGGTGGCGGACCCCGACGACGGACACGACTCGTCTGGGGGTGACGCCCGATGAGTCCGGACCCGTTGTTGTCGGTCCGGGAACTCACGAAGCACTACCCGATTACGAAGGGTGTCCTCAAATCGGAAGTCGGCCGGGTGAAAGCAGTCGACGGTATCTCGTTCGACGTTGCCGCCGGTGAGACGCTGGGACTCGTCGGTGAGTCCGGGTGTGGCAAGTCGACGGCGGCGACGTCGCTCCTCAGGTTGGAAGACCCGACTGGCGGCGCAGTCGTCTTCGACGGCGAGGACATCACCGACTACGACGACACCGAACTGAAGCGCTTCCGTCGCCGCGCTCAGATGATGTTTCAAGACCCGTCGTCGAGTTTCGACCCGCGGATGAGCGTCGGCGAGTCGGTGGCCGAACCTCTCGCCATCCACGGGATGCGTGACCGGGGTCGTCGCCGTCGAATCGTCGAGAACCTGCTGGAGCGTGTCGGTCTGGCGGCGACAGACTTCGACCGCTATCCACACGAGTTCTCCGGCGGGCAGAAACAGCGCATCGCACTCGCGCGAGCGCTCGTCCTCAACCCGGACCTCGTCGTCGCCGACGAACCCGTCTCGGCGCTGGACGTCTCCATCCAAGCGGAGATTATCTCGCTGATGCGCGAGTTGCAGGCCGAGTTCGGACTCGCTATCGTGTTCATCAGCCACGACCTGGGCGTCGTCCGCGAGGTGTGCGACCGTGTGGCCGTGATGTACCTCGGCGAAATCGTCGAGGTTGCCGACACGGAGACGCTGTTCGAAGACCCGCAGCACCCCTACACGCGGGCACTCATCTCGTCGATTCCGACGCCGGACCCCTCGCGGCGAGGTCAGCGTGTCGAACTCACGGGCGACGTGCCGAGTCCGTCGAACCCACCAACAGGGTGTCGGTTCCACACCCGGTGTCCCGAGGTCATCCAACCCGAGCAGTTCGACCTCGACCAGACCGAGTGGCGTCGCGTCCTCGACTTACGACTGCGCATCGACGATGACGTCGACGTCGACGACGTTCGGACGTTCCTCGTGGCAGAAGGGGACGCAGAAACACCCGAAGAAGTCGGAGAGGACGCCGTGAAACGCGAACTCCGGCGGGAGTTCGACATCCCAGCGACGCTGTCGGACCCAGACGCCGACGCAATCCTCTCGAACGGTCTCTCCGCTCTCGTCGCCGGCGACGACCAGGCGGCACGCCGGACGCTCGACGATGCGTTCAGCACTGTCTGCGAGCAAACCCATCCAGTGCTCGAATCGACGCCGCAGGGGTCGACCGCCGCGTGTCACCTCGTCGACGAGGGCGTCCCCATCGACCCGCCCGCGAACGACGACTGACTGGAGACGACACCGGTCTCGGTACGCAGAACCCATACGGGGTTTCCGCCTCCCCGATGCCTATTTATGAGCAGTCCGTACACTGGTTCGATGACGTCAGCACTCTTTATCGTAAGCGAGCATGGCTACTGGGGCGAGGAGTGTATCGAACCGCTGACCACGCTGAGCGACGCCGGTGTCGATATCACCGTCGCCACACCGACTGGCGGCGTTCCCGTCGTCGACGAACGTTCCGTCGACCCAGAGAACGTCGGCGAAGAACTCGCCGAACACGTGATGGAGGTTCACGAGAACGACGAACGACTCCAGAATCCCGAGAAACTCGCACGGGTCGACGCTCGCGAGTACGACGCCGTCGTCTTCCCCGGCGGTCACGGGACCGAATGGGACGTCAATCAGGACCGACACGCTCGCCAGGCACTCTTGCAGGCCGTCGCCGGTGGCGAGAGTAAGGCCCTCGTCGTCTGCCACGCCGTCGGTATCCTCGCGTTCACTCGCGAAGCGGACGGGTCGTTCCTCGTGGACGGACGGAACGTCACCGGATTCCCGAACGAGTGGGAAGAAGGCATCGTCGACGACGACGACCTGATGCCCGACGGTCGGAAGTTGCCCTACTGGGTCGAAGACGAAGTGAAGGCCGTCGGTGGCGTCTGGGACGCCGAACTCGACGCCGACACGAGCGTGACCGTCGACGGTGACCTCATCACGGCGCGCGGTCCGGGGTCGTCGGCAGCAGGGGCACAGACGCTCCTCGACGAACTGGGCGAACTGTAAGTCGGGTCGCTACCCGATTTTGAAGACTGCTTCTTCGATACCTTCGCTCCGACACTCGGGACACCGCGAGGGGTAGTTCACCGGGTCGTCGAAGGCACTGAATCCACAGTTTCGGCATTCGGGCGGGGCGACGAGAAATTGTTCGTCGTCCTCGGTTTGAACAGAGCGAGCGACGTGCTGGAGGTGGCCGTAGACTGACGACGCCGGAACGCCGAGGTTCGTCGAGAGTTCGGAGGCAGTCGCCGGGTCGGCACGGAGGGCGTCGGCGATACGTTGGCGGGTCGTCGCGGTAGACTCCCGGTCTGACATGGGCCGAGGTTAGTATCCGAAGGGAAAATTCCTTCCGCCGTGCGAGCGCTTCGAACTGTCAGCAAAATAGAGAGGATGCAAAAAGACCTTGACCACGTGGTGGGATTTGAGGGACATGAAGGCAGTCGTCCTTGCCGGTGGGTATGCAACTCGTCTCTGGCCGATCACCAAACACCGACCGAAGATGTTTCTCCCAGTCGGTGACCAGACGGTCATCGACACAATCTTCGAAGACCTCGAAGCCGACGACAGGGTCTCCGAGGTGTTCGTGAGCACGAACGAGCGGTTCGAAGAGTCGTTCGAGACGTACATCGAGGAGTCGCCGTACGAAAAACCAACGCTGTCTGTCGAAGACACCAGCGCCGAAGACGAGAAGTTCGGCGTGGTCGGTGCACTCGCCCAACTCATCGACCGCGAGGAAGTCGACGAGGACCTCGTCGTCATCGCCGGTGACAACCTCATCAGTTTCGACGTCGCCGACTTCGTCGACTTCTTCTACGAGAAGGAAGCGCCGTGTCTGGCCGCCTACGACGTGAAAGACCTCGACCGTGCGAAGTCCTACGGTCTCGTCGAACTCGACGGTGACCGCGTCGTCAACTTCCAAGAGAAACCCGAGAACCCGAAGAGTACGCTCGTCTCCATCGCGTGCTACGCGATTCCCGCCGGAGACCTCCCGAAGTTCGACGAGTACCTCTCGGGCGACAACAACCCCGACGAACCGGGCTGGTTCATGCAGTGGCTTCAACAGAACGGCGACGTGTTCGCGTACACCTTCGACGACGCGTGGTTCGACATCGGCACGCCCCAGAGTTACCTCGACGCGGTGGCGTGGTACCTCGAAGGCGAGAACTTCGTCCACGACACGGCGACGGTGACGAACACCGAACTCGGACAGAACGTCCACGTCATGGCGAACGCGACTGTCGAAGACTCCAGTCTCGAAGAGTCCGTCGTCTTCCCCGGTGCAATCATCCGCAACGCCGACCTGAAGAACTCTATCGTCGACGAGGAGACGCACATCGAGAACCTCGACCTCTCGAACGCCCTCATCGGCGCACACTCGCGCTTGACGAACGGGCAGTAGCGACCGACTGCCGCACTCGCACCCGTACTCGCAGAACAGCGTTCTTTTTCTGCGTGTTCGAGACGACCCTCGGATAGTCACCTCAGCCCAGATACGCGTCGGTGATGCGGAGTCGACCGTGTGTCCCTTCCCACTCGGTCTCGTATTCGAGTTCTATCGGGCGGTCCATGTGCGGGCCGTCGGTGACGAACGTCTCGAACTCGCCGCCCTCGCCGAGGATGTGGACGCCGTACTGTTCGTTGAGTTCCGCGAGTTCGTCGAGGGCGTCTTCGTCGAGCGTCCGACCGAGCCACGACTCGTCGAGGCCGTGGGCGGCGACCTGAATCAACGTGATTTCGAATCCGGCGTCTATCATCGCCTCGCCGAGTTCGCGGGGGTCCTCCTGCCAGAGCGGTGCGAAGAGGTCGATGCCGAGACGGTCGCACATCCCCTGAATCCGGTTCGTCTGGAACTCGCTCTCGATAGCCCCCGCCGTGACCCCCGCGAGGTCGATTTCGGATTGGAGGTCGGAGATGGCCGCTTCGAGCGGTTCGAGTTCTGCGTCTCCCTGTTCGCCCGAATCGGTTGCGTCGGTCGCTTCCAAATCGCCGGGGTGGACGTCGACGAGTTCGATGCCGATGCTCTCCGCTGCGAGTGCGGTGAGGTCGGTCGCGGGGACGTGGTACATGTACGAGTCGTCGCTTGGGTGGACGGTCAGCAGGCGGGTGACGTTCAACCCCTCTTCGAGCGCCCGGTAGAGCGCCCACGAGGAGTCCTTGCCGCCCGAGAAGAGACTGACCCACTCGGATGCCATGGGTGCGATACCGTGTTGAGAGAGATAGGCGCTACGGTGTGGATTCTGTGGGTCTCTCGGAGATGGGTTCTGTCGAACTCATCGAAATGTGATAGAGACTACGTGCTGAATAGAGAGGACTTATTCAATATCTTACAACTATTAATTTCGCTGATGGATAAATGAATAGTACAATCGAGTAAGTGTACGAAATCATCAGGAAGTTAACATTAACTCGATGGGCGTCGACATAGTAGTGTGGTTTCCATGGCACAAGCCTCGACAGACACCGAACAACTCCTCAGCGAGTACGCGAACATGTGGAACGAACGAGAGTACGCGAAGATACCAGACCTCGTCTCGGAGTCATTCGTGATATACGACCCTGCTGCGCCCGGGGGTGTGGCCCGTGGCCGTGACGGCCTGGAGCAGTTCATGCGTGGAATCGTGTCGGGCTTTCCAGACTTTCACGTGACGGTTCTCGATACGCTTTCCAGCGAAGACAAGGTGATGTATGAAGGACGGCTGTCGATGACACACGAGGGAGAGTTCGACGGTATCCCCCCGACCGGAAAGAAGGTCGAACTCCGGTATATGGGAATAATCGAGATTGCAGACGGGAAAGTGCAACAACACCGAGTCTACTTCAACCAGCTGGAAGCCCTCGAGCAACTCGGACTCACAGAAGACTGAGACCGGTTGTCGATACGCGCATCCCTTTTTCAGCACCACCACCGTTCTGAATGCGCACTCTATATTCAGCACGGCTCCGACAATATATCACTACCACGATATTTTTGACAGAGCCATCAGGTAGTGTACCGAGCGACTCGCTCAGAGGGTTTCACGCGATAGTCTCACCGTAACCGGTCGCGTGGAGTGCGACCCGAACGAGGAAAACGCCGTCGCTACATGTAGCCGAGGTCGCGGAGGCGCGCCATCAGGTTCTCTTTGTCCTGTGCGCGTCCCTCGCGCTCCTTGCTCGCGGCGAGGTCCTGCACCCACGCGGGGCGGTCCTCGGCCTTCGCCGACCCGGATTCGGTGCCGAGCGAGCGGTAGCCTTCGAAGTACTTCGGCGAGACGGGGAGGTCAGCGGGTTCGATTCCCTCCGGGAGGTCGTCGTACGACTGCGGGACGTGCCCCACGGGGTAGCCTTCGACGGCGTCGGGGACGATGTAGTTCCAGAACGTTGCCCAGATGTCCGCTTCGGTGAACTGGAGGATGGTGTGGACGCGGTCGTGTGGCGGGTACTTGTCGGACTCGTGGCGTGGGCTGAAGAACGTCTCGTCGGCACGGGCTTCCTGTTCGTCCCAGCGGACGCCGGAGAAGATACCGTCGAACTCGTACTCGGTGATGACGTCGTTGAGCGCGACGGTCTTCAACAGGTGGTTGCCTTCGAAGGTGTCGGCGTCGAGGACGATGGTCTCGTCGTCGTAGCCGAGACGCGCGAGTTCACGTTGGGTCTCGTCGCTCAGGTCGGTGACGGCGATTTCGTCGCCGGGGGCCATGCCGCGCCCTGCGAAGTCCTCGTTGCGCGCGACGACGAGGTCGAGGTCCCAGCGCTCGGTCCACTCGTGGACGAACTGCTCGGTCTCGTCGAAGTGTTCGAAGTGGTCGATGAAGACGACAGGCGGCACGTCCACGCCGAGGTCGGCGGCGACTTCGCGGACGACGTAGAGAACGACGGTGGAGTCTTTCCCACCGGTCCACATGATTGCGGGTCGCTCGTACTGTTCGAGTGCGGTGCGGGTGATAGACGCCGCCTTTTCGAGTTTGTCTTCGAGCGTGGGGTACGCTGCGGCAGTCTCGTCACGACCCTCGCTGTAATCGAGGCTGAGATAGTCGGGGAACCGAAGAGCCATGATGGATGCATCGGCGGCAGGCGTTATCTATGTTTTCGGACTAACGAGACGGTAGGCGGCGCTTACCGGGCGTTAGGACACGAAAAATTGAGTCAGAACGTCCTGTTCCAAGACGCTGTACCGAGTGCGAGCGAAGCGAGTCACTCGGCAGTTTTTAGTCGAGGTTTTTCGGGAGAGTGGTCGCACGGAGTGCGACCCGAGTGCGAAAAACCTCGTGTCTACATGTAGCCGAGGTCACGCAGGCGCTCCATCAGGTCCTCTTTGTCCTGGGCGCGGCCTGCGCGCTCGGTCGTGTTCGCCATGTCCTGGAGCCACGCCGGTTCTTCGGCGGACTTGTCCGTCGAGACTTCGCTGCCGAGACTGCGGAATCCAGCGAAGTACTTCGGCGAGACGGGCACGTCTTCCTGCGAGACGCCCTCGGGGAGGTCTTCGTCGCTCTCTGGGACGTAGCCGTCTTCGGGGTAGTTCTCGACCGTGTCGGGGACGGCGAAGTACCAGAAGGCGTCCCAGACGGCGCTCTCTTCGAACTGGAGGATGGGTTGGATGCGGTCGTGCGGTGGGTAGATGTCGGGGTCGTGACGCGGACTGAAGAACGTCTCGTCGGCACGGGCTTCCTGTTCGTCCCAGCGGACGCCCGAGATGACGCCGTCGATGTCGTACTCTTCGAGGGTGTCGTTGAGCGCGACGGTCTTCAGCAGGTGGTTCCCGACGTAGGTGTCGAGGAGGAAGGGGAACGTGTCCTCTTCGTACTCGAGGATGTTGCGGATGTGGTGTCGGTTGTGCTCGGAGAGTTCCGAGACGTCGATGTCGTCACCGGGTTCGAGGCCGTGTTCGTCGACGTAATTGCCGACGTCCTCGTTGCGCGCCCAGATGACGTCGAGGTCCCACTCGTCGGCCCAGTGCTCGACGAAGTCCATGATTTCGTCGAAGTGCTGGTAGTGGTCGATGAAGACCGCCGGGGGAACGTCGAGGTCGTAGCGCTCGGCGACTTCCTTGATGAAGTAGAGCGTGAGCGTCGAGTCCTTCCCGCCAGTCCACATGACGGCAGGGTTCTCGTACTGCTCGAGACCGGCTCTCGTGACTTCGATGGCCTTCTCGATTTTCTCCTCGATGCTCGGGTAATCTTCCGGCGTCTCTCCCTCGCCGTCGGTGTAGTCGACGTCGAGGTAGTCTGGGAAGGCTTCCGACATGGTTCGTAATTACATCTAATTAGGTCGTGTAAATGCTTTTTGACCGAGGAATAGAATGGTCCGTGGTACCGCCACACACGAGTAGGGCCGCAGGCTATCGTGGTGTGACGGACTGGGATAGAGGATACGGCGAGTTCAGGAGATGAACTTGTTGTCGCGCCAGTTGACACCGCTGTCAGCCGAACTGTTCTGCTGTGGGTTCTCGACGACTTCGACGGACGCAGCGCGCACTTCGCCTTCGACGATGCGCGTCGCCTGAAGTTCGTCGCTCTCTTCGGTGATGGCGGTCAGCGTCCCTTTCTCCGAGAGCATCGCAATCTCTCGGAGGACGAGGAACATCGGGTACTGAAGCGCCGTGTTCTGGAGTACGGTCTCGAGGTCACCTTTGAAACAGGCGAACTCGACGAGTTCCGAGGGAATCTCCTCTTCTTCTTCTCCCCAACTCGGCGCTCCTGCTCGGGGTGGCTCTTCTTCGTAGACACGGTTCTCGGTTACACTCGCCTTCAGTTGTGCCGTCGGGGTGTACTTGCTGAGATTGTCGTCAGCAGAGACGGCCTTGATGATGAGGGTGTTGTTGCGGCGCGTGATGTCCACATCTTCAACCTCCGGTGGGAGTGTAGGGTCGTTCTCGAAGTAGTCCATTACGTCTTCGAGTGGCAGTTCCAACGTCGAATGGAGTCGATATACGCGGCCTGACATTGTTGGCTTCGGTATCGACGAGAGCCACGGTGCGGGCGCACGCGGTTGGCGATACCTGTGTGCCTGTACGAGTCGAAGACTTATATGGGCTCCCCTTCCGGTTAGCGCAGAAACGAGT
Source organism: Haloferax profundi (assembly GCF_001469865.1). Classification (GTDB taxonomy): domain Archaea; phylum Halobacteriota; class Halobacteria; order Halobacteriales; family Haloferacaceae; genus Haloferax; species Haloferax profundi. The sequence goes on from NZ_LOPV01000561.1 coordinate 23,111, forward strand.
TCCTAACCTCGGAGTAGTCAGCCGATTAGTTCTCGCCGGTCAGCGTCGCTTCGAGTTCGCCACGGTTGTCGAGTTCTTCGAGAATGTCGCTGCCACCGATGAACTCACCGTCGACGAACGTCTGGGGAATCGTCTCCCACCCACTCTTGTCGTCGAGGGCCGCCCGGTAGTGCGGGAGTGCGGGGAGCACGTCGACCGTCTCGAACTCGTCGACGTACTGCGAGATAAGTTCGAGCGCTTTCGCGGAGTACCCACACTGCGGCATCAAGCGGTTACCCTTCATGAACAGGACGACGTCGTTGTTCTCGATGGCCTCGGTCACACGGGACTGGACTTCTTCTGGGTCCATGCTCTCGGGTTGGAAAGTCATAGACCTACGTAACGGCCCGGCAGACAAAGGAGTTGCGTCGTGTGGTGGGCGGCCAGACGACCAGTCGGCCGTCGGCCAGGTCCGCTACCGGCTATCGGGTCGGGATTACTGTTCGCCGACGCGGACGACGTTGATGAGCGAGTAAACGGGGACGCCGTCTATCTCCTCGACGCCCTGTTTGTCGACGATGACGACACACGCGAGCGGTTCGCCGCCTTCCGCGCGAATCGACTCTATCGTCTCTCGCAGCGTGGTTCCGCTCGTCACGGTATCGTCGACGATGAAGCACTTGCGACCGTCGACGGGGGCGAAGTTCCGGGAGAACCCGCCGCCTAAGTCCTCGATGTCGCCTTCGTCCCACTGGTGTTTCGCGGGGGAGTACGCACCGAGCGACGTTTCGAGTTCGCGCGAGACACTCGTCGCGAGCGGGACGCCCGCTTTCTCGATACCGATGGTAACGTCGGCTTCTTCGTGCGTCTCTAAGAGCAGGTCGGCGAGTGCGCGACCGACGTAGGTGAGGCGCTTCCCACCGCTCCCGATGGCGTTCCAGTCGACGTGGATGTCGTCCGGGCCGTCGGGTTTCTCGGCGGGTTTTGGTTTGGTGGCCGCACCACTTCGTTCGACAAGCCAACTGGCGGTTTCGCGGGAGACGTTCAACTCGTCGGCAATCTCGCCTTTCGAGAGACCACGGTCCGCGAGCTCCGCCGCGCTGGCGATGAGGTCGTCGACGTTCTTCATACGCTACTGAATTCGATGGCGGTTTTTATAGTGGTGTCGTCGTCGTCGAACGCTTCTTCGAAGTTCGACAGCGGGTAGACTCCCGTGACGAGGTCACGGAGGAACCACCGGGGGAGCTTGGTGAACGTCACCGTCGCCGCCTCGAAGTGCTTCACGTGGGAGTTGACGCTTCCGACGAGCGCTTTGTTGTGGAGGACCATCTCGCGGTGGAACGCGCCGGCGTCGACTTCGAACGCCCAGTCACTTGGGACACCCAGCAGTGCACCGACACCGTTCGGAGCGAGGGCCTGAACGGATTGAATCGCGTGTTTCGGGAACCCTGTCGCTTCGTAGATGAAGTCCATCTGTTCGTGTTCGTCAGGAACGTCCTCGACGGGCGTGCGTCGAGAGTCGACGTACGTCGCACCCAACTTCTCGATGATGTCGATGGTCGGGTCGGGGCGGTCCCGTCGGCCGAGACAGTAGAGTCGTTCGTAGGCCTTGTCGTCGACCTTCAGCATCGCCAGCGTCAGGAGACCGAGACTGCCGTTTCCGAGTACGAGTCCGGATGACGGGTCCCAGTCGAACGACGAGCGACTCGCGTACGCGAGTTCGAGGGCCTTTTCGGTGATAGAGATGGGTTCGATGAGAAAGCCGAGTTCGGCGTGCGAGCGGGGGATGCGCACGAGGTACTCTTCTGGGCTGGTAAAGAAGTCAGACATGAACCCGTGTTCGCCGACGATGCCGCGTTCGGCGTACATCCCGTCGGGTGCCATATCCGGTTGGTCGCGCTCGAAGAACTCGTTCGTTCCAGACTTCGGTGGTCGCCTGACCGTGGGGACGACGATATCTCCCTCTTCTAACTCGGTGTCGTTCGGGTCGACGACGATACCGACCGCCTCGTGCCCGAGGACGAGGTGGTCTTCACCTTCGGGAAATCCCCCGTGCCCACCGGCGATGACCTCGTGGTCGGTCCCGTCGACACCGACGCGAAGCGTCCGGACGAGTGCTTCCCCGGATTCCGGTTCCGGTCGTGGCTTGTCGATGACGACCGGTTCGTCTTCCCCGCGCTTGACGACGATTGCTTTCATATCCCCACCAACGCACCACCCCACCAAAAGACTTATTCTATGCTGAGTAAATAATTAATCACGGTGAGCGCCCTGTGTCGTCTTACCAGCCCATGACGAACCGTCACGAACGGACCAGCCTATCCAGCCCATCCGTGCCGGCGTTCACCGAACCCGTGCCCATACCGCTTCGAGGCTGATTCCGTGCCCATCGGCCTCTGACGGCGGTATTTCTCCTGACTATCGAACCGCTGTGAGTGTCGCGTCTGTCACCGAAGTGTCCCGAAAAAGAGCCGTGAGCCTGTGTTCTCAGTCGCCGATATGGCCAGACGAATCTCGTCTCTCGACACCGTCAGTCCCCACTGACGGACCGACGAACGTTATTCGTCTACGTCGCCGACGAGTTCGTCCGCCAGACCGACGTACGTCGCGGGCGTGAGCGCGAGCAGTTCCTCGCGCGTCGTCTCGTCTACGTCGAGGTCTTCGAACAGGTCGTGGAAGTCCGAGAGCGTCACTTCACGACCGCGCGTGAGTTCTTTCACGCGTTCGTAGGCCTGCGTGTCACCCTCGCGGCGGAGAATCGTCTGGACTGCCTCGCCGATGATTGCCGGCATATTGTCCAGTTCCTCGCGCATGACGTGTTCGTTCGGGACGACCTTTCCGAGGCCGGTCTGCGTCTTCTTGTAGCCGATGAGGCAGTGGGCGAACGCCGCGCCGATGTTCCGTTTGACCGTGGAGTCCGACAGGTCGCGCTGGAGACGCGACGTCGTGACGTAGTCTGCGAGGAACGTCAGGTCCGAGTTCGCCTTCGAGAGGTTGCCCTCGGAGTTCTCGAAGTCGATTGGGTTGACTTTGTGCGGCATCGTCGACGACCCCGTCTCTCCCTCGACGGTCTCTTGGCCGAGGTAGCGATCCGAGATGTAGAGCCACGCGTCGAGGTCTAAGTCCACGACGACGTTGTTGACGCCGCGGAACGCGTCGAACAGTGCCGCGAGGTCGTCACAAGGGTTGACCTGTGTCGCGAGTGGGACGTGTTCCAGACCGAGCGACGTGACGAACTCGCGGGAGAACGCCCGCCAGTCCACGTCGGGGTAGGCGGCGACGTGAGCCGCGTAGGTTCCGGACGCACCGGCGAGTTTGCCTGCGAGAGCGTCGTTCGCGGCCTCGACGCGGGCCAGCGCGCGCCCCAGACGGGACGCGTAGACGGCCATTTCCTTGCCGAACGTCGTCGGCGTCGCGGGTTGACCGTGGGTTCGCGCGAGCATCGGCACGTCGCGGAACTCCTGTGCGAGGGCGACGAGTTCGTCGCGCATCTCGCGTATCTCGGGGACGAGAACCTCCTCGACGGCACCTTTCGTCATGAGGCGGTGCGAGAGGTTGTTTACGTCCTCGGAGGTCAAGCCGAAGTGAATCCACGGGTGGATGGACTCGGGCGTCTCGGTTCGGATGAAGTACTCGACGGCCTTCACGTCGTGATTCGTCGCGGTGTAGCCTGCCGCGCCTTCGACTTCGAGTCGCTTGACGAGGTCGGCGTCGTCGGCGTCGAACTCCTCGTAGAGTGCGCGAAGGTCTCTTCGCTCGGGGTCGGGGAGTTCGAGCGGTGTCGCGTCGAGGTCGGCGAGTGCGACGAGATATTCCACTTCTACCTGCACGCGAGCGCGCATGAGTGCTGCCTCGCTCACGTGCGGTGCGAGTGGTGCAGTTCGAGAGGCGTAGCGCCCGTCGAGCGGGGACACCGCGTAGAGCGGGTCGTTCCGGTCGGCGTCGGTCATGGGTGACTCGTCTCGGTGGGATGGGTTAAACGCCGGGGGTTCGCGTTCGCACAGAATCTCGAATATGGGCACGTGTATGAACATTGTGGCGTACTCAATCCGGGACTCAGGAACGACCTATACACAATTAAGTATATTTTGAGGAGTGAGGACCGCAATCACTTTGAGGCCCGCGACACGCCCTCTCCACATGGTCACCATCGCCGGACTCGCGAGCAACCGTGGACGAAACCTTCGCAACATCGCCGACAGCACCCCAGGCGGAGCGGAACTCGGCGTCGTCGTCTCGAACCACGCCGACGCACCCATCCTCGACTGGGCAGACGAACACGGAATCCCGACAGCAGTCGTCGAACGCGACGACGACGAGTCCCGCGAATCACACGAAGAGCGTATCCTCGACACCCTCTCCGACTACGACTTCGACCTCGTCTGTCTCGACGGATACATGCGCGTCCTCACCGCCACGTTCCTCGACGCGGCACCGACGACGCTCAACGTCCACCCGTCGCTTCTGCCGTCGTTCCCCGGGATGAACGCCCACGAGCAGGTTCTCGACGCCGGCGTGAAGACGACCGGGTGTACGGTCCACG
>NZ_LOPV01000562.1 GCF_001469865.1 Haloferax profundi
GCTGCGAAGTTGTTTCTTTCTGAGGACATTGGGTCGGTCGTGGTCGTCGACGAGAACGACGAACCGATTGGGGTGTTCACGAATACTGACCTCGCAGTGTTCGTCGCAGAGGGTGGGACGGGAGGAGAGACAGCAGTTTCAGAGTACATGACTGAACGGGTCGTGACCATCGGCTCTCAGGACAGTGTCCGCGACGCTGCTGCCAAGATGATTATCCACGGTATCCACCATCTCCCCGTGACTGACGAACACGGAAGTGTCGTCGGGATGCTCTCGACGATGGACCTTACGTCGCACTTCTCGTACACGGGAGGAACCGATAT
>NZ_LOPV01000563.1 GCF_001469865.1 Haloferax profundi
CTCGGGAGTTGGTGACCTGAGATACCCTGCGTACCGCAGACAAACGTCACTCAGTTTCTTGGAAGAACGTTATCGAGAGACGTATCCAGCATAACGAGGAATCGTATGCCGTGAAATTACGCGTCTCCTAGTGAGGCAGCGAGAGACGTACTTATCATGGCGGGCAAACCGGGCGATTGAAATAGCATATTTTGGATGTACGAGTAAAGTCGAATGTCAGGGGAAACTGTGACCGAGGCGGTCCTCGCTGCCGTCGCCGAGCGCGAAGGTGTCGACGTCAAAGACCTACACCAATCCCTCTACGACTCCATTAGCCCAGAGGCACTCGACAAACTCTTTCGCAATGGTCCTGTCGAAGTCAGGTTCGAGTACATGGACTACATCGTGACTGTAGATAACGACCTCACAGTCGAATTGGACCCAAAGTAACCGTCGAGTGTGCGGTCTGGGTTCCGCGGCCACAGGGCATAGTACAGATAGTGCTAACTGCGTGTTCGTCGTTCTCGAGTTCTCCATCCGCTGTTTTGGAAGCCGAACCTCTGGTTCGTGTGTCGTTCTGAGTGTCTCGGTTTCGTGAGATTCAGACTATTCATTAGGTGATTGACTAGATTAGATATGTCGTTGTCGCACACAGACAACGAGTTCAAGCAAAATCCTGTACTATACGGAGAGATTAAGGATATATTGAATATCGCTATATCAAAACTGAGCTACATCGTTTGCGACTATCTGTTCACGCTGAAAGGTCGACCCCTCGAAGCCGTCGAGCGTTTACCGCGACGATGATGGTCGACAGCGACATGAAGACCGCACCGATAGCCGGTGACAGGAGGATACCGATAGGTGCCAACACCCCGGCAGCAAGCGGCAAGGCGACGACGTTGTATCCCGTAGCCCAGACGAGATTCTCCTGCATCTTGCGGTAACTCGCCTTCGAGAGGCGAACGAGACGGACCACGTCCAGTGGGTTGTTGTCGACGAGGATGATATCGCCGGACTCGATCGCGACATCCGTCCCCGACCCGATTGCGATGCCGACGTCAGCACGTGTCAAGGCTGGTGCGTCGTTGACGCCGTCGCCAACCATCGCGACGAGTTTGCCCTCGGATTGGAGTCGTTCGACCGTGGAGTCTTTCTCCTCTGGCAACACCTCTGCGAAGTACTGGTCGATACCGAGTTCCTCGGCGACGGCCTTCGCAACGTCTTCGGAGTCTCCCGTCAGCATCGCGACTTCGATACCCATCTCGTGCAGTGCGTCGATAGCCCGGCGACTCTCCTCCCGGATGACGTCTGCGAGCGCGAACGCCGCCACGATGTTGGATTCGTCCTGAACGAGGTAGATGACGGTTTGTGCATTCGACCCTGCTTCGTCAGCGAAGGCGACAATTTCCTCGGGACGTTCGATACCCAGTCGCTCGACGAGGTTAGGGCCACCGAGGTGGACTGTTTCACCCTCGACAGTGGCCTTCACACCGAGACCTCTGAGGTTCTCGAAGTTCGAGACGGCTGCCCGCGAGACACCACGTTCTTCCGCAGCGTTCCTGATAGCGCGAGCAATCATGTGCTCTGAGTCACCTTCGACACCAGCGGCGACTTCGAAGACCCGTTGCTCGGTCCAGCCACCAGCAACGTGGACAGCCCCGACACCCTGTTCGCC
>NZ_LOPV01000564.1 GCF_001469865.1 Haloferax profundi
AGCGTCCCGGTCTTGTCGAACATCACCGTGTCGAGGTTTCGAGCCTCTTCCATGGCGATACGGTCGCGTATCAACATCCCGTTCTGTGCCGCAGTCGAGGTGTTGATGGCGACGACCAGAGGGACGGCGAGTCCGAGTGCGTGCGGGCACGCGATGACGAGAACCGTGACGACCCGTTCGAGGACGCCTATGTCGAACCCGACTGCGATGACCCACGCGATGGCCGTGATTCCTGCAACGGATAGCGCGATGTAGAAGAGCCATCCTGCTGCTTTGTCCGCGAGTAACTGCGTCCGCGACTTCGACTGTTGTGCGTCTTCGACGAGACGCATGATACCCGCCAGTGTCGTCTCGTCACCGGTCTTCGTCACAC
>NZ_LOPV01000565.1 GCF_001469865.1 Haloferax profundi
ACCGGTAATCATCGACTCGTCTACTGACGAATCACCCTCGACGACTTCGCCGTCGGCGGGGACTGATGCGCCCGGTCGGACGAGGACGACGTCATCTTCAGAAAGGCTGGAGACAGGAACCTCCTCAGTATCCCCACTTTCGGTGATGCGTTCGGCAGTGTCAGGCATGAGTTTCGCGAGTTCGTCGAGTGCACCGGATGCCTGTCGAACAGACCGCATCTCCATCCAGTGGCCCAGCAGCATGACGTCGATGAGCGTAACGAGTTCCCAGAAGAACGGCGTCGTTCCCTCGATGAAGAGACTCGCGATGGAGTAGACGAATGCGACGGTGATTGCCAGCGAGATGAGCATCATCATCCCCGGTTCGCGGTTTTTGACCTCGGTCCGAGCCATCGAGAGGAACGGAACGCCACCGTACGCGAAGATAATCACCGAGAAGACGGGGGTAATCCAGGCGCTCCCGGGGAACACAGGTGCAGTGTAGCCGAAGACCCCCTGAATGAACTCACTGAAGTAGATGACGGGAACCGAGAGGACGAGCGACACCCAGAACCGCCGTCGAAACATCTGTTCGTGGCCGGTGTGGTCAGTGTGTGCCCTGTGGTCGCCACCGTGCCCCTCACCAGTTGCGTGGACGTTGGCTTCGTGTTCCTCGTGTGAGGCGTGAACAGACTCGTCGGCCGCTTCGTGGGTGTGGTCACCGTGTCCGTGTGCTTCGGAACGGTGGTGTCCGTTTGACTGATTTTGGGTATTGTCGTTCATACATTGTGTATTGTTGTCAACCCTCAAGACATTGGCCGGATTGTGCCTCCATGACAGACTGAGTCTCCGACAGACAGCGGTGCGCGCGTCTCGCGTTCTGATTTTCATCCCGTCAGATGCTATCGGCTTGTCAGCAGACGTTCTGTGCTGTGAAAAGGTGTGAAAGTGGATCTGTCGTGAGACAGTCGTCGACGTCCTACAACGATTCAAACTTCTCGACTGCTGCTGATGCGACGGTGACGTCTTCTTCGACGCTGCCGCCAGAGACGCCGACTGCACCGACGACATCCCCGTTGCTCTCCAAGGGGATTCCGCCACCGAACGTGATGATACGCCCGTCGTTCGTCTCGCCGATGCCGTACAACGATTCACCGGGTTGTGAGAGTTCCCAGACCGTGTCTGTGTCGAGTTTTAGCGAGACGGCGGTGTAGGCCTTGTTTTGTGCGATGTCGATACTGGCAAGGAGTGCATCGTCCATCCGGTGGAACGCGACGAGATTCGCACCCTCGTCCATCACTGTGATGCACATCGGAACGTCAATTTCCTCGGCCTTCTGTTCAGCAGTTGCAATCAGTTCTTTTGCGACGTCGAGTGTTACGGCAGTCATTGGTTCGACCCACTTGTTACCATGGATACATAATTATTTAAAATTTCAATTGGGGCCGCCACTTAGAGCTCTCTTCAACAAGAGACGAGAGTGGCGCTTTCTTCCAATCGTGACAGTGGTGGTTTCGGGAATAATTCTTTAGGTGGAAGCCGTTGTTTGACTATGTCACTAGTGACCACCCCTCACGAACTCGGTGGGCGGTACTGGTGTACAGCCGCCCTCCAACAGAGCCGTTCGACGAGCC
>NZ_LOPV01000566.1 GCF_001469865.1 Haloferax profundi
CCAAGGCACCCGACGTGGGTTCCTGCAGTGGTGTGCTGCGAGTGGTATCGCCGTGACCACTGGCTGTGCAGCCATCAATCTGCGGCCACCCTCTGAAGACGACGAAAGTACCGAGACGACCGGACCACCGACCACGACCAACGAGGGTACAGAGACGCCGACCACGACACCCGAAACTGACGTGAATTCGGCTCTCGACCTCGACAGCGACGCCCCAGTCAGCGTCCGTGGAGCCATCTACATCCCTGCACGAGCGTTCAACTTCTACCAGATGTGGCGCGACTACGACCCTGCTGTCACCGAGCGTGACCTCGGGTACGCCACACGACTTAACTTGAACGCAATTCGGACGTGGGGTAGCTACGAGTTCTGGCGAGAAGACCCCGAAGCGTTCGAATCGGCGTTCGAAGACTTCCTCCAGACGAGCGACGACTACGATATCAAACCCCTCGTCGGTCTGTTCGAGGGAA
>NZ_LOPV01000567.1 GCF_001469865.1 Haloferax profundi
CTGATGACGGCGACTGGCGTGGCGTCGCCATCGAAGGAGATTCTACAGTCGAAAGACCGCTGGGAAGAGACACGAGAGTTCGTTCGGTGGTTCATGAACCGGTATGCAGACGACGAGAGACTCCTCGCCATCGAACTCATCAACGAACCAGGGTGGAACAAACGACGCATCGAGTTCTCGAAGTCGATGTACGAGACGATGCAAGAGATGCGCGGAAGCGTCCCACTCACAGTGGGTTCGACGAGTATGTCGAAGAATTCGACCTACGCGAAGTGGGGTCTCGACCTGTTCCAGTTTCACTACAACTTTCCGCCGAGTCAGTCGACGTTCCGCAACGCGGTCCAACGCGTCCAGTCGCTCGACGACGTCCTCTCGCAACCTGTGATGTTGACCGAGTGGCAACGAGTCCGGTCGGTACCGGGGTTCCACAATACTCAACCGAGGGACCAGCGGACGCCGAACTATGCCTCCGTGGCTCCGATACTCACCGAACTGGGGGTGAGCAACTTCTTCTGGTCGCTGATGCTCCAACCGGCGTACTTCTCGTCACAACGACAGATGGGCGTGTTGAACGGGGTGTTCCACGAAGACGGTGCAGTGTGGAGTATCGAAGACGCACAGAGCCTCAAAGCGATGTCCGGAGACGCCGACTTCGATGGCGAAGAGCGCCGCGAATGGCCCCGATGGGCCAAGCCTATCAAAACAGAAGTATACGGTGACTGACCGGCGTGGTCCAATTTACCCGAGTAGCAGTCGAGACCGGTTTGTCCCCAAGTCGGGGTTCTGACGCCGTGGTCTGTCTGTATCTGAGACGACATCCCCGGCGTAGTTTTCTTCGAACACTGTCCCTGTGAGTATCATCTCGTCTCCTCCTCGGTCTTCGTACACCCCTACCAAGTTGTCCCGCACCGTCGACTGCGTCAGGTTGACCCGCCCGGACTGTTTGACCTCCATCCCGAAGGCGTTGTGGACAAGGGTGACGTTGCGGACTGCTACGTCCTCGGCGTGTCGGACTGACACGGCCTGGTTCCAGTCGGTCACGGTCACGTTCTGGATGGTGACGTTCTCGACAGTGTCGTTC
>NZ_LOPV01000568.1 GCF_001469865.1 Haloferax profundi
CTGAAGAGAGTGCGAGGAGGGTGGCAACCACGACAACGGCGACACTGGTTCGGGTCAAGACGAGTGGAACGTACGGGTGGAAGTCGTAAAGTAGTATTCACGATGAATGGGGGTCAACGACACTCGTCCTCTGGTGTAAAGTCGGCCCTCCATCACCGGACGTACACCAGCTACGCTGTTTTCACGTCGACTGAATCCGGCACGTGCTCCTCGGAGATGGTGTCGGTATTTTGAACCGCAGTCGAAGATTAGTGGACGTACATGGGCACATCCACTAGCAGTCTAGCGTCCACACTGGTCCTCCTCGTCGGGTCATCGGAGTGGATTCAACCAGTCACAGAATCGCTGGGTTCCACGTCCAACGTTACTGTCAAAACAGTCCAAACTGTCGTGGATGCACTAGAGTTCACTCGGTCGAACACAGTCGATTGTATCGTTACCGACTCCGAGCTTAGGGAGACAACGGGCCTGGAGTTAGTGAAACAGGTCCGTGCACAGAGTCAAACCCTTCCAATCGTGTTCTGTACTGCTCGGGGAGACGAACAACTCGCGAGCGAAGTCATCGGACACGGCGCTGACGACTATATCGCTTTTGAGGAGTCTAGTTCGATAGAGCCGGAGAGGGT
>NZ_LOPV01000569.1 GCF_001469865.1 Haloferax profundi
CCGGGCCGCAACGTGGATACTCGGTTCCGAGGGTGCACTCACCCGAGCAAACCAGACTGCGCAATCTATGATGGGTCTCGACGCCGAGTCCATCGTCGGACGGTCATTTTGGGACTTGCCGTGGTGGCCAGACGAAGACGAGACGAGTGACGACATTCGACAGATTATCCAGACGGCACTGGATGGTGGGTTCGGTAACGCAGTCATCGAACGGAGCCCCACGAACGCTGTCGAGGTGCTCGAACTCTCTGCACGACCTGTGTTCTCTGACCGTGGCGAACTCGTCTCTGTCGTCGTCGAAGGTGTGGACATTACCGAACGCGTGGACCTAGAGCGTGACCTCAGACAGTCAGAGGAACTCCACAGGGTTACACTCAACAACATGACAGACACCGTCCTCATGACCGATGAGGCAGGAGAGTACACCTACGTGTGCCCGAACGT
>NZ_LOPV01000570.1 GCF_001469865.1 Haloferax profundi
GCTACACTGCAGACGAAATCCGAGATTTAGGGCCGATAGAAAATCTCCTCGGGGAGGACCTCTTCGACCGGGAAGAGCTCGCCTCCAAAGGGGTTTTGAAGAACATCGAATGTACGGCGACTGATAAAATTGGGCGAGAACACACGCTGTTAGTCAACGTTCGTGAAGTGTCGATTCAAGATGGGACGCTCTTGTACAGTTGCCGTGATATCACGAAACGAAAGCAACGCGAGGAGGCGTTGGCGACGCTCCAAGAGACCGCACGAGACTTTCTATATGCAAAAACCAAGTACGAGATTGCCCAACACGTCATCGACGACACTGACGGTGTTTTGAATCTCGAGGCCAGCAGTGTCTATCTGTTCGACGCAGAGACGAACGACCTGCGGCCGGTGGCCACGTCACCGGAGATGGAACGGG
>NZ_LOPV01000571.1 GCF_001469865.1 Haloferax profundi
CGTCAACGAGGAAGTCGACGCCGGCCCAATCGTGACGCAGGAAGCAGTCCCCGTCTACACGGACGACGACGAGGACGCCCTGAAGAACCGTGTCCTCTACGAGGCCGAGTTCAAGGCGTATCCGCGCGCAGTCCGCTGGTTCGCCGAGGGTCGTGTGACGGTCGAAGACGACGGCGTCACCATCGAGGGCGACGTGGATGCCGGTCTCCCAGAACGTCGCCTCACTTCCGAAGACCGCTACGACACGCTTCGCTACGGCGAGAACCCGCATCAGGACGCCGCCGTCTACGTAGACGAGACGTGTGACGAAGCCTCCGTCGTCGGTGCACCCCAACTCAACGAGGGCGCGAAGGGCCTCTCGTACAACAACTACAACGACGCCGACGGCGCACTGAACCTCATCAAGGAGTTCGACGAACCCGCCGCCGCGGTCATCAAACACACGAACCCCGCCGGGTGTGCCACCGCAGACACCCTCGCAGAGGCCTACGCGGACGCACTCGCCACGGACCCGATGAGCGCCTTCGGTGGCATCGTCGCCCTCAACCGCGAGTGCGACGCCGAGACGGCCGAACTCGTCGTCGACTCGTTCAAGGAAGTCGTCGTCGCGCCGGGCTACACCGACGCCGCCCTCGACATCCTCACCGAGAAGAAGAACCTCCGCGTCCTCGATGTCGGTGAACTCGGCGAGCGAACCGAGACCTACACCGAGAAAGCCCTCGTCGGCGGCCGACTCGTCCAGGAGCGAGACCTCTGGACGCCGACGCTGGACGACCTGGAAGTCGTCACGGAGACGGAACCGACCGACGAGCAGTTAGAGACGATGCTGTTCGCGTGGAAGGTCCTGAAGCACGTGAAGTCCAACGGGATTCTCTTCGCCAAAGGGACCGAGACGGTCGGCGTCGGCATGGGACAGGTCTCCCGCGTCGATGCGGTCGAACTCGCCGCGATGAAGGCGGAAGAACACGCCGAAGGCAAGGACGCACAGGGTGCCATCATGGCCTCTGACGCGTTCTTCCCGTTCCCGGACGGCGTCGAGAAGGCCGCAGACGCGGGTATCGAGGCGGTCATCCAGCCCGGTGGGTCGGTCAACGACGAGAAGGTCATCGAGGCGTGCGACGAGCGTGGGATTGCGATGGTGTTCACCGGGCAGAGGTGCTTCCGCCACGACTGAGTGAAACGCAAGAGTGTCTGAAGTCAGTGAGGCGCGCAAAGCGCGTCTCACGCGACTTGAGGAACGAGCGAGCAACGCGAGCGAGTTCCTCAAGCCAGTCCACCCAAACCACGTTCTAACGCCAGTCCACCCAATCCACATTCTGAATCCAGTCCTCCCAACCCACGTCCTCAAGCCAGCCCACTCAACCCACGCTCCCTCCTCACACCAAACCCCGTTCCCAATTTCTAGAACCAACGCGATGCTTCAAGTGTCGGCGAGGAGAACACATGGGTATGTACGAGGATATTCTGGTACCGACTGACGGCAGTCCGGGAACGATGCAGGCAATCGAACACGCACTCGAACTCGCTGGTGCCGACTCGACAGTCCACGTCCTCTCAGTCGTCGACCAGCGCGTCTACCTCGCCGCTGGCGGCGACCAGCAGGACGCCGTCATCCAAGCGCTTCGAGACGATGCCGTCGACGCCGTCGAAAAGTGCGCCGCGGAGTGCAAAGACAAGTGCGACACGACGACGGCAGTCCGAGAAGGCGTGCCGCACCGAGTCATCCTCGAATACGCCGACGAACACGACGTCGACGTGGTCGTGATGGGGACCCACGGGCGGACCGGGCGTGACAAACTCACGTCGCTCGGCAGCGTCACCGAACGCGTCGTCGAGAACGCGAAGCGGCCGGTTCTCGTCGTCCACATCGACGAGTAACGCGGGACGAGACGGTGGCCACGGAGCGTTAGGCCTAAGCCCACCGTGCGGGTTTTTTGCGTATGGAGTACCACGAGGCGGTGAACTTCCTTTTCGACCTCCGGCGTTTCCAGGTCAAGCCGGGGACCGAGTCGATTCAGCGGTTACTCTCTCATCTCGGTGACCCACACGAGGGAGTCTCGTTCGTGCAGGTCGCGGGGTCGAACGGAAAGGGAAGCACCGCCCGGATGCTGGAGTCGACGCTCCGCGAATCGGGCCAGAGCGTCGGGCTCTACACCTCGCCTCACTTCGACGACATCCGCGAGCGCATCCGCGTGGATGGCCGAAAGATACCCGAGTCCGCGCTGACGGCGTTCGTCGCCGAAGCGAAACCATATCTGGTCGAACGTGCCGCCGACGGCGAACCGCTCACCTTCTTCGAGACGATGACGGCACTCGGCATCTGGTATTTCGCGGAGGCGGACGTGGACGTGGCAGTCCTCGAAGTCGGCATGGGTGGCGAACTCGACGCGACGAGCGTCGTCGACCCCATCGCCAGCGCCGTCACCAACGTCTCACTGGAACACACGGCGGTCCTCGGCGACACTATCGAGGAGATTGCGCGGACGAAAGCCGCCGTCGCACCCGCTGATGCACCGCTCGTGACCGGTGCGACCGACGAGGCCCTCGACGTCATCCGCGACGAAGTCGGTGACGTGCTGACTGTCGGCGACGACGTGTCGGATGCCGACGTTCGGGCGACCTACGGTGGGCGCGTGAATCACCAAGAGGCGGCCGTCACCGTCGAAACCGACGACGAGACACTCGACCTCCGAATCCCACTGTTGGGGGCGTACCAGGCTCGAAACGCTGGTATCGCAGTCGCACTCGCGCGACAGGTCGCTCCGGACATCTCTGGTGACGCGATTCACCGCGGGATGCGAAACGCTCACTGGCCCGGTCGATTCGAAGTCATGGAGACGGACCCGATGGTCGTCCTCGACGGCGCGCACAATCCCGACGCGTGTACGCAGTTGGCGACGGTCCTCGACGAGTTCGACTACGACGACTTGCACCTCGTCTACGGCGCGATGCACGACAAAGACCACCGCGAGATGGTGGACGCACTCCCCGACGTTTCTTCCGTCGTCACCTGCCACGCCGATATCTCCCGGGCCGAAGACCCCGAAATCCTCGCTGCGGTCTTCGACCGAACCGGTATCGACGACGTTCGCACAGGTGATGCAGTCGCATCCGCACTCACGCAGGCACGAAAACACGCCGACGCCGACGACTGTATCCTCGTCGTCGGGTCACTCTACGTCGTCGCCGAGGCGCGGACGACGTGGACGCGGGCGATGATTCCGAAGACCCACCGGACGCTGGACGACGCCCGTGAGACGCTCGAACGAGTACACGTCGCGTCCGCGGATGCGGAGCGTGCCGAGAAGGGCGTCTTCCGAACGGTTCGAACCCGCGTGCAGGGACGCCAAGCAGCGATTCTCCGCGAAGAACTCCTCGCCATCGGTGGCGAGTGCGCTGTCTCGGGCCACAGTGACGGCGGTGAACTCGTAGACGTGGTGCTGATGGCCACGCTGGCGCAATTCCGACGCTTGACCGTGGCCCTCCGAGAGCGACCGTACGCCCTCTCCGAACTCGCTGAAGAGATTCGGAGGAGCGTCGACATCGGCGACGAAGCTGAATCGCACGGCTACCCGTGGGAAGAGGGCACCGCCGTCATGGGTATCCTCAACGTCACGCCGGACAGTTTCCACGACGGGGGCCAGTTCTACGATATCGACGCCGCCGTCACACAGGCGCAGGCGATGGTCGACGCCGGTGTCGACATCATCGACGTTGGCGGCGAAAGCACCCGACCGGGCGCTGAAGAAGTCCCGGTGGACGAAGAGATTCGTCGGGTCACGCCCGTCATCGAGGCCATCTCGGACCTCGACGCACTCGTCTCGGTCGATACCCGAAAGGCCGCCGTCGCCGAGGCGGCCCTCGACGCCGGTGCCGACATCCTCAACGACGTGACCGGCCTCGAAGACCCCGAGATGCGCTTCCTCGCGGCCGAACGCGACGTGCCGGTCATCGTGATGCACAGCATCGACGCACCAGTGATTCCGGACAAAGAAATCGACTACGACGACGTTGTCGAAGACGTCGTCGACGAACTCACAGAGCGCGTCCTGCTCGCCGAGAAGGCGGGCATCCCGCGGCACAACGTCATCGTCGACCCCGGCCTCGGGTTCGGGAAGTCCAACGCCGAGAACTTCGAACTGCTCGGCCGCATCGACGAGTTGTCGGCGCTCGGGTGTCCGGTCCTCGTCGGTCACTCGCACAAGTCGATGTTCTCGCTCGTCGGCGAAGAGACGGGGGACAACCTCGCGGCCACCATCGCCGGGACGGCTATCGCGGCAGACCGGGGGGCGGACATCGTCCGCGTCCACGACGTGCCGGAGAACGTCGCGGCCGTGAACGTCGCACTCGCGTCGCGCGACCTGAGTCGGTTCGAAGACGACGAGTAGCCACCACCGCTGGACAGACATTTTTCCACCCCGGGTTCCTACCTCCAGTCGTGTGTACACTCATCCTCGCGTGGCAGGTGTTCGAAGATGCGCCCGTCGTCGTCGCCGCCAACCGCGACGAACTGCTCGACAGGCCCGCTGAACCGCCACAGCGATGGGAAAACGGCGATGGCCCTGCGATAGTCGCCCCGCGCGATGCAGAGGCCGGAGGTACGTGGGTCGGCCACAACGACGCAGGTGTCTTCGTCGGCATCACGAACCGCTGGGTCGAGGTGGACGGCGGCGGTGAGCGCTCTCGCGGGCACCTCGTCCGCGACGCACTGCGTCACGAGACGGCCGAAGACGCCGCCCGATTCGTCGAACACTCCGT
>NZ_LOPV01000572.1 GCF_001469865.1 Haloferax profundi
ACCGAGCGTGCAGATGCAGAGTCACTTCCAAGTTATAGCTTCGTCGAGGACGAATCGCTCTTTTTCGACGACGTACACACTGCCTCGAGGCTGAGAAACCAGGCAACATCTCTCCGAAGTGTTGCATACATTCCATTGGGCGAACACGGGGTATTCGTCGTTGGTTCGACCGAGAGAGGAGTCTTCGACGACGTTGCACGTGAACTCGCCGACTTACTCGCTGCAACTGCGGAGGCAGCACTCGATAGGGTCGCACGCGAGAGTACACTACGAGAACAGGACCGTGAACTCCAACGCCGAAACGACCAACTCACCGTACTCAATCGAGTCAACGAGACGATTCGAGCAATCGACCAAGCGCTCGTCCAAGCAGAGACGCGAGAAGAGATAGAACACACAGTCTGTGAATTGTTGACTGCTGACGATAGATTCGATTTTGCCTGGATTGGAGCTTCTGATGCAGCGTCTGGGACCACCGAGCCTCGTGCGTGGTCTGGTACTGAACGGGGGTATCTAGACAATGTGATGGCACAGAATAGAGTATCCAAATCAGAACCGTCGGAACGAGCAGCAACGACCCGTGAGGTGGTTATGGTCACGAACGTTGCCGAGAACCTCAGAGAAGAAGAGTGGCGGAAACACGCACTCTCTCGTGATTTCCTCTCGGTACTGAGTATCCCGCTGGTGTACAACGAATTTTTCTACGGGGTATTGACAGTCTACGCTGATACACAGAACGCGTTCGACGAAACGACACAGGCAGTTCTGGGCGAACTCGGGGAAACCATCGCCTCTGCGACCAGTGCACTCGAACGGAAGAATGCGCTCCTCACGACGTCCTCGACTCGCCTCGAATTTGCAGTCGACGACCCGACGTTCGTTTTCTCGTGGCTCGCAGAGAAGACGGGTTGTTCAGTCTCGTATCAAGGTGGCGTTCAGCAGACTACCGAGGGTACCTACGTATTCATCACGGTCGAAGATGCGCCCGTCGAAACAGTCGAGAGAGTCGCGAACG
>NZ_LOPV01000573.1 GCF_001469865.1 Haloferax profundi
AATCGACGACGTGCAACGAATTTCGTCCGAGGGGACCAGTGGAGTTCTCAGAATTCGACTCTCACAACCGTTTATCGCCCTCGAACTCGCCGACCATGGTGCCTTATTCCAGAGTGCATCTGTCACACCGTCGTTGACGACTATCGTCGTCGACGTTCCAGAGAGTGTCGAGTTGCGGCGGGTAACTGACCTTCTTCAGCGGACGTTCGGAGAGACGGAACTCCTGTCGAAACACAATATCGACCAATCGACCACACAGATGGCTGGTCCAACGTTCTTCGAGCAACTGACCGAACGGCAACTCGAGGTTCTCCAGACGGCCTACTACAGCGGGTTCTTCGAAAGTCCTCGTGAGAACACAGGAGAGGACGTTGCTTCGATGCTCGGTATTTCACCGGCAGCATTCTACCAGCACGTCCGAACGGTGCAACGTAAGCTCTTTTCTGCACTCCTAGACGAAAGGGGGGTTCAAACAGTAACGTAGCATACCCGATATTGGGGTTGAATATTGAAGTGTATGTTTGCACAGCCCTTCACCATTCAACAAATAGATACTCCCTAAAACACTTAGTATCCATTTTCAGAGCGTGACCGACGTAGTCGGTTCGTTCTACTAGCTATGAGAGATGTCACACCAGACACCGACAGCGACCAACCGTACGAATGCTTTCAGTGTGGGACGGTCATCGTCAAAGACGAAAATCCGGGGAGATGCCCTGACTGTAGTGGGCGGATGCGAAATCGCGGAACACCTCTCGAGTAATGAGTTCGCCCAACTCAGAGGGAACCGATTCCTCACCTTCCCAGGCGTCGGTACCGGAATCTGCCCTCGAAACAGCGCGAAGACAACTCGACCGGGCCGCCGAACACCTCGAAATCGACCCGAACGTGGTCGAACGCCTCAGATACCCGACGACGGTCCACGAAGTGACCGTCCCAATCGAGCGTGACGACGGGACAGTAGAGGTGTACACCGGCTATCGAGCCCAACACGATAGTGTCAGAGGCCCGTACAAGGGTGGTCTACGGTACCACCCAGACGTCACCAGAGACGAATGTGTCGGGCTGTCCATGTGGATGACGTGGAAGTGCGCCGTGATGGACCTCCCATTCGGCGGTGCAAAAGGTGGTGTCGCAGTCAACCCAAAAGCGTTGAGCCTCGACGAGAAAGAGCGTCTCACCCGACGCTTCACGCAAGAACTTCGGACAACAATTGGGCCGATGAAAGACATCCCAGCACCCGACATGGGGACCGACCCACAGACCATGGCGTGGGTGATGGACGCGTACTCGATGCAAGAAGGCGAGACCATTCCCGGTGTCGTGACCGGCAAACCGCCAATAATCGGCGGGAGCAAAGGTCGTGAGACTGCGCCGGGACGCTCGGTTGCAATCATTGCCCGAGAGGCAATCGACTATCTCAGTTGGGACATCGAAGAGACGACTGTCGCAGTCCAAGGATTCGGGTCCGTCGGTGCTCCTGCAGCACGGCTGCTCGATAGTTACGGTGCGACTGTCGTCGCCGTCTCAGACGTGAACGGCGCTATCTACGACCCAGACGGTCTCGACACCCACGACGTACCGACACACGAAGAAGAACCAGAAGCCGTGTTGAAGTACGACGCACCGGAGACACTCTCGAACGAGGAACTCCTCGAACTCGACGTAGACGTGCTCATCCCAGCAGCAGTAGGGAACGTGCTCACCGGGGAGAACGCAGACAGCGTTCGAGCAAATCTCATCGTCGAGGGAGCAAATGGCCCTACGACGAGTATCGCAGACACCATCTTTGCCGACCGAGGAATCCCAGTCGTTCCAGACATTCTCGCGAACGCAGGTGGCGTGACTGTGAGTTACTTCGAGTGGCTCCAAGACATCAACCGCCGTGCGTGGTCACTCGAACGTGTTCACGACGAACTCGAGACGGAGATGATTCGTGCATGGGAGACGGTGCAGGCCGAACACGAGTCCCGTGGCGTTCCGTGGCGTGATGCAGCGTACACTGTCGCATTATCGCGTATCGCAGACGCACACGAGGCGCGGGGGTTGTGGCCGTAGAGCTGAGAATGGTATAGCCGAACCAACAATCGAGACCAACACGAACCTCAGATACCACACGGATTCAGGGATAGCACAATCGATGTCCCCTTGAATGTCCGGTAACCACCTATTGGTCGGCGTCCAGAGAGATACTGGGAGAGATGGAACCTGCCCCTTTCTCAGCCGAGGAGTCCAAGCGAATCGATTTCGTCACTCACGACCTGAATCGCCTCGCGCGCGTATTCGACTTTCTTCGCACCAGTGATGACAATCTTCCCGGACCCGAACAGGAGAACGACCACATTTGGCTCGTCGATTCGGTAGAC
>NZ_LOPV01000574.1 GCF_001469865.1 Haloferax profundi
CGACGTTTTCGAGACCGAGACCGATAGCGAGCGCGTTCAAATTGAGAGAGACTCCGAGGTCGGCACTCGAGACGATGTTCTGAACCGTCGCTTCTTCTCTGTCGTCGATAGGAATTCCGAGGCTCTCTAGTTCTGCGAACACTTGTTCTAACGCACGGTTGACTCCGTCGACGCTACTTGCACCCGTACAGACGATTTTGCCAGACCGGAAGATCAGATTTGCCGCGCGGGGTTCTTGTGTCCGATAGACGAGGCCAGGGAAGTTGTCGGGGTTGAACTCTGCCCCGTCGACGTCCATCGAGAGTGACTCCAAGTCCAGTTCTTGGCCCACTGCACTCGACGCGACCACGTTTTGAATCTCGAGCGAGGCGAGGCGTGCTTCGTTAGACATCTCTTTTGTATTTTATATACTATTACTTAAGCGATTGTGTGAACGGGAACGTCCCGGAGGGCACACGAAGGGGAGTCACGCACGGCAGTCGGGTAACCGATACATCCAACATTCAGGTCAGTCAAC
>NZ_LOPV01000575.1 GCF_001469865.1 Haloferax profundi
ACGACGATTTCTCGAAACGCTCGGGTTCACGATTACAGGAGTGACCTGTAGTGCGAGCGTCGCCGACGGTGTCGAATCCTCTCAAGGCTCTCGATACGAGTGGCCGATGGGCCGATACGACCCGGCAGGAACTGGTCACCATCCGACAGCGTCTGGCCCCAAAGACGACGTCGAGATACTGTGGGCACACGACGCTACCGATTGGTTTCTTGGGACTTCATCGCTCGTTCGACGTGGTGACACCCTCTACGCGGTCGGAAACGGACTCCTCGCACTCGATAGCAACTCCGGCGAACGAGAATTTGGACACACCGGGCCGTATCAATCGACGCCTGCATTCGCACCGGCATCGGTCTACGAAACTGACACACTCGCAGTGACTGCACCATCGGGCGTCTTCGGATTGAACGCCGATGGTGGGTACACTATCCCGTTACTCGA
>NZ_LOPV01000576.1 GCF_001469865.1 Haloferax profundi
ACGATGGACTGGACCTCGAACAGCAGGAGGTGGGTTCTTCGGCCCTGCGAAGGCAGACACACCGGTCACTGCCGAGGGGCGGATTTACACGGCACTCCCCGGGACAAATTCTATCGCTGCACTCGACCCGAACGACGGGCAGGTCATCTGGCGGAGAACACACCACAAAGACGACGCGGTTAGTGCCGACATCAACAGACCTGCTGTGAGAGACGGCCTCGTATTCACCACGAACTGGCCCAAGCAAGCAGCAGC
>NZ_LOPV01000577.1 GCF_001469865.1 Haloferax profundi
ACCCGACAGATGGGTCTGTGGTGTGGCAGTATTCGACGGACGGGAATGCGACCGAAAGCACACCGGCAGTCGCGAACGGAACCATCTTCGTCGCCAACGAGCGAGACTCGTTGCACGCCATCGACATCGAGACAGGTCGACAGCGCTGGACGATTCCGTTCGAGGGTCCATCAGCACCCATCGTCGCGGACGGAACCGTGTACGCAGTCGAGGCAGGGTATTCGTTGGTTGGCATCGACGCTGCATCCGGGGACACGTTGTTCGAATATCGGCCGTCACAGGTGCCGCTCTCGACGCCAATCGTCGGCGACGGGGTTCTCTACGCAGCAAATCGCAGACGAGTCGTCGCACTCAGGGAAGCAAACTGATGGCTGGAAGACGTGCACAACCGAAAGAGGATTCCGAGCCATCACGAGCAAGCCCAAGACCGATGTCATTCGGAACGATACTCGAGCGCGCGCGAAAGCGCATCCGACGCGACCCAGTCCTCGTCCTGCCATTCGTGGTTGCTGGGTTCGTCGTCGGCCTCGCAGATGCCATCAGAGTGTGGGACCCCATCCCGGTAAGTCGGCCTGAATGGCTCGACAGGACGGTCAGTGTTCAATACTCGTTTTTC
>NZ_LOPV01000578.1 GCF_001469865.1 Haloferax profundi
TGGACCCGCGCGAACGGTCAGAGAATCGAGTGCGCTCGTCGACCTGGAAATCCCGTACGCTCTCGGGGCGATTACCCTCGAGTTTCTGGTATTCATAGCAGTCGGATTCGCCGGGTGGGTGACGATTTCCCGGTCGATAGATGCTGAGCAGCGTCTCGGGTCGCTCAGCAGGTATCTAGTCGTCTTCTTCGTGCTCGGTTCGATTCCCGTACTATTCGGGCCGACGTCCGTGACACTCAGTAGTCTCCCACTCGCACTCTTAGGACTCGTCGTCGTCTCACTCGTCTCTGTTCGGGGGTTCTTATTCCCCGGATTCCTCGTTCGAGGAGATGGCGTATTCGCCGCGCTCAAACACAGTGTCCAAGCTTCTACGGGTGCATTTTGGCCACTCCTCTCACTCGTCATTCTCTTCGGACTGGGATACTGGGTGCTCGCTCAAGTGCCACTCGTCGGTGGGTTCCTGAGTACCACCCTCGTTGCACCGATACACTCGGTTTCACTCGCCGTGGTGCTCGAACGTCGAAGCAATCGGTGACGCGTCCCGAAACTGGCCGAAGAGAGTCCCTGTCTCGCACCAAACCCGTGACGGCGTTCTACTTCGTATCAGGCGATCAGCCAACCGAAGCGAGGTGCACACAGAGACGACCCACCCGAACCACGTTCTTCGAGGGTAAGCGTATGCACTTGGTCGCGACGAGTACACGCCTCGATTTCCGTCTGTTCGTGTGTTTCGTCGTTGCCGACGTCTTCGACCACGTACACAGTAACGTTACCCGGCGTCCACTCCTTGACCGTCATCGTCTCCTCGTCACCGGGTTCGACGGTGACGTTCCGAGTCGGGATTCCATCGTCGACGAGTGTGACGTTCCGGAAGTCTTGCGGCCAAACCATCTGCGAGAGTGTGGCCAGTCGCCGTTCACCATCGCTCGTCGTGACTGCGAAATTCAACAGCATCGCTCGTTCCAAACTTTCAGTCGTATACGCTGTCAC
>NZ_LOPV01000579.1 GCF_001469865.1 Haloferax profundi
GTCTTCGTTTGTCACTGTCATCGTTGGTGGCGAAGTAATCGTTTCACCGGCCACGACAGAGAGCCCACTCAGAAGGACGAGGATGGTAAGGAAGGCACCAATTCGTCGGGAGACCATGTGTGTACAACCTCAGCCACCCCTGAAATAAGTATCACACACTTGTCTCGTCTCCCGCCTTCGTCTTTTCGTCTCGTTCGCAGGTCGAACCACGACTCGGACGTTTCGCATTTGCGTCCCGGCCGTCAGAAGATAGCTGAAGCGTAAGGTGGCCGGTCAACTCTTCGGAGTCGACCAGGCCAGTGGTGTGCCCCTGATAACGGCATATGTCAATGGGAATTGGTTTACTTAATCTTTGGTATCAACTGGTTGAGGTGAATCCGACTACCCTCGCGAGCGCCATTACGAAACAACGTGATGGATACGTCGAGGCAGTCCACATCGTGACAGTTCCCGACCAGACGGCGCTTCGATACGGCGCAGAACATCTCGACGAACTGTTCAGTCGGTGAGCGCAGGTCCAAACGGGCCCTGCGGCGTGTCCCACTATGCGTGTCGGTCCACGAGCGAATCTGGGTCGACGGATTCGTAGTCGACGATGGCGTCGAAGTGCGCCAGCGCGAGTGCGTCGCCGTCGATGATACCCCGTCCGTCTGGTTCTCGAAGCGTCGTTTGGACGAAGTGCGTTGCCACGAGTACCGCTCTGGCGTCCCCAGATTCGTCGAGTTCGCGCTGTGCGTTCGACATCAAGAGACTCGCAGTGACCACGTCGAAGACGTACTCAGCGAGTCGTTTTGCCTCGTGTTGAGCGTAGTCGTCGTCCGCGTCTGCGAGTGTCTCGATTGCGGTTTGAAGTGTGGAGAACTCGTCGGCGACGACAGAAGTGAGTTCGTCGAGGGCAGGGTGGTCGACAGTAGAGAGGAGTGCATCGACGTGGGACACGAGGGCCTCGTGGGCCGCTTCTTTCTCGAACGTCCGAAGCAGGTCGAGCGAGAGGATGTTCGAGGTGCCCTCCCATATCGGAAGCACTTGCGCGTCGCGGTACAGTCTGTGGGTGACGAAGTCGCTGACGTAGCCGTTTCCACCCTGAATCTCCATCGCGTAGGAGGCAGTGTCGACTGCCATCCGTGCAGTTCGGTACTTCGCAACCGGCGTCAACACGCGCATCAACCGATACGCTTCGCGGTTCTCGTGGTCACGTTCGTACCGGTCGAACCACTTTCCGGCCTCCATCGTAAACGCGAGTGCTGCCTCGAAGTCGACTGCCATGTCGACGAGGTCACGCTTCATGAGCGGATACGCTCTGATTTCCTTGCCGAAGGCCTCGTGGTTCGTTGCTTTACGTTTGCTCTCGACGAGTGAGCGACCCATAATCCCCACAGCACCGACGGCGTTCGTGATACGCTCCCAGTTGAGCATCGTCGCCATGTACCTGAACCCTCGTTCGGGTTCGCCGACGAGGTACGCCTCGGCACCCCGGAACTCGACTTCGCCGGTCGGCACGCTAATCGTCCCGAGTTTGTCTTTCAATCGACGATACAGTTGGTCGTTGAGCGTTCCATCTTCTGTCTCGTGGGGGACGAGAAACAGCGAGAGTCCGCTCGTTCCCTCCGGAGCGTCAGGTCGGCGTGCGAGTGCGAGTGTGCCATCTGCATCGATGTTGCTACAGAACCACTTCTCGCCCGTCAGTTCGTACCGTCTGGAGGGGTCGTCAGTGCTATCGAGCGGCTCTGCGACGGTTTCTGTCGCTCCCACGTCGCTCCCACCCTGTTCTTCGGTGAGAAACATCGCCCCTTCGACGAGAGAATCGTACGAACGACTGGTGAGCGCGGACTGGTAGTCGTCTAGGTGGTCGTCAGTGTCGTGGTTTCGCAAGACGAGCGCTGCTCCAGCGGTCATCGAGACGGGACAGACGAGGCCAGTGTCGACGTACGAGAGCAACAACTGCATCGTCAGAGTGTGGATGAGTCCAACTGGTTCGTCACGGTCCGACGGCGGCGTAAACGCGTCGGCGACGATACCAGACTCGTAGACGAGGCGTTCGTTCTCTCTCTGTGCAGGGTGGTACTCGACTTCGTTCTGGACCTCGCCGTATGCATCGTAGGTGTGCAATTTCGGTCCGTGGTCGTCCACGATGTCGGAGTTCTCTTTGACGACCGCTCCGACGATTTCACCGAACTGGTCGAGTTGGCTCTTCGCCCACTCGAATTCACCGTTCGGATACACTCGTCGGGCTGCTGCTCGAAGCGGAGGCGTACAACGCCAATAGTTGCTTTCCTGCCCGTCCTCCTGTGCCCCTGTCGTAGACCCGTCGTTCGGCATATGTCACCAAACAGCACCGGTTCGTGTAAATTCAGTGGTCGTTTCGGTGGGTATCGACCAACCCGTCGTCGGTGTCACACGCGTGGGAATTATCTATGCTGCACAGCTACGGAGACAGTTCCCCCGGTCGAGAACGACCAGTGACAGAGAACCGAACAGAAATTGGCGAGGCCAACTCACACAGTGGTGCGACCCACCAAAATCAAATCAGGGTTCGTCCTCGGGGTCGAACTCCGAGAACGGCCGTCTCACATCTCGCTGGATGAGGTCTTCGTCAGAGACGCGAAGTCCGAGGTCACTCAGTTCTCGCGCGATTCGCGCGAGGTCGGTCGAATCCGTTCCGATAGCCGTCACCAAGACGTTGTTCTCCCCGGTAGCGAGTTCGCGTACACCCACGACACCTGCTACATCGAGCGCATCGGTACAGAGGCCTCTTCGAACAGGAATCTCTGCGGTACACTCCATCTGCATGAAGAGTTGATAGCCTGCTTTCTTGTAGTCGACCGCCGCGTGGTATCCGGTGATGATCCCTTCAGATTCGAGTCGCTGGATGCGTTTTCGCACCGTACTCGGGGACGCGTCCACTTGCTCGGCGATATCTCGAGACGAGACGTGTCTCGCGTCTCGCTGGAGCTCGTGGAGAATCCGTCTGTCGAGTTCGTCGAGTCCCTTGAGAGTCATAGTCGCACCTCGAGACGACGTACCGAAATCATTGTGGTTCGGAGGGGACTGAACGTCTGTTCGCGAGGCACTTCACCGTGAACTGCGAACAGCGTCTTCGGGCCGTTCAATTCACAGCCTCCTCTGAGAACAACGCGGTGAGACGCTCGTCTGTGAACTCAGGAATCACGATGTCGTTGCCCGCCGCTCGGTCGTGTTCGAGGACGAGCGATTTCACGTTCCCGAGATGTGCGTAGACCTCTTCGACGTACGGACGTCTGAAGAGCGCAATCGACCGGTGGACGACCACGTCGAAGTCGTGGGGCGACAGGTCGGTTTTCAGGTCCGGACGGATGTAGTGGACCGTGTAGTTGTACGTCGGTGTGTCGAACGGCGCGACCCACCGAAGGTCGTCGTCGAACCGGTCGCGCAGCATCGTGACGAGGGAGTCGTATTTCGGTGCTACAGTAGTGTCGATTGATTTGGGCATGATTCTGTATGTTACGAGGCGAGGAGAACGACACTCAGTGCGACTCCCACCGTTGCGAACAGGAAGACGAGTGCCGACTGGATGGTGTCGTTCAGTCGCGGGTCGGCCCCGACGAGCGAGGCGAAACGTTCGATGAGCGACGCAGAAGCGCAATTCGCTGCGGTGCCGAACGGAACCCCGTTATAATCACATACTGGTACTATCTCAACATTATATTACCATATCGGTAAAAAATAGCACTTCTTTATGTTCATGCGGGAACAGAGTATGGCTATGGACACGAACGACAACCATCCTATCGGAGTCACAAACAGTCGGCTGCCCAGTCGGGCGGGGTGAGCTGATGGTCCGAAAACAACTCGAAGACGAGCGTGTGTGGGCACTGGCGTTCGGCCTCGTCCTCGTGACGATGCCAGCAGTGACCCTCGTACTCGCATTCGCAGTCTTGAGTGCGACCCAGAGCGCCATCGTCGAACAGTTGACACTCGTCGAACTCGCCGAGTTGTATCTCGTCGAACTGCTCGCGTTTGCCGTGTTCAGCTACCTCCTCTACCGGCTCGCTCGCTTCTCGCGGGCGCGGCACGATGCACTGACTGGAAACTCGGCGCCGGCCGACGCGGAGGGTGCTCGTGGTGCAGAA
>NZ_LOPV01000580.1 GCF_001469865.1 Haloferax profundi
ACGGAGCCGATGCCGTTCAGTCACCAGACCGTGCACGGAGTGGTGCCCCGTCTGCCGGTGAAGCGGTCGGCGACCGTTTTTCGACCGACGAAATCTTCCAGCGTGTCGTCGCTACCGCCGACGAGGAAGTCGAGTCTGACTCACTGAAACTCTACGTGAGCGGGTTCGCCGCCGGACTCGCGATTACCATAACGTTCTTCCTCTATGCGACGGGGAAAGCAGCCTTCCCAGCCGACGCGTCTGGGCTTCTCGCGCCACTTCTCTACCCGCTCGGGTTCGTCTACATCATCATGGGGCGGTACCAACTCTACACGGAGAATACTCTCACGCCGGTGACACTCGTGTTGACCCGCGTCGCGAGCATTCCGTCACTCCTCCGTGTCTGGGTGAGTGTGCTCGCCGGGAATCTCACGGGCGCAGTCGTCGGCACGTTCGTGCTCGCCAACACGGGGGTCTTCTCGGTGGCAGCAGCAGATGCGGCGATTGGCATCGGATTCCAGGGAATCGAGACACCGTGGTGGGACCTCGTGTTCAAGGCGATGTTCGCCGGGTGGCTCGTCGCAGGACTCGTTTGGCTCGAACACGCAGTGAGAGACTCCATCTCGCGCGTGGTGCTCGTCTTCCTCGTCATCTACGTGATTCCCGCGTCCGGCCTCTACCACATCGTCGTGAGTTCCGCCGACGTGTTCTACCTCGTATTTACCGGAAACGTCGCGCTCACCACGGGGTTGTGGGAATTCGCCGTCCCGGTGCTGCTCGGAAACACCATCGGCGGCGTGTTCCTCGTGACTCTCATCAACTACGGCCAGACAGAAAACCGGTTCCCTGAGGGAGAAGGACCACGCGAACGCCTCTCCCTCAGAGACTGGTTGTTCAGCCTGCGTATCAGCAGACCAGCCGAGTGAGGGGGTCCAGACCGGAGAGTCACCGAAATCACCGTACGAAACGGAGGCGTGTCACCTCGACGACCCGTGTATGTTCTAATCAAAAGTACCATCACACCTCGCTACACAGTAGCGCGTACGTAGGTGGTTTCCGTGACCGAGAAACGCGAATACAAAGACGACTATCCCGAGAAAAAACTGTACATCCCCGGCCCGACGGAAGTCCGCGACGACGTCATCCAGGAGATGTGCCAACCAATGTTCGGCCACCGGATGGACCGGATGACCGACCTCTATACGACCATCGTCGAGGACACGAAGGAGTTCCTCGGAACCGACAACAACCTGATGGTCCTCACTGCCTCCGGAACTGAGTTCTGGGAGGCGTCGACGCTCAACCTCGTCGACGAGAACATCCTCTGTACGACCTGTGGGAGTTTCAGCGAACGCCACGCCAACGTCGCCGAACGACTGGGCAAGAACGTCGACCGACTCGAATACGAGTGGGGACAGGCAGTCAAGCCCGAGGACGTCCGTGAGTACCTCGAACAGAGCGACAAACACTACGACGTGGTGTCCTGTGTGATGAACGAGAGTTCGACGGGGGTGCGCAACCCAATCGAAGAGATTGGCGACGTCATCGCCGAGTACCCGGACACGTACTTCGTCGTCGACGCCGTCTCCGCACTAGGTGGCGACTACGTCGACATCGACGAACACAACATCGACGTCATCTTCGCGTCGTCCCAGAAGGCGTTCGCGATGCCACCGGGAGTTGCGGTCTGTGTCGTCAGCGACGACGCGTACGACCGTGAAGTCTCGAAAGACTCTGCCTCGTGGTACGGTGGGTTCCAACGGGCGTTCGACTACTACGACCGGAAGGGCCAGACGCACTCCACGCCGGCGATTCCCATCATGCTCGCCTACCGCAAGCAGATGAAGTACATGCTCGAAGAGGGACACAAAGGGCGAAGTGACCGTCACCGCGAGATGGCCGAGTACACCCAAGAGTGGGCGTACGAACACTTCGACATGTTCCCAGAGGAGGGCTACGAATCGCAAACCGTCGCCTGCATCGAGAACACGCAGGGCATCGACGTCGCAGCGACAATCGAGGGCGTCTCCGAGAAGTACGACTTCACGG
>NZ_LOPV01000581.1 GCF_001469865.1 Haloferax profundi
CGAACGGGTACGGGTCGGCACTCGGCGAGAAGACGTTCCGCATCGGTCACATGGGTGAACACGACGTTGAGTCCATCAAAGAACTGACCGACGCCATCGAAGACGTCGCTGGCCTCTAACGACCGACGAGACCACGTTTTCGAACGCTGTCTGCGGGAATTGACTCTCCTGAATTCCGCTGTTGGTGATGGGTTGTCGACGCCACCCTGAAGACAATGCACGCATCGGGAAGATACGTCTACTACGAGAACGTCTCTGTTCGTCGCGCGGACGACACGACGTTGGTCGCTGAGTCGCCACACCCATCGACGAGTGCAAGACACCGGCATTCACACAGGCCGGTACACCACAGGGTGATTGTCAAGAGGGACGTTCTCCCGTGCGAGAGCGTGTACGATACGGCTATCTCCTCAGCGGGCAATGCAATTCTGACGAGAAATAATGGCATCAACAACGAGACAAGCTACGGCTGAAATCGATCAATCGCCGGTAGTGAAGCGGTGGAACTATCTGACGGTCGGGGGTTTCGCCGCACTGATTGAGGCAGCCATCTACGTGGCTGGCATCGTGTACTTCCTCCTGATTCTCGATTTTGCGAGCGTTGCCGGACCACTCCAACAAATCGAACTGTTCGTCGCAAACGAGACCAGTCTGTACGCGATGTACCTGCTCATCTACGTAGTCTTTGGTATCGTCTTGGTTGCGCTTGTAATGGCGCTTCACGAGCGTCTCAAGACTGACGCACCGATACTGATGCGGGCGACGACCGCATTCGGGCTGATTTGGGCCGGGCTGGTTATCGCCAGCGGGATGGTCGCCACGCTCGCGATTGGCGTCGTCGTCGACCTCTACAGTACAGACCCGACGCAAGCGACCACAGTCTGGCTGGCAGTCAGCCCGGTCATCGAGGGATTGGGCGGCGGAAACGAGATAGTCGGCGGCCTCTGGACGTTACTCGTGAGCGTCGTCGCGTTACGGACGCGAGCGCTCCACCGACTGGTAAACTACTTCGGCCTCGTGGTCGGGACAGCGGGCGTCCTTTCGGCCATCCCAGCCCTCGGTGAAATCGGTGGGGGTATCTTCGGCCTCACCCAAATCGTCTGGTTCGTCGCCCTTGGTATCCTCCTGTTACGCGCAGGTCGCCGTGAGGCGGCGTCTGTGTCTCAGTGAGCCGGTTCACATTCCCTCGTGTGAACATTTTGTGCGACGCCACACGAGACAGAGATGCGTTCAGTCTGCCA